>NZ_RDSM01000003.1:0-300000 GCF_004115155.1 Granulicella sibirica
CATGGCTCGGTCATGTCTCCATCGACACCACCAACATCTACGCCGAGGTCGATCTGCAACGTAAGGCCGAAGTCCTCGCCCACTCAAACGACTTCAGCACAACACCCACCACCAACCAGCGATGGAAGGACGACCCATCGCTGCTCGCTTTCCTCCGCTCACTCTAAATAGTTATGTTGTGTACGCAGGGCTCGAACCCGCATGTTCAGCGGCAACGAGCCCGCTACGCAACATAACTGCGAACACAACATAAATGCGCTTATGTAGTGCTCAACATAAGCGCACGAGATGATGCACAAGGCCGAGCGGCGCACCGCGACCACCAAGACCGTGCGCGAGACGGAGGCCGAAGCTGTCGCCTTCGTTGTCGGGAAAGCGATTGGTCTAGTTACGGGCAGCGCGTCAGCGGACTACATCAACCTTTATCACGGCAATGCTTCTCTCTTGGCCGAGAGCTTGGAGGTTGTGCAGCAAGTCGCCAACGTCATTCTCGCGGCTTTGGAACCTTCCGTGCCGGATGAGGCAGAAGCGACGACCGCAGCCCAGGAGACGGGTGAAGAGCAACTGCAGGAGGCGGCGTAATGGACACCATTCTCCGCATCCTCAAAGACGCAGGAGGCTGGCATCACGGCCTCCACCTGCGCATCGAAAACCCGCCTTACATGGCGTTGGTAATCGAGGCAACCGATGAATCCGGCCCGTGTGGTTTGCCCGCTCTGTCCGTTTGTCATTACGCAGAACAGAACGGCGACGCGATGCGTGACCCGGAGATGTGTTTCGAGCTGGGATTCGCGGCAGGTCCCCACCTGAACCCGTTCTATTGGCGCAATGACTATCTAGGCGTTGAGCAGTGGAGCCGATTCATCCGTGACGCCCACTACTGCTACCACACGCTACTCCACACCGAGCATGAACGCTTCGCCAAGCTGTGGGACAGAAACCTTCAACAGCAGGGCTTCGCCGAGGCCTTCGAGCGGCAGCGACAGCGACACGCATAAAAGCCAAGTTTCCCCGCCTACGGAGCGGATACAGGGCAGCGTGTGCGCTCCACAACCCCAACCTTCACAGCCCAAAGGAGGGCACCATGCAGGACAGCAGCGCATTCCAATACATCGCCGTTGACCAGATACACGAGTCCACCACCAACCCACGCCAGACCTTCGAGCAAAACAAGCTGGAAGAGCTTGCCGAATCGATCCGCCAACATGGTCTGATTCAACCCATCACCATCCGCCCGAACGCTAGCGGATTCGAAATCGTCGCAGGTGCAAGGCGCTTCCGCGCGGCGCAGCTTGCAGAACTGTTTTCTCTTCCCGCCCGCATCGTAGAACTGGACGATGCCGCCGCGATGGAGTGGCAGCTGGTCGAGAACTCACAGCGTGTGGACGTTCACCCTTACGAAGAGGCGCAAGGCTTTCAGCGTCTCCTAGATCTCCCCGGCTACGACGTAGCCGCGCTTGTCACCAAATCAGGCAAGAGCGCAGCGCACATCTATGCGCGCTTATCACTGTTACAGCTTGTCCCCGATGTCGCGGAGGCCTTTGTGCACGAGCGCATCACCGCCAGCCACGCCAACCTGATCGCTCGTCTACCCCAAGAGCATCAAACGGAGGCGTTCGAAAACTGCTGGCGCAAAGACTGGCAGGACAAGGAAGCGCACCTGCTTCCCGCCAAGCACCTGAGCGCATGGATACAAGCCAACCTCTACCTGAGCCTTGCCGAAGCGCCGTTCGACCTCGAAGACGCCACCCTCAACCCAGAGGCCGGGGCTTGCATCACCTGCCCGCGTCGCAGCGGTTTCAATACCAGTCTGTTTGCCGACGTGCATGGCGACCAGTGCCTTGACGCGCCATGCTTCCAAGCGAAGGTGACGGCTCACATCGACCGCGAGATTGCCGCGCGGCCTGAGCTTGTAACCATCGAGACAGCGTGGAGAGCGCCGAAGGAGCAGCGTCCCGGTGCCTTGCAGAAACACCAATACCGCGAACTCAACATTCCCGATAACCCGGACGCCGAGCCGCCATGCAGTCACACCAAATCCGCCCTGATCGTGTTCGGCAAACATGCCGGGCGCACGCTCACGGTCTGCATCGAACCCGATTGCCCGGTACACAACCCGCGCGAAGTTGCGCGTGTTGCCGCTGACCCACCTCCTGTCATGGCTCCCCCCGCCGAACAGGAGACGGAAGAGGAGGCAGCACAGCGCGAAGCCGAGCACGAGCAACGGATGGCCGAGTATAGAGCCGAACAGGAGCGCAAAGAGGAGGAGCGCAAAGCCGAGTTCGACCGTCAGCAGAAGGAGTATGAAGCCGAGCAAGCGCGTCGCGACAAACAGTGCAAGGCTCGGGTTGCCACTTTCGACCGCATCCTCGACCAGGCACCCGCCGTTTTCACCACCCCCAGCTTCGCTTGTTCCTGCGGTTGGTGGTCTACATCGACCCCTATAGCTTCCTTGAGGAAGTAGCTAGCCATTTCGCGGGGAACGATGAAAACTTGGAGCAGACCGAACAGGAGATCGTACTCGCTGCTCTCGCCGACAGCGCAGACGACAAGCTAACCAGCTTCGCCTTGCGCCTTGCATTGAGCGATCACTTGGCCATACCGCGCGATACCGACCCCGACCTGCTTTCCGAGGCTGAGGCACTATTCGCACCCGCCCAGGCCCGGACCAAGAAAGCAAGTAAGCCAAGAACCAATCCAACCCTCGTCAAACCAGCCGAGAAAACGGCGACTGCCAAGAAGCAGAAAGCCGCCTAAACTGGTTCACTCTGGCCCCGGATTCTTCCGGGGCCGCTTTGTCTCTTAACCGGCCTCTTAATCGCGGCGGGAGAACCCTCTTCGGTTTCTCCCGGCCCTCATCCCGCTTAGCACCGGCCTCGCTCGCCGGCTGCGCGGCAGAAGACGTTCCCCCTTCTGCACTTTCCCCTTCACTGCCTGCGGCGCTCATGACGAAAGGAGCGTTTGTCGCGAATTTGAAAGGGAGAAGCGTAGCCACAACACAGACCTCGGGGAGAACATGATGCTGGGATTGGCGGGTGCGTTTGTTGCCATACATATTGCCGCGCCAGTCAACTCTAAACCTGGCCTAGACCACCATCGACAAAGAGTTCCGCTCCGGTGATGTAGCTGCTGTCATCTGAGGCTAGGAACAAGACCGCCTTCGCGACCTCATCCGGATGCCCGGTTCGGCCGATGGGGACTGCCTTAGCCAAGCTGGTCATACGCTGCTGGCCGACCGGTGACTTTCCTACCAAATCCCGGAATCCCTCTGTATCGATTGAACCTGGACTAACGACGTTGACGCGGATTTTGCGATCCCTGAGGTCAGTGGTCCAAGTCCGCGCAAACGAGCGTATAGCAGCCTTGGAAGCGGCATACACCGAATTGGATGAGAAGCCCTTGCTTCCAACGACTGAGCTGGTCAGGACGATCGTCGAACCCTCACGCATAAGCGGGAGAGCCTTCTGGACGCTAAAGAGCAAACCCTTGACGTTTGCGTTGAATATGCGTTCGAAGTGGCCTTCATCGATCTGGCCCATTTGCGCGTATTCCGCCGTTCCGGCATTTGCAAACACAATATCAAGCCGTTCGTGTGCTTCTGCGATTTGCTTGAAGAGGCCATCGAGGTCGCCCATATCTGCGACATTCCCTTGCACGCCGATGCAGCCTTTGCCGATCTTTGTCACGGCCGCATTAACTTTGTCCTTGTGACGGCCGGTTACATAGACCTGTGCGCCTTCGGCCACGAAAACCTTTGCAGTCGCAAAGCCGATTCCGCTCGTCCCGCCTGTGATCAATGCCACTTTTCCATCGAGCTTTCCCATGTCATTCTCCTGCATGCCGTCGAAGGGTCCCGCTAGATGGTTTCCACTCCTCCAGCGTGACGACTTGCTACCCTTTAGGTTTGAAGGTTGACACCTCAACTGTTTCGACCTTCTCTCGCATGCCTTTGGGCGAACGTTTCTCGCTAACTTCCGGGTCGGGCTTGGGAGCTTGTGATTTTGGTGGATGAACGTGCTGTTCGGTCAATTTGGCCTGTAGTTCTTCTTCAAGTTCCGGGCGGTTCGTGATATTTTCCCTCATTGTGTTTCCTCTCTAGGAGCTCAAAAGAGCGTATTGGAATTGGGTATCGATTCAGCGAACATGAAGAAGTCCGGGCAGTCTGCCTCTCGGTAAGATCGTCTGCGCGTAGACCCAGAGGCTCAACCAGTTTGCTCTACTGCAGGCCGCCCGAAGCTTGTATGATCTGCCCGGTGACCCAGCGTGATTTGTCAGAGGCAAGAAAGGTAACGACATCCGCAATGTCCTGGGTCGTTCCAGCGCGCCCCAGTGGCGTTTGGGTAACAAGGTCTACGACAAAGGCCGTCTCAGAATTCATTCCCAAGGCACTGACACCCTCGGTCAGCACAATCCCGGGATTCACCGAGTTCACTCGGATACCGCGCCTGCCTAGTTCCTTGGCGAGAACATGGGTGATGGAATCGGAGGCTGCTTTGGTTGCCGTATACATCACCGTGCCAGGCAGATTGAGGGTCGTACCGGCGGTGCCGATGTTGATGATGCTTCCGCCGGCGTCACCAAAGCGGATGGAAGCTTCCTTGCACATCAGAAGTGTTCCCAAGACATTCGTATCGAATTGCCTCCGGTACTCCGCCTCTTCGATCTCCGCGAGAGGACCAAACGTGTAAACGCCTGCGTTATTGACGAGGATGGCTACCTTACCGAAAGCCGCAATCGTCTGGTCGAAGATCCGCCTCACCTCCGACAGGTCACTAACGGATCCCTGAAGGGCGATCGCGATGCCGCCTGCCGCAGTGATTGCGGCCACAGTCTTTTCCGCGCCGGTTTTGTCTGAAACATAATTCACGACTGTTGACGCCCCTTCGGCTGCCAGCGCCTTTGCGATCGCCGAGCCGAACCCTTTGGAACTTCCGGTGACGATCGCGACTCTACCGTCTAGATCCTTATGCATGAGGACTCCCTATATCTTTCGAGCGACGAACTCGTCGGTCATTTCCTAGACTACGAATCTGGCTTCAAGGCGTCTTGGCAAATGAGCTTCAGGATTGTTCGAAACAATCGACAGAGTGACGCGAGTCTGCACAATCCTCAGAATGTCAATGTCGGGTTCACCAATCAAGCCTGCGAAGGAGGGACCTTTGCTCTTGCTTGCAAGATCTTTCCCCAAACGGCCAGATGATCCAAGATCGTCCAGATTGTCTCTCTCGTGTCATCGACAAAGTCGTATTCAACATGAAGCAAGGTATCGCTCAAATCCCTTCTCACAACGATCCGTGCGGACTCCAAGGATCGAAGATTGGCTCTTAGTGCCTTCTTCGACGCCTTGGGAATGAGCCTCATGAGCCGACTGAGACGAACGGGTTCCGTTCGCATGGCGCATAGGATTTCCAAGCTCCATTTGCCCTGTAGGACCGTTTTTACTCCAGAAACCCGCTGAATGTAACTTGCGCATTCGTGATAGTCCTGCATCAATCACCCCAAGTCCAAGCAACACTTGGGCTGTCTGAATAATACGACCAGTCGTCTTATCGTGCCGTGACATTCAGCGATTATGTCAACTTCTTCTTTGACGGTGTCTTCAGACAAAACTTAGCGCGATATGCCAAGCATTCGGCTGATCGGCACCATATCGTTATCTGGTTGCCATTGAGACATCCCTGGCGCAGATAATCGAGCAGCCTCTGCGAGGCTGTTCACCTTCTGTCAACGATGAAGAAATGAGCCAGCATGACTGTAAGACGAAATGAGCAGCGGACCCGGTCGCTCATACTTCAAGCTGCATTCGAGATCGTCTGTATCTATGGGTTTTCCGGAGTGACATTAGGGAATCTCGCAAAACACATAGGAATGTCGAAGAGTGGCCTCTTTGCTCATTTCAAATCGATAGAGCAACTTCACCGGGAGCTGATTAAACACATTGGCAGTGTCTTTCGCACGGAAGTTGTGTCCCCAGCTCTCAATGTCGCCGAAGGGCTCCCTCGATTGGAAGCCACCATCGCAAACTGGTTGACGTGGGCGTCTCGTCCGACGGCCTTAGGCGGCGCTCCACTCTTAGCGGGCTTTTTCGAATTCGATGACCGTGAAGGTTCGGTCCGAGATTCTCTCTTAGAGGAAGGAATTCGCTGGTGCACTCACCTGCGGCAGCTCGTTACCCAAGCCATCGCAATGGACGACTTCCGCCAGGATCTTGACGCGGAGCAGTTTGTCTTCGAGCTTTGCGGTATCTACTTCAGCTTCCATGTCTCGGAGCGCTTCATGCGCGATTCAGGCTCGCGTGGTTTCGCAAGACTGGCTGTCGAAGAACTCATCAACCGTGCTCGCAGGCGTTAGCGAGTCATTCGATATGCAAACTCCACAACGAGGGAGACTACACCTTGAAGTCCCTACGCCAGCGGCCGGGGCTGGTGCCAGTGAGCTTCGCGAATGTTCGATTGAACGACGCTTGGTCACAAAATCCGGCTTGGAATGCAATCTCTATCAAAGATTCATTGGAGTTGAGAAGGAGTTGTTTAGCGTGATCGACGCGCTGATCGATAACCCAGCGGTGAACAGGAAGTCCGAAGGTTTTCTTGAAGGACCGCGCGAAATGGCTCACAGACAAGCGGCACTCTTTGGCAATTACCGCCAGCTTGACATCGTCGTACGTTCCCTTTGACAAGAGCTCCATCGCCCGCCGCCTCTGCCAGGTGGAGAGACCGCCGCGATGTACCTCTTCATCCTTCGACCGGGAGCTCCAAAGATGAACCACATGTGAGCAAAAGAGCATCACGAAGTGATTCATGAAGGTGGACGAGAAGAGAGAGGGCGCTTCAATGCAGGGAATGATAAGGCTCGTGAGCTGCGCAAAGACCGGAGACTCACTCAAATCCCCATGGCATTCAATGGAGAGTCGAGGCAGCCCGTTGGCGTCGGTGAAGTCGTTGAGCGTCGTCCGTGGAAGATGAAACTGCACGGAATCGCACGTATGAGCCACCTCAGGTGAAAGTGCCCAGTCGGCGTCGATACTGAGGTTTTCGGCAGTGTCGATCTTGGGATCGGCAGAAACATCAAGCAGCCACCGTTGTTGCACCCGGACAGGGTTGAGATGGACGGTGACGACCAGCCTTGGCAGATGAACGTAGTCAACCGAAGCATTTGTCGTTCGGGTGTGAGGCAATAGAGGTATTACTGCCGTTCTGCCGCGCGTCTCTGATGTGGGCGCGGTACACACGCTGTCTGCGATTGAAGGGAGCGGGCTCCCTTGAACGCTTTTGTAGGGCTGTGGGTTGCGTCTGTCATTCATGTCCGCTACCGCCTTCATGTGCTTCTGCAATTGATAATACGACCAGTCGTACTCGGGAATCATGAAAAGGAATTACCCATTCGTGGGGGGTCCTTTAGGGTGTTTCCTCCCTTTTGAGTGATTCGACGATCAGCGACAGCCAATATATTGACAGGCAACAGGTTCCAACGACGCGAAACCGCCAGAGATTCGCAGAACAGTCGTTGGAGGTCGGAACCTCGTGCCTCACGGACGCCTTTCTGGCCTGTTCCGCTAAAAGCCGAATGGCTTCGACAAGAGAACTCGGCGTATGTCAGTTACGGTTGCGGTAGTCGATTGCACACAGATTCGTTTGCATTTGGAGGTTCATTTTGCGCGGAAGAGAGAACACCGCATCAGCCGGACACCGGATCTTATGTGTGGACGACGATCTTGTATGTCTTAAGCTCCGTCAGACTCTTCTTGAAAGCAACGGATACGCTGTGATCATCTCAGATCGACCGTTTGAGGCTTTAAAGCAAGACTTCGACGCTGTCGACCTAGCGTTCGTGGATTACGACATGCCTGAGATGAATGGCAGAGAGTTGCTGCTCAGAATGCGCGCGTCAAACGCGACATTTCCGATTGTTCTCCTGAGCGGGCGAGCCTATACCTTGCCGGTCGAGGTGCGCGGCCTCTTCTCAGCTTGCATCGATAAGGGCTCGCCGGTAGGAGAAATGCTCGAAATCATCGAGCGGTTTCGGACCCAGGGAGACGTGAAGGATTGGGGTTAGGCAAGGTGCATTCAGCTCTCAGACCCGAGTTGCAGGTCGGTTTTCAAGCCAACCAGCACTAGACCAGCGACAGGTGGCCTCAGCTTCGCTATGATTGCACTGTAAACGGAGTGCCATGGCAAACACCGGAACTCGCGAGAAGATCATAGAGGCAGCGTATGTCCGATTCTATGAGTTCGGATACAACGGCACGAGTGTACAAGACATCGTCGATCTGGTCGGCGTTCCCAAGGGAACCTTCTACAACTATTTTAAGAGTAAAGAACTTTTAGGCCTTGAGGCGCTCGATCTCTATGCTTGCGTCGCCGACAAGGTGTTCACGCCACCCGACGTCGCACAAGGATCGCCCAGGTCGAAGAAACCTCCGCCATCGGAGATTGCACGCCTCCGCGGCCAATTTGAGGAAGCTCTTAAGTTTCAGGAGCGGCAGAAGATATCTCTCGGCTGCCTTATGGGAAACTTCACCGCGGAATCTTCTGCATTGCCAGAGAGTTTCGGGAAGTTGATTGAAAAGAGCTTTAGTCGTTGGATTGCTGCGGTCTCTGCTTCCCTCCGAGCAGCTCAAGTGAGTGGGGAAGTTGCCCACTCGCATGATCCGGATAGTCTTGCCAGATACCTGATGGCTGCATGGTTTGGCTCGTTGCTGTTGATGAAGAATTCGCAAAAAAAGACACCGATCGATGATTTTTTCAGACTAAGCTTTGATACGCTCCTGAAAACTGCGCCTCCGCTAACTAAAAAGAAAGTGCCGCAACGTCGCAACGGGAAGTGAGAGACTTCGATCTCGGTGCGGAGACGAGATGATGCACTATCCGTCGAGGAAGCCACGCCTCATCGCGATCGTCACAGCATGAGTTCGATCTTGCGCCGAGAGCTTCGACAGGATACTCCCCATGTGATTTTTCACCGTGTCTTCTGAGATCGATAGTTGCTGCCCGACTAGCTTATTCGAATGTCCGTTCGAAACTAATCGGAGTACCGCAATTTCTCTTGGAGTCAATGAATCATGATCGAAATTATCCGCGATCCGCTCCGCAACTTCTCTAGGGATGCAACGTTTGCCGGCATAAACCATCCTTATGGTTTCGAGGAGCTCTTTGCGCAGCATGCTCTTGAGCAAGTATCCCTGAGCCCCGGCACGTAAGGCGCGAACCACTTGTACATCTCCATCATAAGTTGTGAGCATAATGATCCGTGCCGAAGGAAACTCAGATCGAATCACTGTGAGAGCTTCCGTCCCACTCATGACAGGCATCTGTAGATCCATGAGTGCGACGTCCGGTTGGAGCCTTCTGAAGGCTTCAATGGCCTCTTGACCATTCGTTGCCTCTCCGACGAGTGTCATATCCGATTCCAAGTTAACCGCACCTGCGATTCCCTCTCGGATCATCGGATGGTCGTCAACAGTAAGGACAGTAATCTTCTTATTAGCTTGCATCTAAGGGGCCTCGGCTTCGGACTCGCCTCCAAAAGAAGGAAAGGTACCCTCCTGTTGGCTTATCCACGTAAGCCAAATCAGCGGGTACCCGCAAAGTTATCTCCGTACCCTCATCGGTGCGACTCAGAATGCCGAACTTTGCCCTAATCTTTAGAGCGCGTTCGCGCATGCCACCCAGACCCCAGTGGCCCGCGCGACCAAATTCTATTACTTGCCTATCAATTCCGCTTCCGTCGTCCCGGATCCCAAGGGCAAAAAATCTTCTCTGAAACGTAATCTCGCATTCGACGGTCGTCGCGTGCGCGTGGACAAAAGCATTTGTGAGAGCTTCGCGGCCGATTGAGTAAGTCTCGTCTTTTACGATAGGGTGCAGGTCGAGCGGATCACCCCTGAGACTAAGTAAAAACTTCACATGATAGGTCGATTGCAGTTCTTCGCCGATCAAACGTAAGGCCTCTGCCAAGTCTGTCACATCTGAACCTTCGGCACGCAGGTTCCGAACTTTGTTCCGCCCCTCCTTTAACACTTCATCCGCCTGATCAAGAGCACTGTTCATCATGGTATGAGCAGGTTCAAGCTGAGGTATCTGCGTTGCTACATTTTGAAATTTAAGGACCAGACCCTGGAAGCCTTGCAGAAGAGTGTCGTGCAACTCGCGGGCGATCCTTTCGCGTTCAACCATTCTTTCTGAAAGATGTGCCTTCATTCGGGCTGTCATGGTCCTGAATCGCCAGGCAACAACTAGAGTGATCCCACATGCAACTGCGAGAAAACATAGGATTCGAAACCAAAGGGACTCCACCGTAGTAGGCGGGACTATAAAGGAGAAGGTTGTTCCTGCCTCATTCCACAGACCATCGTTGTTCGCCGCAATGACATGGAAGTGATAGGATCCGGGACCGAGCTTAGTATAGAACGCTTGCCTGCGTGTTCCAGCGTTCTGCCAATCCTTGTCAAAACCATCAAGGCGGTACCGGAACTGAACCCTTTCCGGAACAGTTAGACTCAAGGCTGTGTAATCTATGCGCACGCTATCGGGGTCAGGAGTCAGTTTTAACGCTCGAAGATCCGAGTAGACGACTGAATCCGAGGTAAGAGATTGGATCGCGACTGGCGGTGCAACCTTATTTTGTGGACTATGCGCAGGATCTATCATGCCCACAGCGTTTTGAAGCGCGAACCACATCTTTCCGTTATCACCTTGAGCGATCGTAGGGTTCACATCTTCACCTGACGACCCCGCGGTGATGCCGTCCAGAACGTCGTAGACGCGAGCCTTCACCATGATTGATTTACTCGACGACGGGCGGTTGAGTTCCGAAGCAGGGATCATCACAATGTTGAAGGCACCATTCAACCAGAGATCGCCGTTTGACGTCTCTGAGATCCCCGACAAACCCAGAAACTGATTTCCTTGTGCATCTTCGATTTCTTGAAAGTGTCCGTCGACAAAACGTCGAAGCCCGTTTTCGCCACCGATCCAGATGTGGTTGCCCCGGCAGTGAAAGGACAACACGTTGCCAATTTTCTCGTCGTCATCTTGTGTCATCACACTTACGTGACCAGACTTCTCCAAAATAGCTACTCTGCTGGAGCTATAGCCGAACCAGATGCGTCCCTGTTCATCGGTCATGGCAGCCCTGGCGCTTCTCGTGGGTAACGCCGGATTGATGTCAGAAGTAGTCCAGAGCCCATCGTGAAAATGGAAGAAGCCGTTACGAATTGGAAACGTCACCCAAAGACCATTTCCGCCATCGGAAGTGACGGATTCGACTGGGAGATTAGGTTCTGGAAGGATCGGAAGAGGATATTTGCTAAAGCCATGTGCGGTCTGTTGCCAGAGAAAGTGCCTGCCGACGAACCATGTGCGACCATTAGGAGAGCGATAGGCGAGATTAAGGTCAGTTGGAATAATCGGCGTCGCCGGCAGAGCCTCGGGTTCTCGACTGAGTGCCCCGACCGGATGGGCAATGTATACGTTGCCCTTATCAGCTTCTAGCAAAGCTGATTTAGAGTGAACCTTCTCTATTGGTAACAGGCTAAAGGCGCTATTCCGGAGACGATCAAGTCCCCGAGATGTTGCGGTCCAGATATTACCTTCATGATCTTCAAAGATTTGATAAACAGTCTCACCGGATAGCCCTCCATTTGGTAGGGAGAGGCTCTCAACTTTCTCGCTATGGAGCCCGATACCATAGCGGTCGAAGTCCCGAATTCTGACAATGCCCATCGTCGTTGTCGCAATCCAAAGGTCACCTCGCCGATCAAATAGCGCTTTCAGCATTTGTCCTGGAAGGCCTAGGGGCCGGCTTTGGTGTTTACCATCGGGTGAGCCGAGCACAATCATCGTGCCTTTCGAATCTAGCCCCCAGACAATGTCCCTTGCATCTTGGGTTATGGAAACGATCTCCTTTCCGGAGAGAACCAAACGGAACGAGGTATCGGACTTTGAGAGGGCATACACATCTCGGCGACCGGCGCCCACCCACATGGTTCCATTCCTGTCGGTAAAACCGTAAGGATAGGTCGCACCAGAGTAGCCCATGCCGGAACCAAGCGGCTGCCACCGGTTATTCTGTAAACGATACATGCCCTCAGGGGAAAAGGCCCAGATGCGGCCTCGACCATCTTGCTGAACACCATTCACGGTGCCGCTAGACAGGCCAGACTCTTCACCGTAGTTCACGAGCCGCCCGTCCTTAAGTTGACTCAATCCTTTTACATTCCATCCGATCCAAAGTGAGCCATCATTCGTAATGTCTAAAGATTGAATGTTTGTATTTGGCAGCGGTGGACCGGCCACCGGTGTGAAACGTTCAAAGCGGACACCGTCGAAGCGATACAGCCCGCTTCTCCCGCCGAGCCAAAGGTATCCGTCTGCGGTCTGTGTGAGATCCCAGCTGATGGGCGCACCGTCTCGAAATGTCCACGCGGTATGGTAGAGCTGCTGCAGCGATTGGTCAGGACTTTGCGCTCCTGATGAAGAACTCAAGCAGGCGAAACATGCGCCGAGCAAGATCGGAAATTGGCGAAGACACCTTGCGGTCTTCATATGTTGAGCCCTCGCGGCGACGTTTCCTGCGGACGCTTGATTCCCGACAGGGTAGGTCGTCCCATTCGTTGCCTCACTCACTAATTACCTGCTGTTCAGTCGTCCCTTCGGGATACGGAGGAAGGCGCACATTGTGTATGCTGCAGTCGAGTGAAGACGCCTCACGCTGTTTCCGTCCGGATTTCTTGATACGGCTTGATTGCGAGAATCCCGGGGAGGCTGAGAGGAGTATTACATCGCTCTTAGAGCAAATCGTAGCTCAGACAATAAGAATGAGCGAAAAGCACAAAATGTAGCGCATTTCGTCAAGAAGCTTCAACCGTTTCTCGTGGCCGGATGCCAAGATAATTGATGAGTCATACTGAGCGCCAGCCTTCTATCGCGCGGAACTTCGATGACACGCACTATGAGATTCGCTCGGATCGGAATGCCTAGCAATCGAGATGAGTGTGCGTTGTGTCTTCAGGCTGGCGACGATATCTTGATGCGGCTACCGCTCTGCTAGAAGGTAGCGTCCGACATCTTCTGGCAGATCAAGTTGTGGCCAATGGCCCGCATCGAGCAGATGTACCGTCGCCCCTTTGAAGTGGCCGGCAAGATCCTGCGCAACCCCAACATTGAGATACGCGTCGCTCTTTCCCCAAACGATGGTTGTCGGAATGCCCAACTCTGCAAGCTTGTTGACTCGCTGATTGTTTATAGCGACCTGGGGACGAAGGTCTGCAGCTAGAGCCGCGAAGGCGGGCCCGGCACTCGGCTGTTGAGCAAAATTATTGAAGATGAGAGGCTGTACCAGCTTGTCAATGACGTCGATCTGGGCTTGCGGTACGCCGATTTCAAACTGGAGCTGCTGAAACCTTAGAAGGAAAGCGAGTTCCTTGGGGTCGGAAGCCATAGCTAGTCCAAACGCGCGTGTCTGGGGTAATGAAAACAGTTCGATTAGTTCAGGTATACGGAGCGTTGGCGCATCTGCATAGAAGGTGTTCAATAGGACGAGGCCTGCGATTGACTTTGGTTTCGCCATGGTGAAGTTGATGGCGGCCACGCCACCGGCATCATGGGCGACCGGCACGATACTGTTGAGTTTGAGGAAGTCGACAACCGCGTGTAGATCTCCGAGTTGCTGTCTAAAGCCATAGTCGCCTCCAGCAGGTTTGTCGGAAGCCCCAAAGCCAAGGAAATCGAAGGCTACGACATGACGGCCAGCAGCGACGAGTACTGGGATCAGCAGGTCGTAGATATGCAGATTGTCAGGATAGCCGTGCAAGAGAACAAACGTCGGTCCCTCCCCCTTGTACTCGCGGGCATACAGGAAATGGCCTTCTCGTGGGACGCGGTGTTCTAGGAAGGGGGGTATGGAATCCGTACCCTTTGGTTGCGATGCTCCCCCCCCACTCAATAGGTTTTCAGGTTGGTGCTTATCCACCTTTGCTCTTGTGGATGGTGGCAATACGAGCAAGGCTGCGGCGGCACCCATTCCGGTTACTATCTCTCGTCTGTTCATCTGTCACTACCCTTCAGAGCGCACGCTCATTGTGATCATTTGGAGCGGCATACCATCTGACCATAGAATTCCCTGCGCCCCTGGTCTTCCCAAATAAGCTCACGCTTTGACGGGAACAGCCTAAGATCGCTTGCGCTTGATCATCGATTCGCTTTTGAGTTGGAAATGGGAAAATGCGGTACTTTCTACAAAGAGATGTCTCGCGCCAGCACGTAGTGTCGAACGATGACACAGTCAGCTCACGCAGCGTCAATCGGGACTGTTGGTGCTGATAAAAGAAGGGAACTCAGCAGGTCTGTCACGCTTGCCGCACTGACACTTGCCAGCGCAGCGGAGACTTGGACCACCTCTGGCGTGAGTCTGACCCTTACCGATCTAACGGGCACTCTAAGCGCCTCCAGCGATCAGGCTAGTTGGGCTCTAACGGTATACATGGCTGCGTTCGCCGTCTCGATCGCTCTGTCAGATCGCCTCTCCCTCAAATATGGAAATCGACATTTCCTCACAGCTCTCTCCCTTTCTTATGCGGTCGCATCGGTAGGATGCGCGCTCAGTACCGACCTGAGTACCTTTCTTCTCTTTCGCGCTATCGCTGGATTCGCGGGAGGAGCATTTCTTGTCCGTGCATTCGTTTTCTTCACACAGCAATATGAGCCTGCGGTTCGTCCTATACCCCTGGTCGGCTACGCGATCGCCTACTTCTTTGTTGGTAGGTTCTTGTCGCCGGTGATATGCGGATGGCTCGCAGATGTTGCTTCGTGGAGATTCCTGTTTGTTGTGCCAACTGTCTTCATGCTCACGGCCGCCTGGTTGTTCAATCGGCACGGAGCGGATCACTGGGCGGAGGAGGATTCGCGTAAGCCTCTCGACTCGCTCGGCATAGGGCTTCTTTTTCTCGGTGCGGTCTGTCTGCAAACCGCCTTGAGCCGCGGCGAGGTAGACGGCTGGTTCGAGTCTTCGACACTTTTCACCTTTTTTCTGGTGGGTATTACTGCAAATTCAATCTTTGTGCTGTGGCAACTTTCTTCTTGGAACAAACACCCCCTTCTTGATTTTGCGATCCTTCGCAATTCTTTAGCTCGCGGCGGCGCCATCCTAGGCTTTCTCGTAGGGTTGCTGCTGGCCGGCAGCCTCTACGTCATCCCCCAGTACCTACGGAATCTTGAAGTTCATTCTGCTCTTCAGACAGGTTTGCTTCTCAGCATAGGCGGTGCGGCCTCTGTACTGGTCCTTTGCTGCTTCCGTTCGATCATCCCTCTATTCGCGAAGATCGGCGGGACCAGCGTACTTCTTTTCGCCCTCGCAGTAGAGATAGCGTCGCAACTCCTCTTTGCGCACTTCGTAACGACGGATACTCCCGATCGAGATCTGTGGCTGCCCTTAGCACTAAACGGGATATTCGTTGGTCTATCCGTTCCTACCCTCGGGATTGTGGCGTTCGCGACAGTCGACAACCAGAAGGCTTCGAACGGTCGAGCAATGTATTACGGATGCAGACAACTCGGCGCATCCGTGGGGGTTACCCTATCGGCGGTCCTCATTGACCGCAGGATGTCCTTTCATTCGTCGAGGCTCCTCGACGCCTTTGCTAATCGAAACCTTTCCGTCCTTGGTCAAGCTTCAGATCTCAGTGACAGAACACTGTCCGCGATGGTTCGGAAGCAAAGTTCGGTGTTGAGCTTTGCCGATACGTTTTACACGATGGCTCTTGTGGCCGCGGTCACCGTGTTCTTCGTTCCACTTCTTTCCGCGCCTGCGCCAGCCCCATCACCCGCGCGCAGTCCTCTGGACGAACAGGGTTCCGCCGCGCTTCCGCAAGCCATCGCTGGAGTGGGCCGATGAAAAGGTCTCCGTGGTCGTGTGTTCTTACAATCTGTGTCACTCTCGGTGTGGCAGTGTGTTTGACAAGAACTGGCCGAACGCAAAGTACCGGAAACGGGAACTCCGCGCAAAATACGGTCGACACACCTCGTCCCTTTAACCCCGGTCAGAACACCACCAACCCAAGCGCGTTTGCCGTGCAGTCGCAGAATCCTTTCCTTGGCAGCGTGCCGACAGGACTGGTAATCCCCGGGGTACTCCAGCTCTCATTACACGCCGCAGTGGACTTAGCACTTCGTACAAACCTTGGTTACATCGACTCGGAACAGGATCATCAGCGGTCGCGTGCTGCAAGGATCCGCGCACTCTCGACATTGCTTCCTCAAATCGGAGTCGAGTCCACCGAAGACTACAGAAATCTCGTGATGGACGCCTTGGGCACCGAGAAGCTCGGAGTTCCACATGTCGTCCAGGGCTACAACTACCAGGCAGCTCACGCCACTCTCCAGCAGCAAGTTGTAGATTTCCAGGCACTTCATGAGGTGAAAGCTGCAAGCAAAGAGATGGAGGCTTCTGCGGCGTCGATGGCCGATGCCAGGAACATCGTTGTTCTAGCTTCAGTCAGTTCTTACCTGCTAGTTGCGGCGAGTCAAACAAGGCTGGAAACCGCGCGGGCACAATTCGAAACTGCCAAGACCATAGAGTCCATTCTGTCGAGCAGAGTGGTACATGACCTCTCTCCTCAGATCGACGAGATAAGGGCGCACGTCGCCATGCGTTCTGCGGAACTTCGAGTGACTCTTGCGACGACCACGCTGGAGAAGGACAAGCTAGCCCTGACCCGGATCATTGGCCTTCCCATTGAGCAAGAGTTCACCTTGACGGATGGGTTGAGGTTCCTTGAAACCCCGTCCGCCGATCAGGCGGAGCTGCTATCAAAAGCCTCAGAAAAGCGCCAAGACTTACGAGCTGCGAGGGCGCGCCTTGATGCAGCTGAACAGAGTGTGAAGGCGGAACGAGCACAGCGGTTGCCGAAGGTGGAGATACTCGCCAATGGCGGCGAAACAGGCATCACCTATGGACACCCCTATCGAGACTATGACGTCGAGGGGAGAATCTCAGTGCCTATCTTTACTGGGAGGCGAATCGAGGCGGATGTCCTGGACGCAAAGGCAACTGCCGACCGGCGGAGAGCCGAGTTCGCGGACACGCGGGCAAGGGCAGTATTCGATGTCCGGACGGCCCTTCTGGATTTGACAGCTGCCAGCAAGAGCGTCGAAGTCTCCCTGGAAAATCAAGCCTTGGCCGTCGAGGGCCTGCGCCAGGCAAAGGACCGATTCGACGTTGGTGTGTCGAATGCGGCCGATCTCATCCAAGCTCAGCAGTCCGTGTCTGAGGCAGAGGATAACCGGATCGCCAGCATTTATGCTCACCAGGTCGCGAAGCTGATGCTGATCCGAGCGACCGGCACAGCAGAACAAGACTACGTATCGTACCTGGGGGTGCACTGATGTCATTGACCGAGACCAAGAGCAGGAAGGCTAGCAACACTCTGCTCGTTGCACTATTCGTCGCGGTACTGATAAGCGCACTGTTGGGCTGGCACTTTGTGCTCCATCCCAACGAGGTGAGCACAGATGACGCGCAGATAGACGGGCACGTTCACCCGATCAACACTCGAATCGGAGGAACCATCACCTGGGTGAACCCAAATGTTGAAGATACCTACTACGTGACGGCGGGCACTGTGATCGCACATTTGGATCCCAACGACTATCAACCAACCGTCAATCGATTAGAGGGCGATGTACAGGCGTCCGTAGCGCAGGAGCGGGCAGCAGCGCTGAACCTTCCTATCGCTTCAGAGACCGCTCTGAGCAGGCTAACCTCAGCTCAGGCCTCGCTTGTAGAAGCAGAGGCAGACTTGGAATCTGCCTTGTCTCAAAAGACCGCATCCGAAGCAACGGTTGCTCAGACCGAGGCGAACTATCGCAGAGCAGAAGATGATAGGGTCCGATATCAAGCACTTGTGGCGACACACGAGATCTCACGATCCGAGTACGATCAGCGCGAGGCGGACTCTAAAGGTACGGGGGCACTCCTCGCCGCCGCTCAGGCCAACAGCGCCGGTGCCGATCAAAAGATCGAGGCTGCGCGCCAAAAAATCAAAGAGCGGCAGAGTGATCTTCGCATGGCCGAAACCGCTCCAGCGTCGATCGCGAGTGCGCGTGCAAACGTGCTCCGCGCTTCAGGTGAAACGAAGAAATCGCAAGCCGCGCTTTGGAATGCGCAGCTTGACCTCGGCTACACAAACCTGGTCGCACCTGTCAGTGGAATCGTGGGTCGTAAATCTATGGAAGTTGGGCAGCGGGTGGCAGCCAATCAATTGATGCTAACTCTCGTGCCGCCTAAGGACGTGTGGGCCATTGCCAACTTTCGCGAAACGCAGATGAAGAAGATGCGCATTGGCCAGTCTGCAACTGTGCACGTCGATTCGGTAGGTCGTGATTTCCAAGGAACTGTAGAAAGTATCGGAGGGGCGACCGGGTCCAAGTACTCAGTGATCGCCCCAGACAATGCAACCGGCAACTATGTGAAGGTCGTGCAGCGCATCCCTGTGCGGATTCGGCTGAATGGTCTTGAAGCGGCAGGTCCGCTCTTGTTACCTGGTATGTCGATCGAAGTTTCAGTTCGAGTGAGCCCATAGCTCAAGGTCGGGCCTGTCCTCGCCTTTATCCACTAAGCCTGTGATTCGCCAGGCTAGAGATGGCGTATGAGTACGAAGAACACAAACACAGCCAGAACCACCATTCCCACGAGCAGAGTCGACACAAAGATGAGCGCGCCGCGCTCCTTTGCAGGGGTCGGAGGTGTGATACCAACGGTGAGGATAAACGCTTGTGAGATCGCCCGCAGCGGATTTTTCATGGTGTATTAGCGTCGCTTGATCTATCGCGGATAGATGTCGTACAAGCAGCAACGATAGAAGAACTAGGGGCGGGGTTCTTTACGAAAACGACTGTCATTTGTCGCAGACGATAGAGATCTTCGCCAAACCCTAGGTAGGGAGAAGTTCGCCTAAGAGAACAAAATCTTTTGGCAGCAGCACTGCCAAAATGCAGTGCGATTTGAAAATCCTTCTTGGAGCAAGGCCAGTAGTCTCGCTGTATTGGCAACCGGGACATTGTCTTTGGTAGCTGGTCTGGTATCTGTACAACCAGGCGGAACAAAGGAGATGCAATGACAAAGTCAAAGATTTTAGTGACCGGCGCGACCGGGGGAACCGGCGGCGCGGCGACGCGCTTCCTTCGCAATGAAGGGCATGAAGTACGAGCATTCGTCCTGAAGGACGACGCGCGGGCCGACGAATTGCGCTCCCTGGGGGCGGAGATCGCGGTAGGCAATCTCCTGGATATCGATAGCGTCCGCGCGGCGATGGAAGGCGTTGGTGCTGCATATTTTGTCTACCCTCTTGCCCCACAACTCCTGGAGGCAACGGTCGCCTTCGCACAGGCAGCAAAGGAAGCGGGGGTTGGTGCCATCGTCTACACCTCTCAAATGACCTCAAGGCGCGATTCTAAGAGCCATGCGGCTCAGAGCCATTGGCTCGCCGAACAGGTGTTCGACTGGTCCGGTGTGCCTGTCACCCACCTTCGGCCAACATTGTTCGCCGAGTGGTTGCTTTACCCCTTCTCGTGGAAGGACTATGCGACCAAAGAGACACTCGCGCTTCCATTCGGTCACGGAAAGTTTGCGCCGATCACTACGGAGGATCAGGGACGCGTGATTGCAAAGATTTTGGCAGATCCCGCTCCCCACGCGGGCCATCTCTACAAATTGCTTGGTCCGGTCGAACTTGACGTATATGGGATCGCCGCCGCCGCCAGTGAAGTGCTGGGACGCACCATCACGTACACTCCGCTCGAAGTCGATGAGTTCTTAGCGATTCTCGGGAAGATCCCAGACTACTCCTCGCCTTTCTTTACCCAGCACATCGGGGCAGTGGCCTTGGATTGTCAGAATGGGATAACCGGCGGAACGAACGACGATGTTGAGCGGATTACGGGACGCCGACCGATGACCATCCAGGAGTTCGTCACCAAACACAAAGCCGCGTTCGAGATTACCCCGAACTCCAAAACAGCCGGTTAGAGATGACCAGCCGCCCAGTTAGACGCGCCAATACTGCCTGCAGCCGACGCGGGTGATTCAAACGGCTAGTTCGTATCCCGCGTCGAGGTCTTATCCCTAAAGTAGTCGCATGTGTGACGATCATTGTTTTCACACCAGGGGCCGCAAATGTACAACGGACTCAGATCATCGAATGCGGCTCGAGACACCCGAATGGGGGTAGGGAGCGAACACGTACCTGACGATCGCCTTGTCGAACAGATCAGGATAGGAAGTCATGAAGCCTTCGAGATTCTTCGAGGTCGGCACGAGAAGCGTCTACTCAACACGGCGATTCATATCCTGCGGAACAGAGAAGATGGCGAAGACGCCGTGCAAGATTCGTTCCTGAAGGCCTACCGGCGCATCGAAACCTTCAATGGACGGTCTGCCGTTTCGACCTGGCTGACTCGAATCGTCATCAACACATGCTTGATGCAGTTGCGAAGGCAGCGAACGAGACCCAGCGTCTCTCTCGATGATCCCAACGAACACGGTCTTTCCAGGCTAGATGGCATACCCGACCGAACAATTAGTATCGAGGCTTCTTACGCCGTACGGGAGAGGCGTGAGTTACTGTCAATTGCAGTGTCCCGGTTGAAACCCTCACTGCGTTCCGTGGTCGACGCCTACCGTCACCACGACTACACGATGGCCGAACTCGCGGAACAAAGCGGCTTGTCGGTACCTGCCGCTAAATCTCGTTTGCGGCGGGCGCGTCAAGCTCTGGAGAGATCCCCGGTTATGACCGCATGTCGATAGTCTTCTCCACGATGTTGTTGCACGCATCGCCAAAAATTTGCCTTCAAGGAGTTCGCCGATGAATTACCTCCCGCTTCCTATCAGTGTCTTTTTTCTGGGAGTCAGTGCTCTGGCTCTCTTCTTGTTTGGCAAAGCCGTTCGCGGGTCCAAGCCGGCGATCGTGCTTTCGCTGGTTTGGATGGTGTTGCAATCGGTTATCGCAGTCAGTGGCTTTTACCTGATCACGAGCACGATCCCGCCACATTTCATCTTTGTGGTCGCCCCGCCCATCCTTCTAATTGCTGGCTTGTTCCTCACGGGAGCTGGTAGGCGCTTCGTTGATCGGATGGACCTGAAGTGGTGCATCCTCGTACACACGATCCGGATCTTTGTGGAGGCTACTCTCTACTGGCTATTCCTTTACAAGCAAGTACCCGCGCTGATGACGTTTGAGGCTGGTAATCTCGATATCCTGGCCGGTGTAACGGTGCCTTTCGTGTGGTGGGCGTTCAGCGCCGGAAAGATGGGAAGAAGAGGTTTGTTTATTTGGAACGCCCTCTGTCTACTCAGTGTGCTCAACGCTCTCGGCCGAGCGATGCTCTCCGCCCCGTTTCGCTTCCAGCGCTTCGCCTTTGATCAGCCGACAGTCGCTATTCTTCATTTCCCGTTCGTCCTGCTGCCCGCGTTCATCGTTCCAGCTGTTCTGTTGTGCCATTTTGCGGTGTTTAGAAAGCTAACTTCTTCGATGAGCTTGCCCCAATAACGTTGTTCTGGGTGCGCTGTAGCCAGTCGCTTGGATATCTCGCCTAAGGCATTTAGAGACGGCCCTCAGTCTCAGCGACGTCCAGCGCGTTTTTGGACTTCCGCACTGTCGTCAGGATTACAAGTGTGCCGACGAGGGTGGTTAGCGCACAGCCAAACATCACATGCCGGTAGGCGGTTACAAACGAGCTTTCTACCATTCCTTCCGCACGCAACGCCGGCGAAGACCCAAACTGTTGAGGGATCGGGATAGCAAGCATCAACCCTTCTGAGTGAACGAGTATGCGTTGCATCTCGACCGGTAAGCCCGACGATTGCATTTGCCTTCCAAACTCATGGTTGAACGTGTGGCTCACAGCCACGGCCACGATTGAGACTGAGATGAGACCGCCAAGCCTGGATACGGAGTTGTTCACTGCGGATGCGACCCCCCTGCGGCTGGCGGCGACGGAGGCCATGAGAAAAGACGTGAGAGGTGCAACGGTCAAAGTGATGCCCACACCCAATACCAGGACTCCAGGCAGAAAGCCATAAGAGTAACGGGTTTCCTTCGAGACCAAGCCTAATAAGGCGAAACCTCCCGCTGTCAGGGCTGAGCCCGCCACCATGAACTTTACTTCGCCTACTTTGGCAGCTATCGTACCGACCCTTCCGGAAAAGGCGAACATGATCGCAATCATCGGCAAAAAAGCAGCGCCCGCGGAGCTGGGCAAGAGATGCCGTGCGCCAATCAGGAAGTACGGAACAATGTAGAACGCCCCGCCGAGCGCCCCATAGGCAAGGAAGGTCAGGACATTCGCACCAGAAAATGCGGAACTTCGAAACAACGAGAGCGGAACGAGAGGGTTTTTGCTACTTCGTTGTGACAGCACGAAGACAATAAGCAAAACCAATCCAGCGAAAAGTGAGAGCCCGATGCGCGGATCTTTCCAGCCGAGTTGCGGCACGAAAGACAGGGCGAAAACGATCGCGGCGAATCCTAGAATGTTGAGCGCTGCGCCCCGATAATCGAGAGGAGCAGGGGCGGCTGCCGAACGGGCAGCTGTTGCGCGCCTAAGCTTGGGGGCGAGCCACATTATCCAAGCAGTCAGGGGAATATTGAGAAGGAAGATCGCTCGCCAGCTAGACACCTGGATTAGCCATCCGCCGACTATGGGGCCAATTGCGATCGAAACAGAAGTCCAAGCTGACCACGCTCCGATGGCGCCGGCGCGCTCGCCTTCTGGGTAGGTATCAGAAAGTATTGCGAGCGCTTGCGGGATCAGTAGTGCTGCGCCGAAGCCTTGGATTGCACGCGCCAAGATCAGCTCGGTAAGGTTCAACGACGCTGCACAGCCGATCGAGGCTAGAGCGAATACAGCGACACCCAACAGGTACATTCGCGTTCGGCCGAAGCGATCGCCCAAAGCTCCGCAAAACAGAAGCAGCGCCGAGCCTAGAAGAGAATAGGCCTGGACAACCCAGAGGATGTGGGAGGAAGTGGCCCTGAAACTAGCCTGAAGCGTCGGTAAAGCCACATTCACAACGGACCCGTCCATGAATGCCATGGATGATCCCAGCACAGTGAGTACGAGGATTGATCGTCGATCGGAGGCAAGGCACCGCGAGTCCGCTGCGGCCTGCACCCCGGCTGCGACACATGGCGGACTCATCGGCGACCGAGAAACGGCAGATGTCATAAGTTATTGGGCTGGAGCGAACATGGCGTTGCCGCTGACTGTTTTCTCAGGTGGCACTTCCTCCTGCATTACATCCCAATGCTCAACGAGCTTGCCGGCGACAACCCGAAAGATATCGACTGCAATCAAAGGCTTGGCTGCCCAACCCGTGTACCGGCCGTGAATGGCAACGAACTCGCCTTCAGCGATGACCATGCCCATTTCGTACCTAAATTCGGCCGGCAACGCACGAATCAGCTCAGGGATAGCGACGCTGCCATTCGCAATTGTAGGGTTGTGTTGCGTGTAGTTCATATTGAACAGCTTTTGGGGCACATCGGTGTCTCGTTTGATAAAGACCCCTGTGATCGCCTCGATAGCAATCGCCCTGTTCCTTGCAGTTATCTCGTCACTCATCGGATCTCAATTCTCATGGGTGTGGGGCAAAGATTTAATGCCGGTCACTTGCGGTTCATGGTCGAGCGTAGTCCATGGTCCATACAGCCTTGTCGCCGACATGATATTCGTTACCTTCCCAAGGACTCCCGCAGACGTGCAGGTAGGAATAGGGCGTTCCTGAGAACATCACCCAGGCTCCTCTATCCCGGACCGTAGTTGGAAGTCCATTGGCCTGAGCATCGAACGGCCAGGTAATCATCCAGTGAGGGCCGATTGGGATCGCGGGACTTGTCGTGTCTCGTGCGTCCGTATTACTCCGCTGAGTTGCGCCGCAGAGCATATAAATCATGCCGGGCGCTGCATTCGTCGGCTTCGGCTTGCCCTGCATTGCATCCATCATCCACTGCATACCGAGCGAATTCATACACATTGGCGGCGAACCAATTCGATTCTCGTCTCCTGGGACGCACACCCACTCGTTCGATCCTTGAACCAAGACCTTCATGACCCCGTTCGGCCCAAGTTCGGCCACGGTTGCATTCTTCGTAACCTGCGCCGGCCCTGAGAGCCGCGCTCTGGTGATCCTTGGATCCTCTGCTTGGTCCTGCATATGTTTGCCCCTTTCCGTCTTTCCGAGCTTGTGTTCTGACTCCGCCGCGCCTCCGGCTAAAGCGCCTGAAGTTTGGCCTGAGCTGCTCGCCAACGAAGCTGCTGTGGCAATCGTCGCGGCGATGAAAGTTCTACGAGTTGTCATATCGAAGGCATACCCTACTTGGCAATCTTGCTGCCCAGCTCAGTCAATAATGGGGCGCAAGGGGCTCTAGTACTCTCCCTCGCGCCGTCTGGAGCCAGCCAGAAAACTCAACCCTTGATGAACGCGAGCACATCAGCGTTGACCTGATCGGCGAAGGTGGTGCAAAGCCCATGTGGCTGACCAGGGTAAATCTTCAGCGTGGAGTTTTTGACCAGCTTGGCGGTGAGAGGCGACGAGATCTGCAAAGGGACAATTTGATCGTCGTCACCCTGCAGGACCAGCGTCGGAATCGTGATCTTTTTCAGATCCTCCCGAAAGTCCGTTTCGGAGAATGCCTTGATGGAGTCCAGTTCGCCTTTCACAGAACCCAACATTCCCTGAAGCCAGAAGGAATTCTTGATGCCTTCCGAAACCTTCGCATCCGGTCGGTTGTAACCATAGAACGGAACGGAAAGACCACGGAAAAACTCGGCGCGATTGTTCACAACGCCTTGTCGTAATCCGTCAAAGACCGACATGGGGGCTCCGGGATGATCGGGAGTCCCGAGCATGAACGGCGTTACAGCTGAGATGAGGACTGCTTTCGATACGCGCTTGCTTCCGTGCCGTCCGAGGTACCGGGCAACTTCGCCGCCGCCGGTCGAATGGCCAACCAGAACAGCATCCTTTAAGTTCAATTTCTCGATCAGCTCCGAAAGATCGTCGGCATAGGTATCCATATCATTCCCGTTCCAGGACTGGCCGGAACGGCCGTGGCCCCGACGATCGTGAGCGATGACCCGATACCCTTGCTCGCCGAAGAAGAGCATCTGCGCATCCCAGGCGTCTGCCGTTAGCGGCCAACCATGTGAGAAGACAATCGGTTGACCCGCGCCCCAGTCTTTGTAGTAGATGGATGTTCCGTCTTTGACTTTGAGCATGTCCAATGAATCCTCTCCGGAGTGTGGCCTCGAAGGAGAATCCCCCGTGGCGTGTTGTGAAGCAAAAGACTCAAGCGGAAGCGCCAAGGATGTAGCCATTGCGGCGCCGCCGATCAGGATAGTTCTACGTGAAAACTGGCTTGGCCCATCAACGTGCTGAACGTGGTCTTCACCCTCTTCTAGCAATTTGTCCTCAAGGTTTGACATGTCGTTCTCCTGGGATTTGGCGCGTTATATGGATATCGACGATCAGCAGCCGTAGTTATTGAGGATGGCGCATTTTCCAAGCTCTAAGGTGTTTCACCGCGGTTGATCGATTCTGACTGTTCTCCAAGCTACCGGAAGAGAAAGCGATCCTCTTTCTCATTGCAACTGTATTTTGACGAATACAGCTTCGATGTTTCGGCACGCTTCGCGCTCCTGACCTAACGTGCAAGCGTGGTTGAAACACGTACGGATTAGTCCTTCCTTTCGACAAAACCTAGCCGGTTTGGCAAAGAGAGATCATGCGACCCGGCTCTATGGTCACAACAGACATGTCTGTGGGCGTAACTGCCGTATCAGCGTCACCAGAAACCAATAAAGCACTCAGGAGATTCTTATGAGCATAAAAAGCCAAGAAACAATCCAGGACGCAGATGACCTGAAAATATTCTTTCGGTCCTGGCGTCCTGAAACGAAAGCCCGCGCCACCGTAGTCATTGTGCCTGGATTCAACGCTCATAGCGGGTACTACGAACATGTAGCCGAGCACCTCGTTGCCGACGGCCTATCCGTATACGCGGTCGATCTTCGTGGCAGAGGTAACTCTGAAGGCGAGCGATTCTTTGTTGAATCGTTCGATGACTACGTGCGTGACGTCGAGGCGGTCATGGAGATCGTGAAAACCCGCGAACCGGCGCTCCCGATGTTCATGCTCGGTCATAGCGCCGGAGGTGTCGTCGCGTGTCTATACACGCTCGATCACCCAGCCGATCTAACGGGGCTAATCTGCGAGAGTTTCGCCCATGAGCTACCCGCTCCCGACTTTGTTCTGTCAGTCTTCAAAGGATTGAGCCATCTCGCTCCGCACGCACACATCCTTCATCTCCCGAATGAGCGATTCTCAAGGGATCCTGTTGTTGTAGAAACGATGAACAACGATCCGCTGATTGAGAACGAGACTCAGCCTACACAGACCATGGCCGCGATGGTTCGGGCGGACGAACGCCTCAAGCAGGACTTCCCGCAGATCACGCTGCCTGTTCTCATTCTTCACGGAACAGAAGATAAGAACACACGGCCAAGTGGTAGCCAGCACTTCTACGACAATGCTGGCTCTCCCGACAAAACGCTCAAGTTCTATGAGGGCGGATTCCACGACCTCCTGAACGATGTGGATAAGGAAGTGGTATTGGCCGACATCATTGGCTGGATCAACGCTCATTTGGTAGTGACCGCGCACATTTCCGAAGAACTCCCTGCACTTGCGCATTGATGTCGTGCCACCAACGTTATGCGCCCCTTTCCTCTGCCGCGCTGCGTTATGCCGCGCGGCAGCTTTTTTTGCTCCTAGGGTCCGAGCGATGAAGCGCGACGAGATCAATGGAAAGGAAGTTTTGTTATGACTGTGGAGAACTACGAAAACGTCGTCATCGGCAGCGGCGAAGGTGGCAAATACCTCGCTTGGCATTTGTCACAGTCTGGACAACAAGTCGCTGTAATCGAGCGGCGCTGGATCGGGGGATCCTGCCCGAATGTAAACTGCCTCCCGAGTAAGAACGAGATTTGGAGTGCCAAGGTCGCGTACCTCTCGCAGCACGCAAGCACCTTTGGTGTGGCTCCCACCAAACCCCCATCTGACATGGAGGCGGTCCAAGAGCGCAAGCGAAGAATGGTGCAGGGCCTAATCGCTACGAATTTGGAGCACTACAAGAGTAGTAGCACTGAGCTTGTGATGGGTGAGGCAAAGTTTGTTGGTCCGAAGACGCTTGAAGTCCAACTAAACGACGGTGGGACTCGAACACTGAAAGCAGAGCGGATCTTCCTCAACCTGGGAACCCACGCCTCTATTCCCCCGGTGCCGGGCCTCGCAGAGGCTCGGCCCTTAACGAATATCGAGCTTCTTCAACTCGATCGCATCCCCGAGCACCTTATCGTCTTGGGGGGAGGATATGTCGGGCTCGAGTTCGCTCAGGCGTTTCGTCGTTTCGGAAGCCGAGTAACGATCCTGCACCGAGGGTCGCAGTTGTTGACGAACCAGGATGCAGATATCGCTGGCTCTCTACTTGAAACGATACTCAAAGAGGAAATCGAAGTGATTGCCGTCTCCGAGACTCTGAGGGTGGCGGGGACATCGGGCTCTAGCGTCACTTTGCTCGTAAAAACTGATGCTGGAGAAACCATGGTTGCAGGAAGCGATATCCTCGTCGCGACCGGCCGAGCCCCGAACACCACCTCAATAGGTCTAGAGATCGCTGGTGTTCAGCTCACTGAACAGGGGTATGTGAAAGTGGATGATCGTCTCCAGACGACCGCTGCGAGTATATGGGCAATCGGGGAATGCGCAGGGAGTCCGCAGTTTACTCATATTTCCTACGATGATTTTCGTGTAATTCGTGACAATCTCGCCGGCATTGATCGGACGACAGCCGGCCGCCTGGTACCCTCCTGTCTCTTCACCGATCCACCGGTCTCGCAGATTGGTTTGACAGAGGGGGAGGCTCGCCGTCGCGGAATACCTGTACGAGTAACCAAGTTACCCATGGCTGCTGTGCTAAGAACGCGAACCCTCGATGAGAGCCACGGGTTCATGAAGGCACTGCTTGAGGTGGGAGGGGACTGCATTCTGGGCTTTTCCATGATTGGACCGGAGGCGGGCGAGGTCATGGCCATCGTGCAAGTAGCAATGCTGGCCGGTCTTCCTTATACGACCTTGCGTGACGCCACATTTACACATCCGACGATGGCCGAAGGCCTCGTCTTTCTCTTTTCACAAGTGGAGCCACGACGTTGACGGTTAGTTAGAGCCCCTCACAAGGGGCTGCGGAGATAGGAGAGGAAGTGCTATGGCAACACACGGATTCGGTGCGCAACTTAGTAATCGAGAGTTTTTCATCAAACGTTGGCAGCAAGAGCACTCTGCCTTTGTCAATGTGATCGCGGCATTGCCGATCGATCTCTTGGACTTCCGGCCACATCCTCTTTCGCGTTCAGCGGCACAGCTAGTTGCGCTGCTCATCTCAGCCCAGCGGAGCTGTATTCAACTCTGCGACAACAAAAAGAGCTCATACACTGGGATGCACTGGCAAGAACCAACCACCTTGGATGATCGTCTTCACACTGTGGCAACCTACGAACGCGACCATAGCGAATTGAGAGTTCAGCTTGGCGCCTAGGACGATGAGAGTTGGAATCATCAAGCCTGGTTGATCCATGGTAAGGACGAAATCCTACTAAGGGATACTTTGGGTGGGCTTCTGTGGATTGCTCTCTTCGATACGGTTCATCACCGCGGCCAGTTGACTACCTACATCCGTCCCATGGGTGGTAAGGTCCCGAGCATCTATGGCCCGTCGGCCGACGACCAAAGGGAATGGCACTAATGGGTCGGACGAAAGGTCCATTCTTAGGGTCCGCAGCGTCGACGCGTCGGTCATAGTCGAACGCACAACGCCGATCGGAGCAGGAGACTTGCACATGTCGACCGATAACAACGAGAACCACTCAGTACTCTTTCCTCGCCTTGACGCTCAAAGCCTTAGAACGCTTCAGAGAAAAGGTACTGTGCGAAAGACCACGGTGGGTGAGGTCCTGTTCAACCGGGAAACTCTACAGCATGGGCTCTTCGTGGTGCTGAGCGGCAGTATTGATCTCGTCGGCGTTGCAAACGGGCATGATTCCATTATTAGCGTGCTCGCTCAGGGTGAGTTCACGGGCGAGTTGACTCAGCTCTCTGGTCGGAGAAGTCTTGTCTCTTGTCGAGTCTCGACAGCCGGCGAAGTTCTTGAAGTGGATCGTGCATCGTTGCGCCACATCATGCAAACGGATGCCGTCGTCGGCAACCTGCTGCTTAATGCGTTTGTGCAACGAAGAATCTATCTGATTGCGAATGCCGTGGGCGACGCAGTCCTAATCGGCTCAACCCATTCCAGTGACACCCTACGCTTGCGCTCGTTCTTGGTACGTAACGGGCACCCCTATACCTATCTGGACATTGATGAAGATCCCGATATCCAAAGCGTTCTAGATCAGTTTGGCATTGAAGTGGCCGACATTCCGGTTCTGATCTGCAGAGGGGACGTGGTTCTGCGTGCTCCTAGCAATGCAGAAGCAGCCGTATGTTTCGACTTGAACGCTGGGGTGGACCAAACGGATGTGTTCGATGTGGTCATCGTTGGAGCTGGACCATCTGGATTGGCGGCTGCAGTTTATGCAGCATCCGAAGGACTCAACGTATTAGTTGTTGAGAGCAACGCTCCTGGTGGGCAGGCTGGATCGAGCTCCCGCATCGAGAATTACCTCGGATTCCCCTTCGGGATTTCAGGACAAGAGTTGGCGGACGCAGCTTACATTCAGGCAGAAAAGTTTGGCGCTAGGTTATCCATTGCTCGAAGCGCCTGTACCGTGCAATGCGAGCAGCATCCTTATCGGATCAAGCTCGATGACGGAACTTTAATCCAGACCCGAACTGTTGTCGTTGCCACCGGATCTCGTTATCGTCGATTGGATATCCCTAATGTCGCTCGCTTTGATGGTAACGGAGTCTATTACGGGGCGACACAACTTGAGGCTCCTCTGTGTCAAGGCGAAGCGGTTGTAATTGTCGGAGGCGGAAATTCTGCCGGGCAAGCTGCGATCTTCCTTTCGAGTTTCGCGACTAAAGTCTATCTGCTTGTTCGTGGGCCAAATCTCAAGACCAACATGTCCAAATACCTGATCTCAAGAATTGAGGCTTCGCCAACCATCATCCTGAAGACGCGCACGACTGTAGTGGCTCTGGAAGGTGGAGACAGGTTGGAGGGTATTCGTTGGATGGATCACTTGACAGGCGAATCGGAAGACCATGAGGTCCGACGCCTGTTCATGATGGCTGGGGCCGACCCAAACACAAGCTGGGTGAGCGGCTGTCTTTCCTTGGACACCAAGGGATTCATAATGACGGGTACGAGCGTGCTTGCAGACTGGAGTCTCCAGCGTGCTCCCTATCCCCTAGAGACAAATGTGCCAGGAGTGTTCGCTGTAGGAGACGTGAGGGCTGAAAGCGTAAAGAGGGTAGCGTCGGCCGTGGGAGAAGGTTCCATGTGTATCCAGTTCGTTCATCGTGCACTGGCGAATCAATGATCGCAAACCAGACAGACAGAGAGCAATTTCTTTTGACAAACGCTGGCGGCTTCCGCAAAGACTTCCCCCTCGAAGAGATCCTATCGTTGGAATCAGCTTCCGGAGAAATCATGACCTTCACTGACACAATTGCTCTACGAAACGCCGAGTTTGCCAAGAAACGGTATTCGTCTGATCTGAAGATTATCCCCTCAGCGAAGACCATCATCATCGGGTGCCTCGATCCCAGGGTCGATCCGGTAGACGTTTTCGGTTTGAAGTCGGGGGAGGCAGCGATTTACAGAAATCTTGGCGGCAGGCTCAATCCCGCCCTCGTCGAAGCCATGGTCTTGCTCCCGATCGTGACCAGAGCCGCAGGCCAAGAGATGGGCGTAGGGTGGGACCTCATCATTCTCCACCATACCGAGTGCGGCATTATCGGCTGTTATAAACACGCGCCTGATCTGCTCGCAGTCCATCTTGGTGTTAGCAGGCCCCAACTCGATCTGATGGCGATCGCCGACCCACGCAAAGCTGTGGCCATGGATGTTGAAGCCTATAGGAGCAATGAAGACATCCCTGGTGGATTCATGATCACTGGGCTTGTCTACGACGTTGCAACAGGGTTGATCGAAGTCGTCGTGCCCCCAAGCCGACTCCGCTTGGGTGCGTAGGGTCAAGCCCGCGCCGGACGGATTCGACCCTCGCCCTCCTTCCAAACCGTAAATCAGCAACGCATAAGTGATTCTGATTCCTAAGATCGAGTGAGGCGAGCCATGAACTCTGATCAGGTAAGCAAGCGTAGTGCAGCATCTGACATGGACACAAAGCTGATACTGGTTACCGGTGGAACAGGCGACACTGGACGGCCAACGGTGAAGCTCCTGCTAGAGAGAGGTCACCGAGTAAGAGCATTGGCGCGCAAACAAGATGTGCGCTCCAGAGCACTTCAGGCGCTTGGCGCCGACGTTGTCTTTGGCGACATGTTGATGATTGGGGACATCAGGGCTGCGCTGAAGGGTGTCAGGAGTGCCTATTTCGTCTATCCTCTGGCGCACGGACAAGTTGAGGCCTCGGTAATTTTTGCCAAGGCCGCGGAAGAAGAAGGACTGGAACTCGTCGTAAACATGTCCCATAAGCAGTCTCGGCCTTTCGCGAGAAGCCAAGCAACGATGGCTCATTGGCTTTCGGAGCAAGTTTTTAACTGGTCAGGAATACCCGTAACGCACCTCCGGATTACGTTCTTCGCCGAATGGATACTTTACATCTCCGCCTTTATCCGCAAGGGGCGTTATGTTGTTCCGTTCGACGGGGAAAGCCGTTTTGCCCCCATCGCGTCAAGTGATATTGCGCGGATCGTGGTCGGTCTACTTGAAAATCCAGCGAAACACGTCGGGCAGGCCCTATCCCTACACGGGCCCGTTGAATATAGCCATGTCGAGCTTGCGGCCCTTATCGCGCGGGTCCTCGGAAAAGGCGTTCGATTCGAACAAGTCTCTACTCCCGAGTTCCTTGAGTTGCTTGGCATTCCGAACGACACCGCAAAGGGAGCGCACTTCGAGGCGGTGAAGATTGATCAGCAGGAGGGACTTCTCAGCGGAACCGACAGCCTAGGATCGGAGATCGCCGGCGGCCCACTCATGACGATGGAAGAGTTCGTTGCAAACCATCGTGCGCAGCTGATGTGACTGCGCGGATTCAGACGGATACCGCGGACCGCCAGCGCTCGAAAGCAGTGCCTTCTCGTTTTGCCCGATCCAGCAATCGTGCTATGAGCATTCCACTTGTTCAAAGTCTTGATCGCATTTAGCGGAGACGTACATGGTGACTGAGATCGCAGATAGCACCGCAAGGATCGATCTAGGTCATCAGGTCTCCACCGGCATCAGCCCCTGGGTGGTTGCACTGACTGTAACGCTTGCTACCTTCATGGAACTCCTGGATACGTCCATTGCGAACGTTTCCTTGCCATATATCGCTGGCGGTCTCGGTCGCTCCTTCGATGAGGTGACATGGATATTGACCACGTATCTCGTTGCGAATGCAGTAGTCCTCCCGATGTCAGCCTGGCTTTCGCGCGTATTCGGCCGGAAGAACTACTACATGGCATGCGTATTTCTCTTCACCGTTACTTCCTTTCTGTGTGGGATTGCCCCAAGTCTCCAGGTGATCCTTATCGCGCGTGTGCTCCAAGGCATTGGGGGAGGAGGCCTCGCCCCTGTCGAGCAGGCCATCCTAGTCGACGCATTTGAGCCTGCTAAGCGGGCTTCGGCGTTTGCGCTTTACACCGTAGCAATCGTGACAGCACCAGCAATAGGACCGGTGTTGGGGGGATACATCACTGACAACTTCAGTTGGCGTTGGGTGTTCTTTATCAACATTCCAGTCGGCATCTTGTCGCTCATTTTGACGAACCGATTCGTACATGATCCGCCCGCCTTCATCAAAGAGCGCGCTTCGGTTCGCGTCAATGGAAAGCTGCGGGTGGACGGTATCGGGATTGCTCTGGTCGGCATCGGTTCTGCTGCTCTGGAAGTTCTGTTAGATCGCGGGCAGATTGACGATTGGTTTGGCTCAACGACCATACGCTGCTGTTCCGTTATAGCGGTCGTATGTCTCAGTGCCGCTGTGTATTGGGAGCTGCACACTCCGGAACCGATCATCAACCTAAGACTCTTGAAGGTCCGGAACTTTGCAATTGCTAACGTCTTCTACTTCGTCTTCGGCGTAGGGTTGTTCGCTTCCACCACGATGATTCCTCAAATCCTGCAGTCTCTTTTCGGATATCGAGCGATCGACGCCGGACTTGTTCTGGCGCCTGGGGCGGTGGTCATCACGTTGTTGGCTCCCCTAGGCGCTCAATTGGTTCAGCGTAAGATCATCCAACCCCGAATCTTGTTGTTTGGAGCTGTAATGGTTGTCGGTATCTCGTTCCTGCATTACAGCCGTATGACCCTCGATACCGACTTCCAACATTGGGCGCTTGCAAGGTCGCTCCAGGGTCTCGGCTACGCCTTCTTCTTTGTTCCTCTTTCGGTTCTTGCATACTCACAACTCGCGCCCGAAGACAACAACAAAGCATCTTCCCTCACTAATTTCTTCCGGAATTGGGGAGGCAGCTTTGGAATTGCGCTGGTCACGATCATGAGCGACAGACGGGCTAGTTTTCATCAGTCAATTGTCGGTGCAAATCAGACCGCATCGACAATTCCGTTGCAAACCTCGGTGAATCAGATATCTGCTTATCTCCAAATACACGGGCTATCCCATGCGGACGCTATCCATGCTGCCACCGGTCGTATTTACGAACAGCTCCAAGTCCAGACCAGATTCCTGGCTTTCATGGACTGCTTTTACATTTTGGGCGTTGGAACGTTGATTGCTGCACCTCTCGTTTTGCTGACAAAGGGGTTCCAGATCGGCGCAAAAGTGCCTAGCGGACACTAGCGGCGTGCGTTTGCCTACCGCTGGGCTGACGGTAGCAGACGTGGCAGCGGCTTTGCTACTTCAGGTGACGGCCTTGTAGTGTGCAGGTAGATCACTTCCGAAAAGTCGACTTAGGGGACTGACCCAGCGAGCAGCGACACTATACGACTACCGCCATCGCAACGGCAACGAGATCTTGAAGGCTGTACCGCTCTTGCCTGGGCGTATGCTGCTCCGAACCCGTATCCGCCCGTTGTGACGCTCAATGATGCGTTTCGACAAGGCCAGGCCTAGACCGGTGCCCTTATCAGTCTTTGTCGTGAAGAACGGTTGGAAGAGAGCTTCCTTGTGTTGAGCCGGAATTCCATGGCCGTTGTCGGCAATCACGAAGTCCACTTCATTCTTCCGCTTCCTCACCCGGAGGCGAAGGATACCTTCAGCCGGCAACGCATCCAAGGCGTTCACGATGAGATTTGATACCACTTGCAACATCTCTCCGGTGAAAACCTGAGCGATCGCGCCTTCACGCAAATCTTTTACAAGATGGATTCGTTTTTCTTCGATCACACGCTGATGAATGCGGATCGCAGCTTCCGCGACAGCCACCAAATCAACCGGACGAGGCTTCTCCATTTGTTGCGAAAAACCGAGCGTCTGCCTTGCGATATGACTCAAGTTTTCCATTTGCTCCTCCGCCTGGAGCAAATACTTCCGGACCTTTTCGGGGTAGTCTGCTTCTTGCAACGCCAAATATGTCAGGTGACCGAGGGCTTCGAGGGGATTCTTGACTTCGTGCATGACTTCCAAAGCGAGACGGCCAGCGACGGCGCGCTCTTCGGCTTTGCGCAAAGCCTCAGTCGCAATAACTAGCTGGCGCTCCGAAAGTTGGAGCGCCTCCTGCAATGCCTCTATGTCGGTTGGAAGGTCCGGTCTGGTGTTGGTGCCCATAGCTATCCCCAAATGTATTTGCTCTGGAGAGAACGCCTACCTCGGCGTTGCGATCAGGGTATGCCCACAGACCAGTAGACTCAGATAGTTTGATGCAACCTGAACCTTCGACATCAGATGCAATGCTAATGCGCTATGTCGCCTATTGGGCATAAGAAGGAGCCTCGCACACGCTTATGCTTTCTATAGGGATGCAGCCGGAACATTTTCCAAGAGATTCTGAACTGTCTCCACTAACCTGCGAGGGCCGTCAAAAGCACTCAGGACGGCGTCGTGAGCGCGCTCAGAGCACGGAGTGGAGCCTGCGGTGAGCACGAGACTCCGAATTTTAGGATGCTTGCTCTCTGCAAAATCGAGCGCCGCTTCGCACTTCTCTGACGAAAGCGTGTGGCAAAGGACAAGTAGCGAAATCTTCTGACTGAGAAGGGTATTCTCTAACGCCGGAGCTTCAAGAGCTGTGAAAACGGTATAACCAGCCTTTTCCAAAACCATTGAGCGAGTTCCAAGCAATAGTTCATCACTGCCATAGACGAGAACGCTGACGGACGTGGGTAGTGCGGGTGCCGAACTCAGAGTGAACTCCAGTCGCTCGAATTGTAGGACACCGCCTCGCTTATCTATGCCCAATACCCGTCACAGCCGCTTTTAGAGCGTATGCTTGGACTATGGGCGGTGTGCAACCCGTTCCATACAATCAAACGTGACTGCTTGCCGTCTCCCAGATGGCCGTCCCTTGCGAATGAGCAAGGGGGCATCATGCCTACCAATGACGTCAGCCGATTTCTAAGTTCACTCTCCAAGCGAAGCAGTCAGGCCCTGCTCAAATACTCCATTCCTGTAGACCTTCCTTTGGGCACAGTTCTCTACGAGGCCCAGGAGACCCCGGATTATGCCTACTTCCTTACGTCTGGCATGGCATCGGTGGTGACGGCCATGTCCGATGGCGCCACCGCGGAAGTCGGAGTGATTGGACGGGAAGGGGTCATTGGCAGTCTGCAAGTGATGGGGCCTGCCCTGGCTTCGACCCGTTGTTTTATGCAAATGGCCGGCACGGGACTTCGCATTCCGCTTTCCGAGTTGCGGCGAGAGTTTGGCTCCTCAGAAGAGATTCGAAGCCGCATCCTCGAATTCTTGCAAGAACAAGCCATGTGCCTGGGGCAGATCGCAGGTTGCCACCGGCTCCACGAAGCGGAGCAGCGTTTGGCTCGCTGGCTCCTCATGGTTTCAGACTGCTCGCAGACGGATGAATTGAACCTGACTCAAGAATTCCTTGGAATGATGCTGGGGTCTCGCCGAACCACCGTAGGCACCGCAGTTGGCGTTCTACAAGCGAAAGGCCTGGTAGATCACCAACGAGGTCGTATCAAAATCATCGACCGGGGCCGACTCGAAGGAGTGGCCTGCGACTGCTATCAAGTTGCGAAAGAGCTCTACGCGGGCCTCTATAGTCGGGGCGCGCCCGGTAGCCAAAACTGACATTCGGAGAGGATCTTACCAACAAGTTCGGAGTTCGAAGAATCGAGGAACGCAATGGCACACTACACAGGCACCGTGAAGTGGTTCAACAACGCGAAGGGGTATGGCTTTCTCGGTCACGATGGAGGAGCCGACGTATTCGTTCACTACAGCTCGATCCAAACCGAAGGGTACAAGACCCTGAAAGAGGGCGACGAAGTCACCTTTGACATCATTCAGGGTGACAAGGGGCCTCAAGCAGACAGGGTAGAGATGCGGCATGGGAAGACCCCGTCTTCCGGACGGACATTAAATTCCGACGGCCATTCAACTGAACTGGCTGGTTGATGCAAAGGAGGGCGCATGTCCACGAAATCGTTTCCGTACCGAATCCTTGTTGTTGAAGACGATCAAGCCTTGCGCGAAACAGGCGCCATGCTTCTGCGAACGAAGGGGTATGAAGTTCTGTGCGCCGAAGATGGTTTTGAAGGCTTGGCTGCTCTGAAGCGTTCTTTACCCGACATCATCATCTCGGATCTCCGAATGCCCAATATGAACGGATTCGAGTTCCTGTCCGTTGTACGTCGCCGATTTCCTGCCATCCCCGTGGTTGTTGTCTCAGGCGAGTTTACCGGTGTCAGTGTCCCGGAAAGCGTTTTAGCGGATGCGTTCTTTCCAAAAGGAAATTACAAGCCGGAGGAGCTATTCAACAAGATTTCAGATTTGATCCAAGAGTTACCAACACGTCCTCGACTCGGGAAGCCAAGTAAAGCAGCTGTATGGGTAAAGAATGACAAGGGCACCGTCGCCGTCACTTGCTCGGAATGTCTGCGCACCTTCCCGGCGCCGGATGCGCTCGCGGGTGTGAATGAAGTGGAGTGCGACTTCTGCTCTTGCATGATTCGCTTTGAGATTATCGGGGAGCCATTCGCTTCGGACTCCGCCCAGCCCTTTGCGCGGCGATCTCTGCAATAGGAACCTGAGACTATTGAAATGATGGACTAATTTGTTCCATCCGCCAGATCGGTCCTCCTTCGTATAACGGTCCTTCTTCTCGAACAAAGGCGGGCGGAGTGCCGTCTTGGAGCCAGATGTGGTAGTCCGAGGGCTGCTTGCCGATGATCGGTGCAACGACCCCTGTCACTCCACCCAACTCTACGTGCAGCGTGAAGTCAGTAGCTTTACGTCGGAATGCACCCACGCGAAACGTTAAGGTTCCCATCGGCTTGATGGAAAGATGAATCAGCCGGGCCTTTTTACCGGGGGCTATGTAGGCGACTTTGGTCTCGGGAGTCGTTGGGAGAATGTTGAGCAGAAGGTTCGGTGGCAGCCCGTTCGACACGTCAGCGGGTAAGTCCATGTGCTCCTTCGAGATCGTTCCGTCTTCCGCCTTGAACGTGAGATCTCCACTCGCCATGTCGATGAGAAAGTCGATGGGTTTCGGAAACGAGGGGCCGTGCTGAATGTGGTGATCGCTAATCAAGCGAAACACACCTTGCTGTGTAAAGACAGTGACATCTTCATCCACGGAGCCGTCTTTGAAATGGAAGATCAGGCGAGACGTGACTCTCCCGCGGCTGACGACCTGAGTAGAATCGCCTGTAGCGATGGTCACACCGTCGAGCGTCTTGAGGGCCAAAAAGCCGTGGCTTGACCCCTGCCCATAACGCACTTGAATGGGTTCTCCTGACAAGGTAGCAACGTAGACACAGCTTAAGATTGATATGAGACCGAGAGCAATGGTCGTGAAACGCATGGAATTGTTACTCCCGGGAATTTGAGTGCGGTCTAGCGTTTGAACGAGCCGAAACGGCGCTGCAGCTGACTAAACCCTGCTCAAAACCTTTTGATGCAACTAGGCCGGTGACTATCGATCTTCTGATCGAATCTGTGCGATTTTCCAAAATCCTCTTTCTGAGGGAGGAGTTTCACTCCTCACCCCTCTCCAGCCGCTGCGCGTCTTCCGCCACCTGCCTCAGCGGGACATTCCTTCACGCAACCCATCCCCAATAGTTCTTGCATACTTACGCACTCATATCGAAGCCAAAACTCGATAGGAACCTCTGCCCTGATCGCGCGCGATTAGGGGTTCCCGCAGTCTTCCTCAACTACAAACTTGGGAACGTGCATACAGCCACTCTCGCCACTGAAGCTATCCTGCTCTCAGATGTCATAGTCCGCTGAGGGAGGCCCGATCGACGTCGCTCCGGGTAAACGCGCTTCCCGTCAGCAATGCTTCTGGATTGATGTTAATGGCCGATGCGTTCCTCGATGGACCAGGAACGGGCATTCTGCATGTTGAGATTTATCAGTTCGTTCTACGTTCCTGAATCGCAGCTTGTGAGCGCTCTAACGCATCAGCAATCAGCTTTTCATCGGGGAGAACAGTCCTGTATTCCGCGGCAAGGACTTTGTTTGGCAGGTTATCGAGTGCGTAGTGAGCTTCCGCTACGCCTTTCTCCGTGCAAAGGATTAGACCAACGGGAGGATTCTCGCCAGGCTTCATCCAGTGTTCCTTGGCGTAATTGAGATAGAGGTGCATCTGACCGGCGTCAGCGTAGCCGAACTTGCCCACTTTTAGATCGACGATGAGCAAACACCGCAAACGCCTATGAAAGAAGATGAGATCGATTCGAAACCAATTGTCATCTAAGCGCAGCCGACGTTGACGCCCCATGAACGCAAAATCGTCGCCCAGTTCGAGCAGGAAGTCCGCTAGATGTTGGATCAACGCTTCTTCGAGTTCTGATTCTGAATATTCGTCTTTCAGGTTGAGAAATTCGAGTATGAAAGGATCTTTGATTGCTTCTTCCAGCGAGATCGCATCACCGGATTCCGGGACAGCAGCCTTTTCAAGCATCGCTGTCTTGTTACGGGATAGCGCAATGCGCTCGTAAAATTGGCTGCTAATCTGGCGGTCGAGCTGCCGAACCGACCATCCGGAACGCAACGCTTCGGTTTCGTAGAATTTGCGGGCCTTTTGGTTTCTCACCGAGAGCAACCGTACATAGGCGGACCACGGTAGCGGGAAGCGAGTCGCCACCGCGGTGATCTCCGATATGGTCGACGCCGCGGCAGGGAGAGGAGATTCTCCAGACGGTGTCTGGAGAAAGTTCTTTTCCGGCCATGTTCGATAAAAACCCCTCATCTGCCAGAGATTGGCTCTGCCGAATCCGCGTCCGAAACGCCGCGTGAGGTCCTTGGCGAGTTGCTCTACCAGCTTCTCACCGTAATCCGCCCGGTTCTCTCCTCGCATCTCAGATTCAACAATGCGCCTTCCGATCTCCCAATAGGTCGCGGTCATAACCGCGTTGATGCTGCGCGCTGACGCGACGCGAGCGGCTTGCAACAAATCGACGATGCCGTTGCGAACATAGGCGTAGTCCGCATCTGGTCTATCCAGCTTCTGCTCAGCCATATCCAGGTCCATCTCAATTCATTTTAGTGATTGCACTCCTCTGGTTTCGCCAACCAGGGAGACGTTGCTGACTGTGCCAAACAAGAATAGTGGTGAGCTGGCCCGCCACGACCCAGCTCACCCGCCCTCAAAAGTTTGTGTCAAAGTTTGTGTCAAAGACCGCCGATTAGGCCGGTTTTGCCGGTTTTTCCGGTTGCTAACTGCTTTACCGTCAATAGCTTAGTGTTTTGAAAGTTCCATGGCATGGAAGAGGTCATCGGTTCGATCCCGATCAGGTCCACCAAACAACCCCTTACAAACTATGCAGATACAGGAAGGCTTCGGGCTTTCAGGCGGTTGCGCGTTCCCCTCCGGAATGCAGTCGCGACAGGGGCAGCAGCCGACTTGATCGATATCGCTTAGGACCGCCTTCAGCGGGTAATAAGGTGAATGTGGGGGAATGTACCCCGTTCTTAAAATCTGCTATACACGCAGATATACACCTATGAATTTACGTTTGCTTGTGCTGACTGCTGCGGGGCTCGCCGCTTTGCGTCTATCGTCTCAAACTCAAAGCCCAAGGCCTTCCGCGGATCCGTATCGCGACGAGCCGTTTGTCTTTGAGCGCTACGACACGACTACCACCATGAAAGCCGACGGCACCGGCGATGTGGTGCAGCATGTGATCGTGCGCGTTCAGTCCGACGGTGTGGCGCGGCAGTTCAGTGTGTTGAATTTGTCTTACGCTTCGGCGAATTCGACCGCAACGATCGAGTTCGTGCGCGTACACAAGCCGGACGGCAGCACGATCAACACGCCAGTCGACGAGGCCATGGAGATGCCCGCCGAAGCGACCCGCGAGGCCCCGATGTATTCGGATCTGAAAGAGAAGCATCTGCCCGTGCGCAGCCTTGCGACGGGCGATCGGCTTGAATATCAGTTCCACACCGTCCTCACCAAGGCGCAAGCTCCGGGCCGATTCTGGGGGGCGGAGCATTTCCTGGTGCAGGGTGGCGTGGTTCTGGAACAGAGCCTAACGCTCGCCGTACCGGAAAAGACCTACGTGCAGGTTTGGAGTCCGAACCACAAAGCGACGCCCATGACGCGCGACGGGATGCAGGTGTGGACGTGGACTTCTTCCCAGACCAAGGCAAGCGCGCGCGATGAGAACGGCAAGATGACCGCGGCCGAGGTGAAGGATCCGGACGAGGATGCCGACGGGCGCAAGCTCCCGAGCGTGGCGTGGACCAGCTTCCATAGCTGGGATGAGGTGGGTGCGTGGTACCGCAGCCTGGCCGAGGAGCGGCTCCAGCCTACGGACAGCGTGCGAGCGAAAGCCGATGAGCTCACCAGGAATGCGAAAACACCTCAGGAGCAGGCAGAGGCGCTCTATCGCTTCGTTGCGACGCAGATCCGCTATATCTCGCTTTCCTTCGGTGTTGGCCGCTTCCAGCCGCATACGCCTGACGAGGTGTTGGACCATGGCTATGGCGATTGCAAGGACAAGGACACCCTCCTGGAGAGCCTGCTGCGCGCCAAGGGGATGACCACGGCACCCGTGCTCATTGGGGCGGGGATTGCGCCGGTGATGGATGTGCCCTCACCTGCGGTCTTCAACCACGCCATCACGACAGTCGAACTGCCGGATGCCTCTGGCAAGCCGGAGCGAGTGTGGCTCGATTCCACTGCCGAGGTAGCACCCTTCCGCGTGCTGATGCCGGTTATCCGCGATCAGCAGGCGCTCGTCATTCCGGATAAGACCCCGGCCACACTCGAGAAGACTCCGGCGAACCCTCCTTATGCCTATTACGAGGACTTTGTTGCCGATGGCACGTTGGACAGCGAGGGCCTGCTGAAGAGCCACATGGTATTGACCGCGCGGTCTGACACCGAGTTGGACTTGCGCTCCATGATGCAGCGCCTCTCGCCCGCGCAATGGGATGACGCGATGCAGTATCTCTCGGGGGCAATGGGCTTTGGCGGTAAGGTGAGCGGCACGGACATGCGCCAGACCGACGCAGCCGCGCCGGTCAAGATCACCTACGACTACAGCCGCGAGAAGTACGCCGGATGGGAGAACAAGCAGTCTTTGCCGCTCTTTCCCGCAGTGGAACTCACTATTGTGAGCGAAGAGAAGGCTCCCGAACACGATATCGACCTTGGCGCGCCGCGTACCGTTGAGGCTCACAGCACGATGGCCCTTCCCGCGGGTTATCGTGCGGAGCTGCCCGATGCCGTTCATGTCTCCCGGGAGTTCGCTACCTATGACAAGACCTATCGCCTGATCGACGGGAAGGTCATTGCGGATCGCAAGCTGGTCGTCAAGGTGCATAAGCTGCCGCGCGACCGGTGGAAGGATTACCTTGCGTTTCAGAAGGCGACGCTCGTGAACGACGGAGAGCCTTACCTTCGGCTCATCCCACCCGATCACCTCACGATCACGAAGGAGGGCGCGAAGAGCGCATCCGCCGCGCCAGCAAAGGATACGAGGCCTGCGGCGGAGCCCTCGAATCCCGTCGACACGCGACAGCAGCTTGCAGAGATCAACTTGATGCTGCAGCGGAGAGATGTCGCTGGTGCGCGCATCCGTCTTGAGAGTTTACGCAAGAGCTCGCCGGATGCGCCTTACGTCCTGGGTATGCTTGGGCTCGTCAAGGCGAATGACGGGGATTTCGACTCCGGCGCCCGCGATGTCGACGCGGAGATGAAGGCGCACCCCGATGATGACCCGTGGATGGTACTCGGGCTGGCCCAGGAGTACAGCAACAAGCAGCGTTATACCGATGCCGATGCCTTGTTAAGCAAGTACAGCGGCAGCAACGAACGGGTCCAGAAGATGCGTATCTTCGTTCTTGAGAAACAGGGCGACTATACGCATGCACTCGGAGTGCTGCGCGATCTGCAGGCGCGTCAGCCCGAAGACCGAGCGGTCGCGACGCAGGTGGCGAGCGCACTGTATGAACTGCATCGCAACGAAGAAGCCGCCATGGCCGCCAAGAAGGCGATGGACGGCAGCGATGATCCGGATGTCATCAACAACAATGTCTACGTGCTGTCCGAGACGAAGATCGATCTACCATTCGCGGAGGCCCAGTCGCGCCGCTCAGTCGATCTGCTGGAGAAGGCGACCGCCTTGCAGGTTCTGGAAGAGTCCAATACGAAGGCCTTTGCTGCGTCGGCGAACCTCACAGCCTCATGGGACACGCTGGGCTACATTCTTCTGCTGCAGGGCAAGTCGAAGGAGGCCGAGCCGTACCTGCGCGCGGCATGGTTCTCCCAGGAAAACGTCATTGTCGGCAATCACCTGGCGCAGGCGTTCAAGGCTCTCGACCGCAATGCGGATGCGCTATGGATGTATCGGCTTGCGAAGCAGGCGGATCATGCCGCCGACGCGAAGCAGGACTATGCCGAAGTGGTCGCAGCCATCGCGCGTCTTGAGAAAGCCGGGATCAAGGCGGCCAGCGGCGAGGGTTTTGCCACGTCGATGCAGGACTTTCGCAGCTACCACGTGAAGAATGGCGCGGGCGCGGAGGGTGGCGGCACGGTGCGGCTACAGTTGAACGCCGATGGTGTCGCGGCAGCGATGCTCGTCTCGGGCGATGCAAAATTGAAACCCTTGTTGGAAGAGGCGAAGTCGCTGCGTCTACCCGGCGCGGAGCCGTCCGGATCGTCCGCGCGTGTGCTGCGTGACGCGGTTGTGTACTGCGGTAAGAAGAGCTCGACCTGCGATCTGGTGTTCATGCTCAACTCTGGTATCGCGGTGGAAGGCGCGTCGGAGTAGATCGCGCATGAATGGGGCGGGAGTTCGCGTCCAAAGACTCGCGTGAGCCGAAGTGTCCTGACCACTCGCTCTTGCGCACTCGATCGATGGAACCAGAGGCTGTTGTGATCGTACGTCTGGTGAAGCAGCATCCCAGATAGTTGACGCCTACGGTGGTGCGATGTGCGAGTTCGCCGGTAGGACACCGAGCGCAAGGGATGGCGTGTTTGCGCATATCACTTACGATGCATATCTTGATGGCATAGAACCACCAAAGGCGCTCCGGCAGGTACGGGGGCGGGGAGATCGACATGCCGAAGATGACAAGGCGCGGAATGCTGCGCCAGAGCGGCCTCGCCGCAGGGGCCATTACACTCTTGTCCATGACACCACAGACAGCTTCCGCCGCGAGCAACGATTCCAGCGTCTTCCATATCTTTGCCTTTATCTGGAACGAGGGAGTCTCGGCCGCGCAGAAGGAACGGGCGCGGAAAGAGATTCTTTCCTTCCAGGGAGTGATCCCGGGATTGATGCAGACGCATGTGGGACCGAATATTTCGCCTCGCGGGAAGGGCTATACCTTCGGCGGCGTGATGCAGTTCAAGGATCAAGCGGCGCTCGACGCGTATGTGCAACATCCAAAGCACCAGGCCCTGCTTGTGTGGCTCAAACCACTGATCGACGCGGTCGAACTCGATCTGAATAGCTGATCGATCCTGCGAGTTTCGACATTGGGTGAGATTTGCGTTTGTGGCGCGATCCTGGCGCCAAGTGCTTCCGGGGAAAACTCCTCAGGCGCGGGGCTATTCCAGCCGCCTGGCACGTGGAGACGCCTTCCCCCAAGCCGCAAATCGCCTGTTCGTGGCTAAGACTTGGCCCTGAAGATTTGTCTTATGGACGGTCGCGATTCGGTCTTCGCAGCGTCTCGGCCGAACATCCAGTGACGCGTGTAGTCTGTTGCGATCAAGCGCCCGTCTTACACGGGACTAGGAGTTTCGCAATGAAATGGCAACCCGCTGTCATCCTTGGCTTTGCTTTCGTGGCCGTTCTTGTACCAATTTCGGGGCAGACCGTACCCGCTGAAGCGTCGAATGAGACAAGAGTCGATCGGCTTTTGTCGCAGATGACCCTGGAAGAGAAGATGAACCTGATTCGCGGGGATGTTGAGCCGGCCGCCACCAATCAGGGCCAGGCTGGCTACCTGCCGGGTGTGCCGCGTCTCGGTGTGCCGTCGCTACGCTTCGCTGATGGCCCTCCGGGGGTCTTGACGCGCGTGGCGGGACAGGCGCAGTCCGCCACCATGGCCGTGGCCGCCACCTGGAGCTTGAACGATGCCGAGCAGAACGGTGCCGCGATCGGCAAGCAGGCGCGTTCGCTGGGCATCGACGTGGTGCTGCAGCCGTTCATCAATATCGACCGCGATATCACCTTCGCGCGGAGCTACAACACGCTGGGCGAAGATCCTTTCCTGACCGGCGCGATGGGCGCGGCCGAGATCCGTGGCGAGCAGGCACAGGGCGTCATGTCGCAGGCCAAGCATTATGTCGCCTACGACTCGGATTCCTACAACGTCTTTGTGGATTCGCAGACGCTCCACGAGGTCTACGTTGCCCCGTTTGAAGCGGCCATCCATGCCGGTGTCGCGTCCATCATGTGTTCGTACAACAAGATCAACGGACCGTTTGCCTGTGGCAACGGGGACACGCTGAAGACGATCCTGCGGGATGAGATCGGCTTCAAAGGCTTCGTTACGTCGGACTGGGGCGGCGTTCACAACGTGCATTTTCTCAACCAGGGCCTGACCATGGAGATGCCGGGGGAACTGGCGTCCGACAGTCCTTTCGCCGCCATGATGCGCACCTACTTCCGGACCAGCCCTGAAGACAGCGCAGCGCCTTCCAAACCCAACACGGGGGCCCTGGCCGGTATGCTGGGCGGCACGATCCCGGAGGAGACGAAGGGCGGCAGCATGGATCTCGACGCCTTTCCCATGGATTCTGATTCGGCGACGATGAGGACGGCGCTGCAGGATGGCTCCATTAACGAAGCAGCCATCACGGCGGCGGCGCGGCACGTGCTTTACGAGATTGATCGCTTCGGCTTCCTCGATGGCAAGCAGAAGCACGATGTGACGCTGCAGGACTTCAAGGCGAACGGAGAGATCATCGAGAAAACCGCCGAAGATGCAGCCGTGCTGCTGAAGAATGAAGGTGGCGTACTGCCGCTCAAGGCCAGGGGTAGCATCGCGCTGATTGGACCAACGGCGGGCCAGGTCGCCGCGATCGGCACCTTCGGCGAGCGTTCGCCGGGAGTCCCGGAACTGCAGACCGGACCACTGGCCGCGCTGAAGCAACTCGCGCCCGGAGCGAAGGTGACGTACGCGGTTGCCGATGACATGACGGGAGCGACTATCGGAGCCTCTCTCCTGAGTCACGACGGCAAGCCCGGCCTTCTCCGGACAAGCGCGGACGGAGCGAGCCGTGTCGACGCGGTTCTCGACTTCACGAAGGGCAACAGAAAAGCGCTTCCGGCGAACAGCGTGGTGACGTGGAAGGGTGAGGTTCAGATCCCGGCGGCGGGGGCGTACTGGTTCTATCTTCAGCTTCTGGGTACACGCGGAATACTGAGCATCGACGGCAAGGAAGTCGGCCGCAGCGGCGCGGTGAAGGGAACGGTTCACGGCGATGTGCAGCACGCTACGCAGGATAACGGTCTGCCGACAACGGATGGGCTGGACAATATCCGCCGGGCCGTCGAGCTCACGGCGGGCAAACACGCGATTGAAGTGGTGACGTCGATCGATACCTCGAACGCACCGGTGCAGGTTCGCCTCAACTGGATGACTCCCGAGGCCCGCGCAAGGGCTCACCAAGAGGCGATCGCCGCGGCGAAGTCATCTGACACGGCCGTGGTCTTCGCGTGGACGCGGGACAAACCTCACTTCGAACTGCCGGGCGACCAGGACAAGCTCATCGAGGAGATCGCGGCAGTCAACCCGAATACGGTGGTGGTTTTGAACACGAGTCAGCCGGTGGCGATGCCGTGGATCGACAAGGTGAAGGGCGTTGTCGAGATGTGGTGGCCCGGAGACGAGGGTGGGCCGGCCGAGGCAAAGACACTGCTTGGCCTCAATAATCCCGGCGGCAAACTGCCGATGACCTGGGCGAAATCGCTTGAGGATTATCCGGCGACGTCGCCGGCGCACCCGGAGCGGTCGGCGAAGGGCGTCGACGGGAAGACGACTTTCTCGGAAGGGCTTCTTGTCGGCTATCGATGGTTCGACGATCAGAAGATCGAGCCTCGTTATCCCTTTGGCTATGGGCTTTCCTATACGACCTTCGAGCTCTCCGGGCTTGCGACCAAAACGGCAAGCGATGGTGGCTTCGATGTCACGTTCAAGGTAAAGAACACGGGCGCAATGCGCGGAGATGAGGTTCCGCAGGTGTATCTCGCCGCACCCGCGTCCCGCCCGCAGGGAGTACAGTTCGCTCCGAAAACATTGGTTGCGTTTGAACGTGTCTCGCTTAGGGCGGGGGAGGAGAAGACCGTGTCACTGCATGTTCCGCTGCGCGCGATGCAGTACTGGTCCGAGAGCAAGAAGCAGTGGGTCAAGGCTGACGGGCCGAGGGAGCTGTTTGTCGGAGATTCCTCGAGAGCGCTTCCGCTCAGCGGGACCGTTGCCTTACCGGGCGGGCTCTAGGAGTGTTTCGGAGAACAAAGGTCAAGCGGCGCTGATACGATCCTCGGGAACATCTCTTTAGGAGCAACATGAACGTGACGCCGAATCGCCGCAGCTTCCTCATTGCGGGCGGACTGACCGCCCTTGCTTCCACGCGAGCTTTTGGTGCGAACGAGAAGATTCGCATTGGCGTCATCGGCGCGGGAGGGCGGATGCACGCGCTGCTGTCTTCCGCCGAAGCTTCGGGGGTTCCGTTCGAGATCGTCTCGGTAAGCGATGTCTACGCGCCCAACCGCGAACAGGTGAAGACGCGGCCAAGCGCCACGGCAGCGACGACGCACATGGACTTTCGCGAGGTTCTGGACGACAAGAGCATCGACGCCGTCCTCATCGCGACTCCCGACCACTGGCACGTGCGGATCGCCTGCGCTGCGTTAGCCGCTGGTAAAGACGTGTACCTCGAAAAGCCGGTGACGCACACGCTTGAAGAAGGCGCGGCCCTTCTGAAAGGCGTGCGTTCGAGCAAGCAGATTTTGCAATGCGGCATGCAGCAACGAAGCTGGAGCCACTTCCGCAATGCCGTAGCGCTCATACAGGGCGGTGCGCTTGGGCGGGTCACGCAGGTGCGGACCTACTGGTGGCAGAACTACGACACGAACTGGGTGCCGAAGCCGATCGACGAATCGCAGCTTGACTGGAAGCAGTGGCTCGGCGGGGCGCCGGATCAGCCGTTCAACCTGGAAACATACAGCCGCTGGCGGTGGTTCTGGAACTTCGGCGGAGGCGCGATGACCGACCTTTTCGCGCACTGGATCGACGTGGCGCAATGGGCCATGAAGGCGGATGAGCCGTCGATGGCCTTCATGCTCGGCGACAACTACGTGATGAAACAGTGGCAATGTCCGGATACGATCCAGGCGGCGTTTCGCTATCCAGGGTTCGACGTAGTGTACGAAGGAATGATGAGTTCGTCGATTGATGATGGCGGGCTGGAGTTCCGCGGGACCCAGGCGACGCTGAAGATTACGCGCTCGGGGATGACCGTGTGGCACGAGGGCGTGAAATCAGCCCAGAATCCGGTGATGAAGGAAGACAGCTTCGAGGACGGGACAACGACGCACATGCGGAACTTCTTCGAGTGCGTAAAGACGCGCAAGGAGCCGAACGCCCCGGTTGAGGCTGGCGTTGCAGCCGCGAGGGCGGGGCACATCGGGAATCTGGCCTATCACAAGGGCGGTCACACGGCCTGGCCGGCGAATGCTTAGGCTCGTTAGCGGTTCGCTTCGAGAACCTGGATGCCGTCGGGGCTTCCGATGACGACGCGGTTCGCCATGCCAAGGAAGAGTCCGTGCTCGACGACGCCGACGGTGTGCTTGAGCGCCTCGGCGTTCCCCTCCGTGGTCCGTTCGGAAGGCAGGGCACAGTGGAAGATGTAGTGCTGGCCATCGGTGATGTAGGGCGTTCCATCCTCTTTCATGCGCATCTCAGGAGCGAATCCAAGGTCTGAGAGGCGTTTGTAGGTGGTTTCCCACCCGAAGGGGACGATTTCGACGGGAAGCTGGAAGACCGAGCCGAGCGTCTTGACGAGCTTGCTTGGGTCAACAGCGATGAGGAGCTTGTCGCTTGCCATGGCGACGATCTTTTCGCGGAGGAGCGCGCCGCCGTGCCCCTTGATGAGATGGAGCGTTCCTTCCTGGACCTCGTCCGCTCCGTCGATCGTGACGTCGAGGCGGGGCGTGTCGCCGAAGTTGGACATGGGAATCTTGAGCGATTCGGCTTGCTCCTGCGAGCGGAGGGAGGTGGCGATCGCGGTGATCTTCATGCCTTCGGCTACGCGCCTGCCGACTTCGGCGATGACGAGCGCGGATGTCGAGCCGGATCCCAGACCGACTTTCATGCCGTCTTCAATCTGTGATGCGGCCCACTGTGCCGCTGCGCGCTTCGCTGCCTCTGCCGGATCGTTCTGCTTCGGAAGACTCATGCCCTAGTTGATATCACGTGCACGGGACAGAGCACCAGACGATAGCGCGTTTGTCCGCGTTGAGGCAGACTTGAACCATGGTGCGAGTTGGTGTGGACGGAAGGATTCAAGAGGAGTTTCTTGTCGATTTTCCCAAGGATGTAGAGATTGTGCGTATTCCCGAGGGGATTTCGGAGCCGATCGAGATCGATTTCTGGATTCCTCCGTTTGCGCGGAAGAACTCCCAGGACACCTTCCGCATGCTGCGCGGAGTCAAGGTGGTGCAGTCCATTCTGGCTGGAGTGGACTGGATCCTGCCGTGGCTGCCCAAGGACATTACTCTGTGCGACGGGCAGGGAGTTCACGATGTGATGGTGTCGGAGTGGGTTCTCGCGGCGATTTTGACTTCGTTGAAGCGCTTTTACGTCTATCGCGATCAGCAGCACCGCAAGGAATGGCGCGGAGCTGGAGAGCCTGGAGACACGGTGCTGCACGTCGGGGAACAGTACCAGGTGCTCGGGGACGACCTGGCTGGAAAGACAGTGCTGATTGTCGGCTATGGATCGATCGGTAAAGCTATCGAGGCGCGTCTCAAGCCCTTTGAAGTCAATGTTTTACGCATTGCGAGAACAGCGCGGACGGAGCCTGAGGTTTCCACGGTTGGCGATCTGCATCGGCTGCTCCCGGACGCGGATATCGTGGTGGTGATCGTGCCCATGACGCCGAAGACCAAAGGAATGATAGGGATACAGGAGATTGCCTTGATGAAGCGGGGGGCTCTGCTGGTGAATGCCGCGCGGGGGCCGGTGGTGGTGACGGAGGTTTTGGTGGAGGCGCTGGAGGAGAGCCGGATCTTCGCGGCGCTCGATGTGACCGATCCGGAACCTCCGCCTCAGGGGCATCCCCTTTGGAATGCGCCACATTGCATCATCACCCCGCATGTGGCGAGCTCGACGCCTGCGCTTCTGCATCGAGCTTATCGGCTTGCGGCGGATCAGGTTCGGCGGTTTGCGGGGGGTGAACCGCTCCAAAATGTGGTGGCAGAAGACGGTTATTAGCGGTTAACTTGTGGCCGTTGTATGGCTAACAGTGTCGAGTCTGCCCCGGAGAGGCGGAACGCTCTCCGGGGGCGGTGATCTGCTACGAGCGATGAGGCGGCTTTTGAGGACTAAGCGTCTTCGTCGTCCTCATCCTCTTCTTCGTCTTCGTCGTCATCTTCCTCGTCTTCGTCCTCTTCTTCCTCTTCTTCGTCGTCTTCGAGGTCGTCGTCTTCGTCCTCATCGTCGAGGTCGTCCTCGTCGTCGTCTTCGAGGTCGTCGTCATCGTCTTCATCCGCCTCTAACTCGTCGTCATCCTCGATTTCGTCTTCTTCGTCGAGGGCGGACTTGCGTCCGGCGACCTCGAGGTTTTCGCTGCCTGCGTGTTCCGTCGGGTTGGCCGGTGCGCCTGCAGGTTCAAATGCCGCGGTCGCGTCCGGGCCGATGGTGCTGAACTTGTCGATGGGGTCCTGATTTGGCTGGATGGCCATGTTGCTTCTCCTTGAAGTTTAGGTGGTTCGAAGAGTGGAGTTGCGCGTTGTTCAGGGTTGGATGCAGCACGTTGCAAAGGGTGGCAGAGAAATCGGAGCGGATTGTTAAAGTTTTGGGCGATCGGGAAAGAGTCCGTGGCCGTTGATGGATCAGGGAAGACTACCCTGCCTGTTGTTACGTGTTGAATACGAAGTCGTTCCCTGGTGGCTACCAGTCCGAGGAAATGCGGCATCTATCTAGACGCAGGGTTGACGGCTTCGGGTTCGTTCTGTCCGGTCCTGCATCACGACTCCAAGCGAATAGCATGCCGGTCCGGAATTTGACGCAAGGGGCCGGTCAAGGTAATCCAGCCCGAACGCGCGAATCGTTCCGAGGATGCAACGGAATAGTTCAAGGAGCGACCGACGTGCCGACCCCGGAGATGCTCAAAGACGTATCCCGTCCTGTGCCAGCGAGCCCGCCCGCGACACAGATTGCAAGTCAACAGCCGCGCTCGTCCATGAGCGACCCCAAAGACCACAGCCTCGTGAAGAAGCCCGAAGTGCTGCGGCAGCGAATCTGGGACCACGTCTCCGCCTCGCCACTGCACTCGCTGTGGGATCTGCAGGGCGTTGCCCCGATGGTGATCGTGAAGCGCACGTTCAACTCGTTCAACGAGGACAACCTGCTGAGCCGGGCGGCTGAACTTGGATACTATTTTCTGTTTGCCCTGTTCCCCACGCTGGTGAGCGCGTCATCGATCCTTGGACTCGCGGCACGGTCGGCCTCGGAGATCTACTACAAGCTCCTGAACTACTTGTCGATCGTTGTTCCGCATGCCGCGCTTGGGATTGTTCTCGACACCTTCAACCAGACCACCGCGCATGCAAGCGGGGGCAAGATCACATTCGGGCTGGCGGCGGCGGTGTGGTCGGCATCGGTCGGGTTTACGGCGATTCAGGACACGCTGAATACCGTGTACAAGGTGAGGGAGACGAGGCCTTACTGGAAGGTCCGCGGAGCGGCGATGCTGGTCACCATCCTGCTCTCGCTGATTGTGACGGCGACGCTGGCGACGCTGTTCGGAGCCGATTTTTCGGCTCGATACATGGAAGCGCATATGTCGAGGCCAAGCTTCGGACTTGCGATTGGCTGGCTCACCCGAGGGCTTTCGTGGATTGTAGCAGCGGGGCTCCTGATCCTTTTGTTTGCCGTGATCTATTACTTCGCGCCGGACGTGAAGAATAAGAGGTGGCACTGGCTGACACCGGGTGGCGCGCTTGGCATTGGCGGATGGCTGATTGCGTCGATCGTGCTGCGAATTTACCTGCACTATTTCGATAACTACTCGGTCACGTATGGGTCGCTGGGTGCGGTGATCATTTTGCTGACGTGGTTCTACATCACGGGCTTGATGCTTCTGCTGGGGGCGGAGATCAACAGCGAGATCGCGGCATCGGTGGCGGAGAAGAAGCTGACGGGGACGACGCCTTCGCCGGAAGGACCAATTGCGCCCGCGGGGGTGAATCCGGCTATCGTTGCTTAGGGTAGCTGGAGGATGACATGGATGAGTTAGAACGGGCGCTGGTGGCGGACAGCGCCGCTGCGTCGCCGAGTCACATTCTTGAAGGGCTCAGCCAGGATCTTGCGGATCGGGTCGTGCCGGGTGCAACGCATACGATCTATGCCGAGGTATGGCACGTGACGTTCTGGCAGCAGATCACGCTGGACTGGGTGCATGCAAAGGAGACTCCGGTTCCTGAGCATGCGGCAGGTGGCTTTCCAGGCGAGAAGGAGCGGGCGGCGGAGAGCTGGCATGAGCTCTGTGGGCGGTTCTTTGCCGGGCTTGAAGAGGCCGCTGCGGCGGCGCGGGATACGTGCAGGTTGGACGAGTCGATTCGCTGTCCTTCGCCTGCGGGGAAGCCGGTGCGGGTGATGTCGGTGCGCGATCAAGTTATCAGCCTTGCGGCGCACAATGCGTACCACTTCGGAAGAGTCGTGCTGCTGCGGCAGATGCTTGGGGTGTGGCCTCCGGCTTCAGGCGGGTATACGTGGTGATGGGTGGCTCAAGTGAGCCGATATTGGGGCTATGGCCGCATTCGCTACTTGGTCATGGGTTTCAGGATGTCGTCCAGACGGTCTGGTGTGCCCGTGACGCGGACGAGTTGGGGGAAGCGTTCGCCATCGTGGTAGGCAATGGATAGCACGCGGTAGGTTCCAGTGTTCTCGATGATGAGTTCGATGGCAGGTTTGCCTTCGCCCTTCGAACCGCGGATGGCCGCGCGTAAGAGTGCGGGTGTGTAGGCGCGGCTGTTGACGGCGAGGATCTTCATGCCCGGGCCGATGGAGGAGTGGTCCGCGATTCCGCCGACCTCGACGTCCTGGACTTCGCCCTTGGTGTTGAGCTCCATGCCGAGGGAGTACCAGAAGGACGGACCGGTGTGGGATTCGGCGATCGTCGACCAGGCGCTTGGGGTGTCGGTGTAGGTGAGCTTGTAGCCGCCGCTGGTGAGGCCCCCGAGCGGAGCACCGGGCTGGTTCGAATCGAGGCGGGTGTGGAGGAAGGTGGACCAGTCGTTGGGGACGACGGCGTTGAGACCGGCTACGACGTCGTCGAAGGTGTAGGGAACGACGCGGGGCGGGGTGTTGCCGTTGAGACCGTGAAAGGCGGCGACGAAGTCGTTGATGGACTTCTTGCCGCCGGTCTTCTCGCGAATGGTGGTGTCGACGTCGAGCCAGAGGAGTTCGCCTTCGTCGTAGAAGTCGGTGCCGCGACGCCAGTTATCGTAGGCGCCCCCGGTGGTGTAGAGGACCTGGGCCATGGTAGCGGTGTCCTGCAGGTCGCGCCAGGTGCGGCCAGGGCGGTTATCGAAGTAGGCCGCGGTGATGGCGAGGCGGTCGCGGTACTGCGCGGGTGTCCAGATGCCGCAGCGGGCGGCGAGCACGTCGCCGAGGTACTCGGTGAGGCCCTCGTAGACCCAGAGGAGGTCGCCGATCATGGGCTGCTGGTAGTTGGGCGTGGCAAGGCCGGCGGGGCGGCGGTACTTGCCGTTCCAGCTATGGGTGAACTCGTGCGGCAGCAGGAGGCCGTCGAGGACGAACTCCTGATCGTCGGTGAAGGTATTTTCGCGGACACGGTCGTCGGAGGACTCGTGGTGTTCCAGACCGAAGTGCGAGACCTGGTCGGAGAGCGTGACGAGGAAGTGATAGGAGCCGTAGTGGCGGCTCTTGTAGAGGGCTCCAGTCTCGCGGACGAGGCGGCTGAACTGGGCGATGTGCTCGTCGGAGAGGGCGATGTCCTCGGGACCGTCACCTGCCATGTCAAGGAAGTGTTTGGGCGTGATCTCGGGGGCGAGGGGGACTTCGCGGAAGTAGCGTCCGGCGAGGACAGGGGAGTCGACGAGGGTTTCGAGGGAGACGGTCTTGAAAGCGGTGGTGAGGGAAGTGCCGGTCGAGGTTGGTTCGAGGGCGGTGCCGAACTTCCATCCGGTGGGGATGGTGATGGATGGCGTGATCATGACGTCGCCGGCGTTTGTGTTCGCGGGGTAGACGACGAGCTCGTTCCAACTCAAGAGGGCCAGGCTGGCGCTGGTGGAGGCTCCGGCGGAAAAGCCCGCCGCAGCGGTGGCGAGGAAGTCCATGCGGATGTCGAGCGTGGTGACACCTGCTGGCACGGTGAGGTGGAAGGCGAACATTTCGATCTTGTCCCGCTCCCACTTGATGCGCTGGCCGTTGCCGGTGATGACGAAGCCGGCCATGTTGTCGATGGGGCCGGAGGGCATGTGCTCGCCGGGAATCCACTTGGGATAGACGAGGGTAAGGTCGCCGGGCTGGACGGGGATGGTCTCGGTGGCGTGGATGATCTTGCGGGGGGCATCGTTGAGGTCGACGGCGAGGGTGATGGGGGTCTGGCTCGTCGTCTGGCTAAAGGCTGTGGCGGCGGCCAGGGTGGCCAATGCCGCGAAGATCCGTGCTGCTTGTACGCGCATGTATTCCGTGTCTCGATTCGTGGGAGGCGTGCCTGTGCCCTTAGTTTATCGGGTTAACGAACGGTGAACAGGCTACAATCTCGGCACACTCCATGAGTATTTACGCGGTAATCCTCGGCCTGATCGTCATCGTGCTTCTCACCGTTTCGCTTACCCGCATCAGCAAGGTGAAGACGAAGGCGGACTACCTCGTGGCGGGGAGGTCGCTGCCGGCGTTCGTGCTCGTGTTTACCTTGTTGTCGAGCTGGATCGGGTCGGGGTCGCTGCTTGGCGGGGCGGAGAACGCGTATCGGCATGGGTTTGCGGCATTGTGGCAGGGAGGCGGTGGATGGGCCGGGCTTGTCCTCATCTACTTCATCGCGCCGCGTGCGCGGAAGTTCGCACAGTACACGATTCCCGATCTGCTGGAGGCGCGGTACAACCAGACGGCGCGTGTGCTTGGGGTGATCGCGGTGCTGTTTACCTATACGGCGATTACGAGTTATCAGCTCATCGGCGGCGGGGACATTCTGCATCTCGTCTTTCCGGATACGGTTTCGGCGGTGCTTGGCCGGTGGATCATTGCCGGGTTCGTGATTCTGTTTACGGCGATCGCGGGGATGTCGTCGGTCGCGTACATGGATGTGGCGATCGGGCTCCTGACGACGGTGACGATGATCTGCGCGCTTCCGGTGCTGATCCACCAGGCGGGGGGATGGGCGCAGGTCCATGCTGCTCTGCCGGCGACGCACTTCCAGGTGCTTGGGGACTTCTCGCTGATCCAGGCGCTGGAGCTGTTTCTGCCGACTTGCCTGTTGATGCTTGGCAACCAGAGCATGTATCAGAAGTTTTTCTCGGCGAAGAGCGAGAAGGACGCGACGCGGGCGGTGGTGGGATGGGTGATCGGGACGGTGATCCTGGAGACGATCATCGTGGCGATCGCGCTGGTGGGGTCAGTCTTGTTTCCGACGGGCGATGTGCATGACCACCCGCGGGAGATCCTGGCGTACACGGGCATGCATGGGCTGAACCCGGCGGCGATGCCGGGCGGGATGGGGTCGACCGTAGCGGGAAATCTGCACGCAACCTTGCAGCCGTACGCGCTTGGCGGGTCGATGTTGACGCTGCTTGGGGCGTTGCTGGTGGGGGCGATCTTCGCGAAGATCATCTCGACGGCGAATAACTATTTATTTTCTCCCTCGACGAACCTGGTCAACGACATCTTCGTGCGATATATGAAGCCTGAGGCTTCGAATAAACAGATTCTGCTGGTGAGCCGGTTGATGGTGGTGCTGCTTGGGCTTTGGGCGCTGTACCAGGCGCTGCATACGGATTCGGTGCTGAAGAAGACGCTGTATGCATACACGATCTACTCGGCGGCGCTGACGCCGGTGATCCTGGCGGCGTTCTATTGGAAACGGGCGACGGCATCGGCGGCGGTGGCGAGCATCGGGACGGGAACGTTCGTGACGGTGTTCTGGGATTCGGCGTTTATCCATGATCATCTGCCTCAGATCGTCAGCGAACGGGACGCTATCTTTCCAGCGCTGATCGCTTCGCTGCTCTGCCTGCTCATTGTGTCGCTCGCCACGAAACCTCCCAGCGCGGAACAGTTGAAGCCATTTCTCGAAGCGTAGCCGCAATCCGATCGGCGGCTGGCGCATCCAATAGCGGGAGAGTCCTGGATGCGTTCGGTAAATCGAGTGAGTTCGCGACCGTTTCGAGTGAGGAAGCTGCAGCAGCTCTGGCGGCTTGTGCAGGAGAGCCATGAATGCCCGCTGACAGGTGAGCCTCGCAAGCCGGAACTCGTGGGGCCGGGCGAGCTTGGGGTGACGTTCATCGGGCATTCGTCGTTTCTTCTGCAGATCGGCGGAAAGAATGTGCTGATCGATCCGGTGTTTGCCAAGCGGCTTGTGGTCTTGCGGCGGCAGCGTCGGCCCGGGGTGCAGATCGCGGATCTCCCGGCAATCGACGTGGTCTTTCTGACCCACGCGCATATGGATCATTTGAATATTCCCTCGCTGCGTGCGGTGGCGCGGGCTACGCGTCGTCTTCACGGGACGGCTCCGGTGGTCGTGGTTCCGAACGGCGTTGAAGATCTGGTGCGAACCCTGGGCTTTTCGCGTGTCGAGACGATGAGCTGGTGGGAGGAGCGTGTCGTCGAGGGGCTGCATGTGACGATGACGCCGTGCCAGCACTGGGGCGCTCGCATGTTCAAGGACACGCATCGCGAGTTTGGCGGGTATTGCATACGGCCCGACGGCGGCGGTATGAGTGTGTACCACTCGGGCGATACGGCTTACTTTGGCGGCTTCCGCGAGATCGGGGCGAGGCTGCGTCCGGACGTGGCGCTTATGCCCGTCGGAGCATATTTTCCCGATAGCTACCGCAGCGTGCATACGAGCCCGGAAGAGGCGGTGCGAGGCTTCCTCGAGACAGGTGCGGAGTGGATGGTTCCGATGCACTACGGAACGTTCCGGCTGGGGCGTGAGCCGATGGAGGAGCCGATCGAACGGCTCGCGGCGGAGTCGGCTCGGCTTGGCCTCGAAGGTCGCGTGCGGGTTGTTGCCGAGGGTGAAACCATGCGAATTTCTGGCAAAAACGATGGTACGGCTGAAACGAATTATGCTTCCCGCGATGCGGTGGGTGCATCCAAACGAGCATGAGCAACGCAACCATCAATTCGGTGAGCAAGACATTCAAAATCGGCGGCGATCTGGAAGTGAATCGCCTTGGATTCGGAGCAATGCGCATCACGGGCGAGGGTGTCTGGGGTCCGCCAAAGGATGTGGAAGGCGCGAAGGCCGTGCTGCGCAAGGCAGTCGAGCTTGGTGTGAACTTCATCGATACCGCCGACGCCTACGGCCCGCAGGTGAGCGAGCAGTTGATTGGCGAGGCGCTTTCGCCTTACAAGAGGGGCGTCATCGTCGCGACCAAAGGCGGCCTGACGCGGCAGGGGCCGAACAAGTGGCTCCCGGTCGGGCGTCCCGAGTACCTTCGGCAGGAGGTTGAACTCAGCCTTCGTGCGCTGAAGGTGGACACGATCGATCTGTGGCAGTTGCACCGCATCGACCCCAAGGTTCCGGTCGAGGAGTCGCTGAAGGAGATTGCCAAGCTGCAGAAGGAGGGCAAGATCCGCCACGTCGGTCTATCCGAAGTGAAACCTCACGAGATCGATCAGGCGCGTAAGGTGATCGAGATCGTCAGCGTGCAGAACCAGTACAACATCGGCGACCGCAAGCACGAGGACGTGGTCGACTACTGCACAAAGCATAACCTGGCGTTCATCCCGTGGTTCCCCGTAGCGGCCGGTAAGCTGGCGCAGCCGGGCGGCAAGCTCGATGAGGCCGCGAAGAAGCATAACGCGACTGTCGGACAGCTTTCGCTGGCGTGGCTGCTGCAGCGCTCGCCTGTGATGCTTCCAATCCCGGGAACATCGAGCATCGCGCACCTCGAGGAGAACGTCGCCGCCGCCGATGTGACGTTGTCGGCCGAGGAGTGGAAAGACATAGAGAGCGCTGCGTAAGCATTACGGCAGCAGAAAAAAGGCTGAGGCGCGGTTATTCCGCCCTCAGCCTTTTTCTTTTGCTGGGTTAGTTGTCGTCAGCCGCATCGCCTTCTTCAACGATGGCGGCGCTGCCGACGATATCGAACGTGGATGCTTCCCCTCCAGTCGGCTGAAGCGTCACGCGCATCGGCTGCCTCTGCCACGCGGCAGGCTGACAGACTGGGATGAAGTGGTCGGGCTGCGGCCATCGTCCGATCTGCTTTTGAATGACGGCATGCCGTGCGCCAAGCTGCGCCACGACAGCATAGAGGCCACCTTTTGCCGTTTGTCCGGTACCGCAATAAGCGGCGTAGTCGCGGAACCAGACGGCGTCCGAGGCGACGGGGTCGAAGTCCGGCAGGTGGATGGCGGCGATGTGTCCGGTGACGCGATCGACGAGGAGCCACGGACCGGGCTGCCAGGTCCAACGATCCTCCGCCTCGGTTGGCAGGCGGTCGTTGATGCGGAGGGCGCGCCGCACGGTGAAGCTTCGGTCGGTGACGTCGTGGGGTTCTCCCATGGTCCACTCGCGCTGGCGCGTGTCGACGAAGAGGGCACGAACCTTGAGAGTCGTCGATTCCTCGTTCCGGTTATTGCGATCGGTCTCGGCGGGAGTGTATGGGACCTTGCGGACGGGACCAAGGGTAACGGCGTGAGTTTTCGGCGGCTTGGCGGGCTTGGGTTCTTCGGCGCTGGTGTGCGTGAAGCCCGCGAACGAAAGGGCGATCAGCAGAGGCACTGGAGCGGAGCGGAGGGTCTGCATGGGGGCAGGGTAGGCGCAAGGTGTCGGGAACGCAAGACGAAACGTCCGCATGTGGGAGGGCGCGAAGAGTCGAAGGTGTTTAGGACAACGATTGCCTGGAAGGAATCCGGGAGGAATCAGACTAATTACGGGACGGGTTTTGCACTGTTGCCCGGGTCGCCCAAGGGGTTGGCAAAGTAGTATCGTGTTCTCAGAGTGCACTCCCGCAGCGGCGGCGCCGCGCGCGGTCCAGACGGACACATTTGCAGCAAGGAAGGAAACAACGACACCATGTGGAAACCGAACCAGCCCGGAAGCCCGAATCCCCAAACCCCAGAGCCGATCCGTCCTTCGACCCCGGCATCCACCTTCGAGGCTCCGTCGCGGCCTGCGGCGCCAAGTGTCTCCACCCCGTCGGCTGCCGCTCCGTCCGGCGAGCAGGCGACGATCGGCAAGTCGCTCATCGTAAAAGGCGAGCTGTCCGGTTCGGAGTCGCTGTACATCGACGGCAAGGTCGAGGGTGCGATCAATCTTCCCGGGAACCGCGTGACCGTTGGCCGCAACGGCCAGGTGGCGGCGAACATCCTGGCCCGCGAAGTCGTTGTGCTGGGTAAGGTTCGCGGCAACATTCAGGCAAGCGACCGCGTGGACATCCGCAGCGAAGGCTCGCTGACGGGCGACGTCACGGCGGCGCGTATCTCGATCGAAGACGGCGCATTCTTCAAGGGAGGCATCGACATCCGCAAGCCGGGCGCGGCGGAGACATCCAAGACTTCCGTTTCGCAGCCTGAGCCGGTCGCTGTCGACGCTTAGTTTTTTGCTTGATTCAGAGACGAAGAGCCTCGGCGACGCCGGGGCTTTTCTGCGTTTGGGGGTCCTAGAACACGAGGACGCTGCGGGCAAGGGTGAAGCAGAGGGTAAGAGCGAGGGCCGGATAGAGGATCGTCGTCGGCAGCTTCGGCCAGATGTCGGGCTCTCCCGCGAGCAGGCGGCGGTAGGTCTGCGCTGCGTACAAGAAGATTACCGGAAGCGCCAGGACGAACAAGGCATTCGCACGAAAAGCCTCGCGCAGTTGGCCATGGAGCAAGTCAGCGAGTGCCCGGGTCGCACCGCACCCCGGGCACTGAATGTGGAGAAGCTGGTAGATAGGGCAGGGCGGATAGAAGCGGCTCTGCGGGTGAACGGCAAGCACAGCCAGAGCCACCACGGACGTGGCGATAGCAAGGTTCGCCGCGTAAATCGCCTTCATCAGGCGGCGCTCAGTAGCCCGCCCGATAGCTCATGGCGCGCTTGATGTCGTTGATGCGGTTGATATGGTACTGGAAGTAGACCCCGCCGAAGAAGAAGGTCATCACGCCAGAGAGCCGGAGCCCGACGGGGTCTGTCGTGTTGAAGTGGCGCTCGAGAGTATTGCGCATGGCGAAGCGTGCGATGAGGCGGACGATCCAGCAGACGAAGGTGATGCTGGCGTAAGGGCCACCGAAGCCCTGGGTGAAGTCGGGATGCGTGTGGTAGCCGCCACCCAGCGCCATGTTGAACTTCGCTCCAGCAAAGACCTGGAGGATCATCAGGACGGTCCCGGCGATGTAGAGAATCAGCACCTTGCTTTCGGGCACGACGCGGTTGACCCACGCCGCCATGATGAGGTTCCAGATGTACATGAAGACGGTGCAGGTGAGGAAGCCGAACAGCAGGACGAGGCCCCAACTCAGGTTTGGCGGAGCATCCCAGGCTCCTGGGATGGGTGCCGTGTACTGCGGAGGTGGGTAGCTGCCGCCGATCGGCTCGTAGGGCGGAGCACCGGGCGAGGGCGTGCTCGCGACGCCGAGGATCTGCGAGACTGGCACCCAGTCCGCCATCTCCTCGCTCTTTGCCATGTCGGTAAGCTGCACGTTGCCGGACTCGACGTAGCGGGCGAGATCTTCGAGGGCATAGGGACCGTAGATCTGGCCGTTGCGGGAAACCTGGTAGAGCATGGGCGACTCCTTCGTCGAGCAAGTAGAGCAGGGATGCAGCTTGAAGGAGATCAGAACACGGTCCGGCGGTCGTGACAAGCGGTCTGACTTCGCTGGACTGCTTACTAGCTAGATGGTCTTGTTATCGGCGGTGTCGAGATGCGTGTCGGGCGCGGCACGGCTAAAGAGGATGCGCAGGTCGGTCACCTTGTTGAGCGCGAAGGCGGTTGGGCTTGTCGGCGCGGTGATGGCATAGAAGTCTGCGCGATGGACGTCGAGCAGAGAGAAGGACGGGCGCGCGTCGGGAACCATGGGCTGAATCTCGACGTGGCTCAACTCCAGCCGATTGACGTGGCGGAAGAGGAAGCCATGCGAAGCGGTCGTTCCGAACATGCCGGGATCGGGGTACTTGGCTTCGTTCTCGGGTGGGACGAGCGCGGCCATCGCCGCCGTGCCTCCTCCTTTGTGCTGGTGAAGCACGTTGGCGATCTTGACGTCTTCGATGGAGTAGCCGGGGATGCCGCTGAAGATCGACGAGACGCGCGAGCCGGCGTTGTACGAGGTGACGTTGCTGATGAGGATGCGGCGGGCGGTGCCGACCTGCGTCACCTGCTTTGGTCCGCGCAGACGTGAGCCGAGGCGAACGAAGAGGGGCGCGTAGACGATGTCGCGCATGGTGATGTTCGAGACGGTGATGTCCTCGCAGAGCGCGCCATCTTCGCTCTCGAGCGCAAGACCCATGCAGCCTTCGAAGACGCAGTTCGAGATGGTGATGTTCTTGAAGCCGCCGTTCGACTCGGTGCCGCACTTGATGCGTCCGGTGCGTGGGACGTCGTAGCCCTCGGGGAACTTCTTCCAGGTGCCGTCGAGGACCGTCCCCATCTGGTACGTTCCGGTGACGAAGCAGTTGGTGATGGTGAGGTTTTCGGTGGGGCGGTTGTAGCCGAGGGAGAAGCTCGACTTGGGGCAGATGCCGTCGTCCCACGGCGAGTTGACGGTGCAGTTCGAGACGCGGACGTTCTTGCAGCAGTCGATGTCCATACCGTCGCGGTCGGTATCGATGGTGAGGTTGTCGATGGTGAGGTTGTCGACGCCGGTAAGCAGCATGCCGAAGTGGCCAGCCTTGAGGATCTGGAAGTCGCGGAAGATCACGTTGTAGCAATTCTTCAGAGCGATGACCTTGTTGCCGACCCCTGCCTGTTCGGCGACGAAGGGGACGTCGAGCTTGTCGCGTCCGCGGCCGTGCGAGAGGCCGCGACCCCAGATGCGGCCGGGTCCGGTGATGGAGAGGTCGTGAAGGTTCTCGCCCCAGAGGAGGGAATTGTGCCAGTGATTGTGGCCGAAGTCCTGGTAGGTCTCGAGGCTTCCGTAGGTAATGGAGGTGTTGGGCTCGGCGGGATCGTAGGTGCCTCCCTGGTAGCCGGTGGTCTCGCCTGGCTTGGGCGAGTCGGCCGCGATGAGGACGGCTCCCTGCGCCAGATAGAGATGGACAAAGCTGCGGAGGTGGATCGAGAACGAGAGATAGTTGCCGGCAGGGAAGAAGACCGTGCCGCCTCCGGCTGCCGCAGCCGCTTCGATGGCCTTGTTGATGGCGGCGGTGTCGACAGACTTGCCGTTGCCGGTCGCGCCGTAGATGCGCACGTCGAAGAGCAGCGGCGAGGCCGCGCCGCTCTGCGCTCCCGCGAAGGCCGAAGAGGGGAGTGTGGCCGCGGCGGCGGCGAGACCGAGTCCGGAGAGCTTGAGGAGATCGCGGCGGGAAGAGTCTGAGGTTCTTGTAGCGGGGGTTTTCATGCCGGGGCCATCCTAACAGAAAGTGGTCGGACCGAAACTCCCGGGTGCCGGGCGTCATCCAACTCCCCATATGCGAACCATTACGCTTGAAGAACACTTCGTCACGAGATCCTTTCTGAAAGCCACCGAGGCTTTCTGGAGCAGCACAAATCCACGGGTGGCCGAGATGCGGCCGAAACTGCTCGATATCGGTGCGGGCAGGATTGCCGCGATGGACGAGGCAGGCATCGACCTGCAGGTGCTCTCGCTTGCGGCTTTGGGTTTCGATGACCTTGATGCGGACATGGCGACGCCGCTTACCCGGGAGATCAACGACGAGGTAGCCGAGGCGGTAAAGGCGAACCCGGGCCGCTTCGCCGCGTTTGCAAGCCTGGCATTGCAGGATCCCGATTCCGCTGCCCAGGAACTGGAACGCTGCGTGAGCAAGCTCGGCTTCGTGGGGACGATGCTAGACGGGACAACCGATGGCCTCTTTCTCGACGACAAGAGCTACACTCCCGTCTTCGAGGCTGCCGCGCATCTCGGCGTGCCGATCTATCTGCATCCCGCCCCTCCACCTGCAGCCGTTCAAAAGGCGTATTACTCTGGCCTGGCTGAGCTTGGACAGCTCCTTTCGATCGCGGGGTGGGGATGGCACGCGGAGACGGGCTTGCATACGTTGAGGTTGATCGTCTCCGGAGTCTTTGATCGATTCCCGGACCTGCAACTGATCATCGGACACATGGGCGAGGGCCTGCCCTACGCGCTGGCGCGGTCAAGTGCTGTCCTTTCTCGCGCCGCCACCCTGCGTCAATCGGTAGCGGAGTACTTCAAGACCAACATCCACATCACGACGAGTGGCTACTTCACCCAGCCGCCACTACGGTGCGCGTTGGACGTCGTCGGGATCGACCGCACGATGTTCTCGATCGACTACCCGTTCAGCCCGAACACCCACGGGAGGAAGTATCTCGACGAACTTGCTGGCATGCTCGCACCGGAGGATCTGGCGAGCCTGGCGCACGGAAATGCGGAGAGGCTTCTCAGGCTTCCGGTTCAGAACTGATTCGCTTAGTCGAGCTCCACTTCGCTTAGTCGAGCTCCACTTCGCTTAGTCGAGCTCCACTTCGCTTAGTCGAGCTTCACTTCGCTTAGTCGAGCTCCACGATCAATCCCTCGTTCGGCCATATCTCGAAGTCGCCCCAAAGGTGGCTGGTGATGTCGGTCGGACGCCACGGGTTGGTGGAGACAATGACACGGCCGCCCGGCGTCCATGCGGACTGGTTCGTTCCGGAGAGGTTAAGGATGATCTGCAGGCGCTCGGTGCCCAGGTTGCGGCGGTAGCTGAGGATGTAGCCTTGCGAGAAGACGTCCGAGACGTCGCCTTCGTGCAACGCAGGAGTGACGTTACGCAGGTGCAGAAGCTTCTTGCTCAGGCTCAGGATGGAACGTGCATCGCGCTGCTGGGCTTCGACGGTCAGCCCTTTATAGTTGGGGTGGATGGGGAGCCACGGCGAGCCCGTCGTGAAGCCCGCGTTCGGCGTCTGGTCCCAGAGCATGGGAGTGCGTTCGGGATCGCGTCCCTGGCCGATGCCGGGCTGGTTCTTCTCGGCCGGATCCTTCACCTGATCTGGCGCGATGTCTCCGTTCGGCATCCCGATCTCTTCGCCGTAGTACATCGTCGGCGTACCGCGAAGCGTCAGCAGAAGCATCTGCGCGACACGCGCCTGGTAGATGCCGATGCGGCTCGCGACCCGGGACTGATCGTGATTCCCTAGAACCCAGTTTGGCCATGCCCCTGCAGGCAGAAGGCCTTCGTACTGCTGAATCAATTGGGCGATACCGCTTGCGCTCCACGGCGTTTGGATGAGCTGGAAATTGAACGGCATCTGCGCGCCGGCGAGGCCCGCCTTTCCGGGTCCGGGCTCTCCGTAGTACTTCACCAGTTCAGGTAGCGGAAGGTAGATCTCCCCGATCAGCACGCGTGGGGTCGGCTTCTGCGGCGTCCCGGCATACGTATCCAGGATTGCGCGCATCTCGTTGACGATGACGTGCGTCTCGGGCTGGTCCGCGGTGTAGGTTGGCAGGACGCTCCAAAGGCTGGAGTCTCCGGGGTGCCACTCGGGATTGGGCGGGTTGTCGCGGAACTCGGCATCCTTGATGAGGAGCCAGAGGACATCCATGCGAAAACCGTCGACACCGCGCTTGCCCTTCCCACGTTCGAGCCAGAAGCGCATGGCGTCGTACATCGCGGCGCGGACCTCGGGGTTATGCCAGTTGAGGTCGGGTTGCTCCTTCAGAAAGGAGTGGCAATAGAACTGCTTCGTCTTCTCGTCCCAGGTCCATGCGGGACCGCCGAAGTGGCTCATCCAGTTGTTCGGCGGACGCGTTTCCGGCGGGCCGCTGTTCTCGCCGGTTGCCGGGGCAGGGTCGCGCCAGAGATACCAATCGCGCTTCTTGCTCTTCAGCGCCTTGCGGCTATCGAGGAACCATGCGTGCTGGTCCGAGGTGTGGTTTGGCACGAAATCCAGAATGAGCTTCATGCCGCGGTCGTGGATCCCGTCGATGAGCCGGTCGAAGTCTTCCAGCGTTCCGAAGAGGGGATCTACGTCGGTGTAGTTCGCGACGTCATAGCCGAAGTCAGCCATCGGCGATGGATAGAACGGGCTGATCCAGACAGCGTCGACGCCAAGCCCTTCGAGATAGTCCAACCGTTGCAGGATCCCGGCGAGATCGCCTACGCCGTCGCCGTTCGAGTCCTGAAAGGACCTTGGATAGACCTGATAGATAACACCGTCCTGCCACCAGAGACGCACCGTATCGCTCATGAAACCTTGGATGCACCGTGGGGAGATAACGGCTTGAAAGCTTTGCGACGAGCGGCGCCTCAGGCGGGAGGGAGATAGTAAAGCAGATCGAGCGCGGGAGGCTTGATGCCCAGGGGCCGCAGCAGAACCGCGATCTGCGCGGTGTGGCGCATCTCGTGAATCATCACGTGCCAGAGGAGTCCGTCGACCGTGTAACGCTCGGCCGGCTCGTTTTCTGCTCCACGACGCGGGCTAACTCGTTGCTGGTAAGTCTTGGCAAATAGGTGAGAGTTCTCTGCTCGACGTCCAGTAGCCAATGAGCGTCTCAAGATTGGCGTCAGCAAAGGCTGGACCCCACTTCGTATCTTTGAGGAACGGGTTGGCGCTGTGGACAGGCTCAATGCAGAGGATGTCTTTGTTGAGCCAGAAGTCCTCGACGCTGGCGATGTGGAAGACGAGATCCTTGATGCATTGAAATCTCGATCCGCCGATCAACGGTCGTGACAGCGCCTCATCCGGTGCCGCTTCGAGCGTGGCCACAGATCGCGGCGGGCGCGGCGGAGGTAGTCGTACATCTCGGGAAGGTTCATGGGCTCATCGTAACGCGATCCGGGAGCCAGGCTGAGCTTGACTCCCGGGACGGGTTTACGCGGCGTTGGGGTGCAGGAGAACCTTCGTCCAGCCGTGGTCGCGGTTGTCGAAGTGTTTGTAAGCATCTGGTGCCTGTTCGAGTGGGAGCTCATGCGAGACGATGAGCGACGGGTTTGCCTTGCCCTGGTGGATCAGGTCGCGCAGACGTCGGTTATACGCCTTCACATTGCACTGCCCGGTGCCCATCTTCTGTCCCTTGAACCAGAACTTGCCCATGTCGAAGGCGATCTGGCCCTTCTTGGCGAGCTTGTCGTCGGCTCCGGGATCCTTCGGCACAAAAACACCGACTACGCCGATGGTTCCGGTCGCCTTCACCGCGTCAACGAGCGAGTTCATGACGAGGTTTGGGACTTCTTTGCCGGAGGAGTTATGGCACTGATAGCCGATGCACTCAGCGCCGCAGTCGGCTCCGAGGCCGCCGGTAGCTTCGCGGATCTTGTCGCCGATCTCGCCGTCCTTGGTGTTGATGGGAGTGGCACCGATCTGTTGTGCCAGCGCGAGGCGATCTTCCTGGCCGTCAACGACGAAGATCTGTGCCGCTCCCTGGATGCGAGCGGACATCGCCGCCATTAGGCCCACAGGGCCGGCGCCATAGATGACGATCGACTGGCCGGGTTCAAGATTTGCGAGGCGGGTGGAGTGCCATCCTGTGGGGAAGATGTCGGAGAGCATGACGTAGTCCTTTTCCTTCTGGGTGGCGTCGGGAGGAAGCTGGAGACAGTTGAAGTCGGCGTAGGGCACGCGCAGGTACTGGGCCTGTCCGCCGGAGTAGGGTCCCATGCCGGCGAAGCCGTAGGCGGCTCCTGCCATGCCGGGCATCACCTTGGGGTCGGCGCAGGTGAGGCAGTATCCGGTGAGGCCGCGTTCGCAGTTCGCGCAAAAGCCGCAGCCGATGTTGAACGGGAGGACGACCTTGTCGCCGATTCTGACGGTATCGACTGCCTTGCCGACCTCGACGACTTCGCCGAGGTTCTCGTGTCCGAGGATCTTGCCCTTCTCGACGTCGGTGCGGCCTTCGTACATATGCAGGTCAGAGCCGCAGATGTTGGTCGTCGTGAGCTTGATGATGACGTCGGTTAGCTTTTCGAGCTTTGGGTCTGGAACGGTGTCGACGGAGACCTTCTTTGGGCCGTGATAAACAAGTGCTTTCATGGATTCCCTCTACGTTGAAGCGTGGTTCGCCGCGTGCGTGCTCGCGGATGGGTTTGAGACAAACGCTGGATCCCGGTTTCCGGTGCCGTTCACGGAAGGGCGGGACGTCGCTGGGGCGATATGTGCCGCCACCTTGGGTCGTGTGCAGGTGCAGACAGCGGTGTGATGCGAATTTTGGGCGGCCGGTGAGGAGCAGGCCCCAGGCTTTCGCGCGAGGTGAAACTTTTCGTTGACCTGGAGAAGGACGGAGCTGTGAATTCCGTTCGAAACCTGTCCTTGGTCGAGGCATGTCACCACGGCGAAACAAATGCTTCCCCACAGCATTTCTTTGTGCTATGCTTCATTTGCGGGCTGGAATAGCCGCAGGCATCGCGGGCAAAGACATTCGAAGTGGATTCGAGTCTGGCCAGAGACCGCGACACCGCCTTACCACCGCAAACCTTCCGCACTTGAAATGCGAAGCCGCGCTGGTTGCTCTGGCTGGAAGGCCGGTCATTGGACCGTGCCCTCGCCGTGCAGCAGCAGCGCTTCGGTTCCACGACAGCAATGCTGACTACCTGAATCCATAGCCCCACTGGTGCGCGTGATGCGTCCTGCGGAGCTTCTGCGCAACGACAGCTTTTTACCGCATCACTGTACCCCTAAGGAAAACCTTGACCTCCGCAACTCTTGAAGAACAGAAGTCCACAAGCAACACCCCCAACGACAACCACTCCGCTTCCACCGCCGTCGCCGCCGATGCCATCCAGATCGACCCTTCGACCGGCCTCCCCATGCTCAAAGATGTTCACTTCAACGATTTCAAGATCTCCGAATCGCTGAAGGCCCGCCTCCACGGCGCCGGCTTCAACACCCCCACGCCCGTCCAGGCCAAGGCGATCCCGCCGGCCCTTGAAGGCGCGGATATTCTCGCCACCGCCTCCACCGGCACCGGCAAGACCCTCTCCTTCCTGATCCCGATGATCGAGCGCATGGATGCAAACTCCGTCCCCTCGACCAAGGGCAAGCGTGGACCGATCCGCGCGCTCATTCTTCTTCCGACACGTGAACTCGCGATGCAGGTCCTCGAGGCCTACGGCAAGCTCGTCCCGGGCGTTCGCAACGACGCGGTTCTGGTCTGCGGCGGACTCTCCGAGAACGTCCAGCTCGATCAGCTCGATCGTGGCCCCCGCCTCGTCGTTGCCACCCCCGGCCGTCTCGAAGACTTCCTTCGCCGCCGCTCGGTGAACCTCGGCTCCGTCGAGATGCTCGTGCTCGACGAAGTGGATCGCATGCTCGACATGGGCTTCCTGCCCGCGATTCGCCGGATCGTCGGCGCGCTGCCGAAGACCCGCCAGACCATGTGCTACTCGGCGACGCTCGATGCGAACATCCGCGAGATCGTCAAGGAGTACGTCAACAAGCCTGTCCGCGTTGAGATCGGCACGACCTCGAAGCCGTCCGACCGCGTCGAACTTCGCGTCTATACCGTCATGCAGGATCAGAAGCTCGGTCTGCTCGACCAGATGCTTCGTGAAGAAGAGGGAACCTTCCTCGTGTTCTCGCGCACCAAGCATGGCGCGGACCGCATCTCGAAGAAGCTCGAAAAGCTCGGCCACGATGCCGACGTGATCCACGGCGACCGTTCGCAGTCGCAGCGGACCGCCGCGCTGAAGGGATTCGCCAACGGACGCCACCGCGTCCTCGTCGCCACCGACGTTGCCGCTCGCGGCATCGACGTCAACGACATCGCGCACGTCGTGAACTACGACCTGCCGAATGCTTCGGATGACTTCGTTCACCGCATCGGCCGCACCGGCCGCGCCGGCAAGAAGGGCGTCGCGACGACGTTCGTCATGCCGCAGGAGCGTTCGGATGCCCGCAAGCTTGAGCGCGAGCTGAAGATCAAGTTCGAGTGGCGCGAAGCCGACAAGAACCTCCAGAAGGAAGAGCGCAACAAGCCTCTCGATACGGCCTCGGCCACGGGCGACCTGATGCAGCTCGAGACGCGTTCATGGCGCGGGAACGATCCCGTTACCCCGATGACGCCAAACCCCTTCAGCAACCGCAGCCAGGGTCCCGGCGGCAACCAGTCGGGCCCACGTCCCGGCGGACGCGGCTTCGGTGGCTCCGCAAATGGACGCTCCGGACCCGGCGGTCCCGGCGGACCGCGTTCGGGAAGCCGCAACGCCTCCAGCCGCGTGAACCGCGGAACCCGCGGCCGCTAGTCTCCCATAACGGATAACAACGAAACGGCCCGTTCGCCTTCATTGGCGGACGGGCCGTTTTCTCTTATGGCGGTGGTTGGACCAATTAGCGTAGTATTCCGCCTGTTTGGTGTTCAGGTGAGGCGCGGGATGCGGATAGCGACAGCAGTATTGGTTTTGGCGGTGTTCGTGAGCGGGCATGAGGCGTTTGCTGCGGGAAAGACGTGTGACGTCAAAGCGTACGGTGCCAAGGGAGATGGCGTCGCGAAGGATACGCTCGCGGTTCGGAAGGCGATCGACGCGTGTGCCGGCGGAGGCACGGTCGAGGTCGGGGCAGGGAAGTACCTGATCGGGCCGATTGAATTGAAAAGCGGGGTGACGCTCGATCTGCAGGCTGGCGCGACGCTTCTCGGGTCGGCGGATGTCGCCGACTACCCTCGGCGGATGGAGATGCGGGAGATGTGGCTGCAGCCGCTGATCGGCGCGAAAGATGCGAAGGACATCACGATCCACGGTGGTGGCACCATCGACGGCAATGGAGAGTCCTGGTGGACGATGGCGCGCTCCGTCAAGGATTCCGGAATCTACAAGTCATCGAATCAGCATCCCAGGCCAATGCTCCTCATGTTCGATCACAGCTCGCACATCGTGGTCGAAGGCATTACCGTGCAGAATTCGGCCTTCTGGCAAATTGTCCCCTACTACTCGGACGACCTCGTCTTCCGCAACCTGAAGATCTTTGCGCCGCAGCACTCCCCGAACACGGACGCGATCGACCCATTCGCCTCGAGCCACATCCTCATCGACCACGTGTTTTCAAGCGTCGGCGACGACAACATTGCGATCAAGAGCGGCGTCATCGACTCGCCCGGTCCGGACTCGCCGAGCCACGATATCTCGATCACCGACTGCGTCTTCGAGCACGGGCACGGTCTTTCGATCGGAAGCGAGCTTGCAGGAGGTGCGAACAATATCCACGCCGAGCGAATCCACTTCAAGGGCACCGACCAGGGCATCCGGATCAAGTCGAACCGCGATCGCGGCGCGCAGATCTACGCCATGACCTTCAAAGACATCACCATGGAGGACGTGACGACGCCGATTCTCATCAGCGAGTACTACCCGAAGGTCGCTCCCGAGGGCGAGGTGCCGAGCGCGCCGATAGGGCGCCTCACGCCCTTCTTCCACGACTTCACCATCGAGAACGTCACGGCGACCGGGGCGAAAAACGCCGGTTATATCGTTGGTCTCCCGGAGTCGCCCGTGAAGAGCGTCGTGCTGAAGCACATTAGGATAGCCGCGCAGAAGGGCATGATTGTGATGTTCGCGCAGGTCTCCGCAGAGGATGTGTCGATCACATCGCAGGACGGGAAAGCGATCTCAGTAGCGCCCAACGCAGTCTTCGATATAACGAAATAAGTGAACGCGCCTAAGCGTTTCGCGGATGGAAGCGGAGCGCCGTCAGTGTCGGCGAGACCGAAGCAACCTTGGTATCGGTCAGGCCGAGCGCGCGCAGAGTCTCACGCACGAACGCCTCACTGATGGCCTTCGGTCGGCCTTTGGGATAGATCACCCACAACGGAACCTGATTCGGGTGGGTATGTTTGATCACCTGCATGAGATCTTCCCTGGAGTCGACGCGAGCCAGCGTGAGGTCCGGATGATTCTTCGTGATCTTCCCGGCGCTCGCTACCGCTTCCGCCAGTTCGGGATCCTCCATGTTGCCCAGCGCACGGACCTTCATAGCCGCCGTGATGCCAAGTTTCTGAGCAAGGGTTGGCGCGGGTTTCAGCAGCGCCGCCTCCCAACGCTTCGCCTGATCCGCTCCTAAGCTTAACGTGACGGTCTCGTCCCCGACTTGAAAGCTCAGCCGATCCGCCGCTGGCCCTTCCAGGTGAATTTCGCGCATGTTGGCGATCGGAATCTTGCGGCGCTTCTCACCTGTAATCGAACCTCCCCCAAGGATCAGTTCGCGTGCCTCGAGGAGCGCGGTCACCTGCCCCTTCATCTCTCCCCACTGACAGGTACAGACAGCTTCACGTCCCATAGATCACCTCCGCGAAAATTATCGATCCTGGTTCAAAGCAGAATACACGCGCCTTCCAAACAATGCGGTACCAATTCGGATGCAGGTACTGCCTTCGGCGATGGCTACGGCAAAGTCGCCGGACATTCCCATCGAGAGTCCGGTGAGCTCCGCGTACATCGAAACGTTCTCATCTCGAAGCTGACGAAGGCGTTGAAAGTAAGGCCGAGCCGTTTCGGGCTCTTCCGACCACGGCGGAACGGTCATCAAGCCGGCCAAAGCCAGGTGCTTCAGCTCGGACAGTGAAGCGAGAAGACCGGGAAGCTCTTCCGGAGCGATTCCGTGCTTCGACTCCTCGTGGCTGAGCTTGACCTCGATATGCACAGGAATCATCTTACCGAGCGCCTCGGCGGCCGCATTCAACCTCTGACCGATCTTCAACGAATCGACCGTATCGACAGCCTGAAAGAGCTCCGCGGCCTTCGCGGACTTATTACTCTGCAGCGGCCCGATGAGGTGGACTTCCAGCCCCTCCAGGTGTGCTGCAGCCGGAGCCTTCGATTGCCACTCCTGCACGCGGTTCTCGCCGAAGAGCCGAAGCCCGGCCTCATACGCCTCGAGCACGACCTCAACCGGATGGACCTTCGACACCGCCATCAGGGCTACGTCTGCCGGCGAGCGATGCGCCCGCGCGCAGGCATCGGCTATCTGGTTCTGGATACGCGAGAGATTCTCTGCAATGGACATTCCTGCCTAGTCTACGGTTTTGCCGGTATTCGCGTTTCCCGGCAGCGCCAGCCACTCCTCCCGGGTGATCTGCCAGATGTCGGCGGGAAGCTGTCCGCAGACGAACCCATGCGGCTCGGTCCGGATCAACCGCATCCCGGAGTGCTCGGAGATCTTCCGCGAGGCGATGTTTTGTGTAGCCTTTGGCACCGTGAGGGTAGGGAAGCCCAGCGTCTCGAACCAGAAGGCTGTCACTGCCCGCGATGCCTCTGTCGCGTACCCATTCCCCTGCCATGGCAACCCGATCCAGAAGCCCCGGTTGCTGGCATGCCGGGATTCCTCCGACTTCAGCGAAATCATGCCGATAAGCCCCTCCGGATGAGGCCGAGTACGGATCGTCCAGTGCCACTCCTCGCCGCGTGCCATCGCGGGGAGCGCCTTCTCCCTATAGAAGGTCTCGACCCCGTCGCGCGGGAAGGGCCAGGGAACCACGTCATTCAGCAGCCGAACGATCTCCCATCGAGCGAAGAGCGGCTGAGCCTGCGCCGCATCCGCAAGCTCAAGCGGCCGCAGCAAAAGCCGCTCAGTCTCGATCAGGGGCGTAGGGATGAACTCCCGGGCTCGTGGCGCGAAACCTTCCATGCAAATACGCTAACGCACCGGCTCCAGCGCGAGAAAGAGCCTTAGCGCCCGTGCTCTTCCAGAAACTTCTCCACCTCAAGCGCCGCCATGCATCCCGACCCTGCGGCCGTGATCGCCTGCCGGTACTTCCGGTCCTTGATGTCCCCGCAGGCGAAGACGCCCTTGAGCACCTCGCCGTTCAGCGTCGTGTACACGTCGTCGTGGGCGAGAATGTAGCCATCTTCATCCAGATCCATCTGCCCGGAGAACATCCCGGCGTTCGGGATATGCCCGATGCCGAGAAACATGAACGAGATTGGCAGGATCGACTCGACCCCGGTGACGGTGTTGCGAATCCGCAGCCCCTTCACGTCCTTCTCCTCGACGCCGAGCACCTCTTCGACGACCGTGTTCGAGAGGAACTCGATCTGCGGATGAGCCATCGCGCGCTCCAGCATGATCGGCGACGCGCGGAACTTGCCCGTGCGGTTGATCAGCGTCACCTTCGAGGCGAAGCGCGTCAGAAACAGCGCCTCTTCCATGGCGGAATCCCCGCCACCGATGACGGCGATCTCTTTGCCGCGCGAGAAAAACCCATCGCACGTAGCGCACGAGCTCACGCCATGGCCAATGAGCGCTTGCTCGGATGGCAGGTTCAGCCAGCGCGCCGACGCGCCCGAAGCGATAATCAGCGTCCGCGTCTTGACGATCTCCTTGCCCAGGTTCAGCTCGATCGGGTACTTCGTCAGGTCGGCCGAAACCAGGTGCGCCATCGAAAGCTCGGCGCCAAAACGCTCTGCCTGCTTCTTCATATTCTCGATCAGCTCGGGTCCCTGGATACCTTCGGGCCAGCCAGGAAAGTTCTCGACCAGCGTCGTGATCGAAAGCTGCCCACCGGGCTCGTGGCCCTCGAGAACGAGAGGCTTGAGGTTGGAGCGGCCGGCGTAAATGGCGGCTGTCAGGCCGGAGCAGCCGGAGCCGAGGATAACGGTATCGCGAACGGAAGAATCAGGCATAGTGGCACCATTAGTGTAAATGCGGCACCAGCAAAAAGGATTCAACCCGCCCAAACGCACCTGAAGGCTATTCCCAATGGGACAATAGGTTATGGCGAATCTGACTTTGGTTTACGGAATGCGATTGCTGCCGGCGGATGAGGTTTCCTCGGTGGGAGATGCCACGCTGGCATTGAAGAACGGCAACGAGGCGCATGTAACGATGCACATCCTCGAGGGCAGCCGTGAACAGATCGAGGCACAGCTTCGCCTCAGCATCGACGCGTTCTTCGATTTCTACCCGGAGATTTAGGCGAGGGTGAATGGCTGGGAGACCAGCGACGGAGGTTTAAACGATCAGTCCTTGAAAGTCAGGTATTGGACGATCGCTCGACCATCTACGCGTTGGCTCTTGAGTCCGGACGTGTCGACGATGCGAGCGTCGCCGAAGGGCTGAGATGACCGAGCCGGGCTCTCATACTCGGGTGCCGTCCGGAGTTCGCCGCAATCCCTCAGTTGAAGTAGCCACCTTAGCTTTTTGCTTGGAGGTGTTCTCACCGCCGAGCGCTCGAAATCGACGAATTCTGATGCAATCACAAAGAAAGGCCCACAGAAAAACCAGGGTAAGCAGCGCAACGGTCAATATGGCGATAGAAATGTCGTTTTCCATTGGCTTCTCCGACTGCTCCCGATTCCGTTCGGCCGAGGGCAGTTAAACGCGTCCGGATGCGGGTCGATCCTTCACCGGGCGCTCTGTGATCAAAAGATTGTGATCACCGGAGAGCATTCGTTTCAGTGCGTCGGCAAGTTTCTGCTCTAAACCGGGCCTCGGAGCCCCTAGCAGATAGCGCTTCTCCATCAGTTCCGTTTTGACGAGCCTGAAGAAATTGCTTGTAATCCGCTGAATTTCGGCCTGCGGTCCCGTACCATGCAGCTCCATACCCCTCACCGAGAGCCGAAGTCGCATCCAACCGACTACCGCCTGCAAGAGACGATCTGGCTACCTCTGCGAAAGAAATGCACGTCTGGGACCCTCATGTCTTCATCCGATAACACCATCTCCCGCCGCACCCTGGTAGGCACGCTGGGCGCGGGCCTTGCCGCCGCCGCCATCCCCTCCGCGGCGCAGGCACAAGCCTCTACCGCACAGCCCGTCGCCGACCCGACGAGCAAGTACCCCAAGCCTCCTTACACAAGCCCGTTCCAGCCCTGGCCTGGGCTCGCAAGCAAGATGACGCCTCCGCCCGATCACGGCGAGACCAGCTACAAGGGTTCCGGCCGACTGCTCAACCGCAAGGCCCTCATCACCGGCGGCGACTCCGGCATGGGCCGCGCCGCCGCCATCGCCTATGCCCGCGAGGGAGCCGATGTCGCCATCAACTACTTCCCAAGCGAGGAGCCCGACGCACAACAGGTGGCCGAGCTTATCCGCAAGGCGGGTCGTAAGGCCGTCCTGATTCCCGGCGACCTCCGCGAGGAGGTCTTCTGCCTCAAGCTCGTCTCCCAGGCCGTCTCGGAACTTGGCGGTCTCGACATCGTCGTCTCGAACGCGGCTCGTCAGCACCAGATGGAGTCCATCCTCGACATGACGACGGAGCTTTTCGACTGGACCATCAAGACCAACATGTACGCGCCGTTCTGGATCATTCGCGCGGCCCTGCCGCATCTCAAGCCGGGCTCCGCGATCATCGCCACGACCTCCGAGCAGGCCTACGATCCCGCCGCCAACCTCTACGACTACGCCCAGACCAAGGCCGCGACCATGAACTTCGTCAAATCGCTCGCCAAGCAGTTCGGCCCCAGGGGTGTCCGTGTCAACGGGGTCGCGCCGGGTCCGATCTATACCCCTCTCCAGATCTCAGGCGGCGCAACCGAAGAGCACTGGCGCAACTTCGGAGGCAAATACCCTCTCGGCCGCGCTGGCCAGCCCGCCGAACTCGCCTCCATCTACGTCCAGCTCGCATCCCAGGACGCCTCCTACACCACTGGCAATATCTATGGAGCCGGTGGAGGCGACGGTCAACCATAGCAATAAGGATCGGGTTCATCGGCCATTCCGCTGAGAACTTGAGCGCTGTTTCAAAACGAGTCACACGCCGTTACCGAAGTTTCTTCTGACGACAAAGAAGAGACGGAGGTGCGGCGTGGAACGTTTGCGGCTTGTCCTGATCGCTGTGGCTGGTCTTGGGCTTACGACAGCGCTCCAGTCTCAGCAGGAACTCCCACGCCTTCCATCGGATGCAACTCCGGTCTACCCGGCTCCGGCAACGACCGTCGCGGGGGTCCTGCAGGAGATGACCAGCCGTGCGGCCATTATCTTCGCTGGTACCGTCACCTCTGTGCGTCTGCCCAACCCCGGGGAGCAGGCCGGCAACGCGGCAGCAGGCGTAGTCGAGGTCGAGTTTCGCGTCGAACAGGCCGTCTCAGGGCCGGCGGCGGGGTCGACCTACATCGTGCGCGAGTGGGCCGGGCTCTGGCGCGATGGGCCGCGCTTCGAGGTCGGTCAGAGACGGCTCATGCTTCTGCGCTCTCCGGGGCCAGGTGGCCTGAGTTCTCCGGTCGACGGTCTCGATGGCGCGATCCCCGTCACCGGCGGGGACCTCGTCTCACCCTCGGCGCGCATCGCGCAGGGCGTGCAGGCGCACGCTGCGAAAGCCGCGAAGGCTGTCATGCCCGTGCAGAACACGGTCAGTCGCGTCGATCTGCGTTGGCTCCAGGCGAAAACCCTGCGCTCGACAAACTCCATATCGCCCGCGCTGTCGCGGGTAGCCACCGGGTTCGCGCTTGGCGGAGTGTCAACTCCGGAGCCCGCCACCAATCTTCAGCCGGAACTAGGTCAGGTCCTCGGCATGCTGCTCATCTGGCAGGAATCTCTCCATGCGGCTCACTAGGACAGCCGTCTGGGCCATCTGGCTGACCGTGACGGTCACGGCGACAGCGTTCGCGGGCGGTCCGCGCTGGTCTTCGGGCAGGCCGTACTTCGCCAACTCCGACGGCAAGCCCGTCGTCTGGTTCACCACCAGCCCCCTCTACTTCACCGATCCCGGCGACCTCAGCGCCTCGGTCAACCACGCCGCCGCGGATGCCCTGGTCGCCGACGCCGCCGGCGTATGGAACGTCAGCGTATCGAGCATCGTCCTCGCGCAGGGTGGCACGCTGGCCGAGCATGTCAGCAGCGCGAACGTCTCTTTCGGCTCGAGCGGCCTCGTCTTTCCCGCCGACGTGCAACCCTCGAACAGCGCAGCCATCCAGATCGCCGTGATCTACGACAGCGACGGCTCCGTGACCGACCTTCTCCTCGGCAGCGGTGCCAGCGACCCCGGCAACTGCCGTCAGGCCGCCGTCACCGAGAGCGTCGACAGCATCGCCCCGTCGAACCTCATCCAGCATGCCCTTCTCGTTCTGAACGGCCGATGCACCGGTCCCGACCCCGAATTGCAGCTCGAGATGAAGTACAGGCTTGTCCGCGCCTTTGGCCGCGTGCTTGGACTGGCCTGGTCGCAGACCAACGACAACGTCTTCACCGGATCGCCGCAGGCCTCGAACGCGGAAGAGCTCAACTGGCCCCTGATGCACCCCATCGACCTCCTCTGCGGACCCTACGCCTATCAATGCCTGCCGCAGCCGTTTACCCTGCGTCCGGACGACCTCGCCTCCATCGCCACCGTCTACCCGAGTGGCACCACCGGAAACGGCAAGATCCCCGCCTATTCCGTCGCCGGGTTCGTGACCGGCTCGATCAACTTCGCCAACGGACAAGGTATGCAGGGCGTGAACGTACTCGTGCGACGCTTCCACCCGCCAACGAATACCACGGACGCCTACGACCTCGAGAGTTCCGTCTCCGGCTATCGCTTCCAGAGGATTGGAGGAAACCCGGTCACGCCCAAGGGAACGTCCCTCGCGGAGAGCTTCGGCTGGCCTTACCAGATGGAAGGAACCTTCGACCTCGCCTGGATCCCGATTCCCACGGGCGAGGTGTGGAACAACATGATTGTGACGACCGAGCCGGTGAATCCCCTCTATACGGGCCAGTATGCCGTCGGCCCCTACACCGAATCGCAGGTAACGCCCTCCGGAGAGCCGCTGACGGTAACCTACGGCGTCGTCGGCAGGGCGTCGTATGCGTCGAAGACGCTCGTCGCCACTAGCGGAGCGGGAGCATGCACCCCGGGCTCCGACGGCGCCGAGACAGCCCCAACCGATGTCGTCCCGAACGGAGAATGGGCCGGAACGCTCTGCGGCTACGGCCACACCGCCTGGTCCGGATTCGCAGTGCAGGCCGGGCGAACGCTGACCGTCGAGGTGATGGCGCTCGATGACCAGGGCATCCCCACCGCCGGAAAGGTGCAGCCCGTCATCGGCCTCTGGGCCAGCGCGGACGCGCCCGGAACCCCGCCGTCGGTCGGTTCCGTAGCCGCCTCCATGAACACCGCGACTCCCGGCCTGACCGCCCTGACCGTGGCAAATCCAGCAACCCGCCTCCTCCGCCTGGGCCTCGGCGATATGCGCGGAGACGGCCGTCCCGACTACGCCTACACCGCGCGTGTCCTCTACGCGGACTCGATCACGCCGACCCAGGTCCCTCTCAACGGAGGCCAGGTCACTATCTCTGGCATAGGCTTCCGCTCCGGGAACGCCGTGACGATCAACGGCGCAGCTGCCCAGGTTCTGAGCTGGTCTCCGACCTCGATCGTAGCCATCGCCCCAGCCATGACCAGCGCACAAACCGCCGACGTCGCCGTCACGGACCTGTCGACCGGCGGCGAGACCACCATGACCGCCGCCCTCACCTACGGCTCGACCGCCCTGCCGGACGTCCTCACGGTAGTCTCTTCTCCAGCCAGCGGAGCCTATATAGGCGTTCCCGCAGCCGCGGCCTTCGCCGTGCGCGTCCTCCTCGCCGACAGTAGCACCCCGGCATCCGGCGTCGGCGTCACCGTCTCCGCAACCAACGCCACCCTCGGAGCCTGCGGAGCCATTCCCACCTGCGTGCTGACCACGGACAACACTGGCAGCATCCTCACCAGCGTTACCCCCACTACGATCGGAACCATAAACCTCCTCGCCTCGGTCGACACAGCCTCCGTAACCGCATCCTTCGTCTCCGCAACCATCATTCCGGACACCCTCCAACTCCTCTCCCTGCCATCGTCCCCAATCTATGCAGGAATTCCCGCCTCAGCCCCTTTCGCCGTCCGCGTCACTCTTCCCGACGGCGTTACCCCCGCCATCGGCCTCACCACAGCCGTCTCAGCCATGGGAGCCACCCTCGGCGCATGCGCGGGCTTGTCATCCTGCAGACTGATCACCAGCCCTGCCGGCATGATCTCCACCACCGTCATCCCCTCGGCTGCGGGCACTATCTCGCTCCAGGCCACAGCCGGGGGTGGAACTCTTTCCGCCTCCTTCGGTGCCCTCGCCCTGCCTCCGGACATCCTCCGCGTCACGTCCGTTCCCGCAAACGGCGCCTATGTCGGAACCCCCGCCGCATCGCCGTTCGGGGTTAAGGTTCTTCTCGGCGACGCCCTTACCCCCGCCTCCGGCGTCACCGTGAAGATATCGGCGACTCAGGCGACCCTCGGTGCCTGTGGCCTATCCACCTGCACCCTCACCGCCGACTCCACCGGCTCCGTGTCGACAACCGTCGCTCCAACCACTCCCGGGACAATCAGTCTCTCGGCAACCGCCGGCGGCAGCACCCTCCCGGCCTCCTTCACCGCGCAGGCCGTCCCCCCGGAGACGGTCCACCTCGTCTCGATCCCAGGCAACGGAACCACCGTCGGCACCCCGGCAGCCATCCCCTTCGCCTTCCAGGTTCTTCTCGGCGATGGGATCACACCCGCCCCCGGCGTCCCCGCAACCGTGACAGCTACCGGCGGTCAACTGGGAGCATGTGGAGCGGCCACTTGCTCCATCACCACGGACGCCCAGGGCATGATCTCGACCACCGTGACTCCCACCATTCTCGGAACGATCTCCCTGAAAGCCTCCGCGGGAGGCGGGTCGATCGCCGTCGCGTTCACCTCCTCGGCGAACTGGATACGCATCCTCTCCCAGCCCGCCACTCTCGTCTACGTTGGCGTCCCCGCGGCCATTCCGTTCCGGGCTCAGGTGCTGCGCGCCGACGGTGTGACGCCCATAGCCGGGGCTGCGGTCAGCATCTCGGCGACCCTGGCCGGTCTCTCCACATGCGCCGGGGCCTCTTCCTGCGTCCTCACCGCCGACGCCTCCGGCACCATCTCGGCGATCGTCACTCCGCACTCTCCCGGCATCGTCACCTTCCAGCTCGCATCGGGCAGTGCCTCCGCCTCGGCCTCCTTCCAGGCCCTTGCCATGCCGCCCGATTACCTCAAAATCCTCTCCGCCCCCACCGGAGCAGCCTATGTCGGCCTCCTCTCTCCAACGCCCTTCACGGTGCAGGTCTACCTCGGCGACCGCATCACCCTGGCCACCGGAATCTCCGTCAAGCTCCAGTCCCCCGCCGCGAGCCTCACCAACTGCGGCACCGCCTGCTACTTCACCACCGACGCCAACGGAACGATCTCCACCACCGTCACCCCGCTCTTCGCCGGCCCCATCGTTCTTACCGCCATCGCGGGCGGCGTCACCGTCACGAGCACCGTTACTGGCGTCACTCTCCCGAACGACATCCTCACCGTCACTTCGCTCCCCCCGGACGGCTCATCCATCGGCCAGGCCGCTTCCACCCCCTTCTCGGTCAAGATCCTGTATGGGGACGGCGCGACGATCGCGGCGGGCGTCCCCATGACTGTCACTGCCACGAATGCAACTCTCACCGCCTGTGGACGCGCCTCCTGTGTCCTCCACGCCGATCCCACTGGCATCGCCACCACCCAGGTCATCCCCATCGCCGCCGGTCCGGCCGTTCTCACCGCGACTGCGGGCGGAACGACCATCACGTCAACTTTCTTTGCCGCGTCCCCGCCAGACGTCCCAGCCGTACTCTCGCTCCGGTAGACGGGTTCGAGACACTCGTTTCGGACGCCGGCGGTCTCCATGCCTCATGCCGGTAAATCCGTCGAAGGTCGCCGAAGCCGTGCAGTTCGTCGCCGCCACGGGGACTGTACGGCTTTCTTTCGCTCGCGCTGTCAAAAATGCCCTGAAAGGAAGGCCTGAAAATGCATGGTGTGCGCGGCTCGTCGCTGCATCTGATTAGATGAAGCTACAGAAGGCATCACAGGAGCTGCGAACGATGGCGTCATCGATGGCGATGGAAGGTAGCGTACGGAAGCGTGTTGTGGTCATCGGAGGCGGTTTCGGCGGGATTCATACAGCGCTTGGGCTGGCCAAGATGGGAGTCGACGTAACGCTCGTGGACCGGAAGAACCACCACACCTTTCAGCCTCTGCTTTACCAGGTCGCCCTCGCCGTGCTTTCCCCGGCGGATATCGCGCAGCCCATCCGGTCTATTGTTCGCGAGCACAAAAACATTGACGTCCTGATGGACGAAGCAATCGAGATAGACGTCAAGGAACAGCGTGTGACCCTGCGTTCCGGGGCGCGGCTCGAATATGACTACCTTGTCCTCGCCACCGGTTCGACGCATTCTTACTTCGGCAAGGATGAATGGGCGGCGATCGCCCCGGGGCTGAAGACCGTCGAGGACGCCGTCGAGATTCGCCGTCGCGTTCTGCTCGCCTTCGAGCTGGCCGAGCGCCAGATGCTCGAGACCGGAAGCCACCCCGCCCTGAACTTCATCATCATCGGCGGCGGCCCAACCGGGGTCGAGCTCGCCGGAGCAATCTCTGACATTGCCCGGCTCTACATGCGCAAGGACTTTCGCCACATCAATCCGTCCTCGGCAAGTGTCATGATCCTTGAGGGATCTCCCAACATCCTGGCCGCTTACCCCGAAGATCTCCGCAAAGCCGCCATGCGGCAACTCAATGCACTCGGGGTCAAGGTCAAGACGGGCATGCATGTCAGCGATGTTCAGCCAGGCTACGTGATGGTGGGCACGGAGAGGATTGATTCTGTCTGCACCCTGTGGGCCGCAGGTGTCCAAGCCTCGCCCCTCGGCAAGCTGCTCGGTGTCGAGACCGACAAGAAGGGTTGCGTGCTTGTCGATAGCCACCTCAACCCCGCAGGACACCCCGAGATTTATGTCATCGGCGACCTCGCCCACGTCGAACAGGATGGCAAGCAGGTTCCCGGCGTCGCGCAACCTGCGATGCAGATGGGGGATTACGTCGCGAAGCGCATCGGCAAGCTTCTGGGCAAGGACCGTGGCTCCGACGGTCCCATCAAGGAGAAGGACTTCCGCTACTTCGATAAGGGCGATATGGCGACCATCGGCCGCAAAGCTGCCGTCGCCAAGATCGAATGGCCGTTCAAGGCGCACTGGAGCGGATTCCCGGCCTGGATGACCTGGCTGGTCGTGCACATCTTCTTTCTCATCGGCTTCCGCAACCGGTTTTCCGTCTTCCGTGAGTGGGCCTGGACCTACGTCTTCTTCAACGACGGGGCACGCTTGATTACCGGGTCTCAGGAACTCCCCGGCTGGGATATGCAGGATGGTGTGTACGGTATGCGCGGCGACATCACCACCAAGCCCCTCGACCTGGGCTCTCCCGAAGCAAACTGAGTGCTCAGGCTGCCGGAGGGTGCTGCGGTCCGCGTGGGGTCCATGGATTCTCGACCGGTCGCGCTCGCCTGCGATCCCCCCGATTCTTGCTGTAGTACTGGTGGTGACATGACCCGCACTCCCACGGAAAGAGGCCGAAGTAGCCCAGCACGTGTTTCTGTACGAAGTTCTTGCGGGTCTTGCGATAGGCCTTCACCGCCCCGCACTTCGGACACGGCATCCTGGAAGCGGAGATCTCACTCCCGACTTCATCGCTCACGGGGAAGTCCTTTTGTTGTTTATGAGATACGCGGAAAGCGTAACAGGATCATCTCCTCTTTTCGATAAAGAAGTAAAGCTCAGACTTCTTAGCTAAGGTGGTTTAGGCGACATTCACCAGCTCTTCATCGGACCGCTTCGCCGGCCTGCTGTATGAGGATTCACGGCTGAATCAGCGTTCCAGGGAGCATCCAACGGTCATGTATGACTTCGAAAACTTCGGCCTCGCAGAGATGGTGCAATCCGGCAAGTTTCTCCGCGAGCTCGGTCAGGATAGTGCATGCATGGAAGACGCCGCCTGCGAGGTTGTCGACTTCCTCTACGAGGCCTTCCGCGTTCGTGGTTCCGGAGAATCAGCGTGCGCCCTTGTGCGCTGTTTCAAGACTCATACCTTCGGCGAGCTTCCGCCAGACCTCCGGGAAGCCGCCACCCACGCTATGCACGGAGGGGTCCCCAGCGAGGCGATGCCTTGCCTGACACTTCTCGCCACACGCGGCTTGCGGCCTGAGTGGAACTCTCGCCATGCCTCCAACGGCCACAAGGCAATCCCCCTGGCAACTGCCGAGATGGTCAATCAGGCTCCCATGATCGCCCGCCTCGTCCAGCAGATGGGTCTCGAACCCGGGCATCTCATCGGAGCCGCCTCCGGAGAACTCGAAGAACTCGAAAGGCGCACGCTCGACGTCTTTCACGTCGAGCGTGCCCGCGACAGCGCCTTCGTCCCCTCGCAGAATGAATTCGTAAAGCCCTACGGCGTCTGCTCCGTGCTCGGCTTCGGAGGCCTCCTCCCCACCGGGGAGCTCTTCTTCGTCGTTCTCTTCTCCATCGTCCCCATCCGCCAGGAGACTGCCAGCCTCTTCCGCACTCTCGCCCTCGGCGTCAAGCTAGTGCTCCTGCGCCATCTAGCGCATCCCGTCTTTTCCATCGCATGACGTTCGTCGACGATCAGCCACTACGTTCAAGCGGTCAAATCCAGCGAAGCAGCATCGTACGTTGAAGTAGTGGAATGCGCAGTCCCCGAGAGGCCTACGTTGAGACCGGAGCGCGAACACGAAACGCCCGACCGTCCGCGCGAGGAGCCCATCGCCGCCGAACTCCTCCGTCTGCGCTCCGAGGTCCATACCCTCCGCCATCTCCTTGAAGTCCACGAGGCCACCGCGCTCACTCAGGCCGCCCGCGCCGAGTCCGCTCTTGAAGACCTTCGTCACGCCGCCAAGGCCCGCGAAAGCCAGGCGCTGCTCGTCCACGAGCTCATCGAAGCCTCTCGCGACGCAGTGCTCGTCATGGACGAGCACTGGATCATTCGCTATATGAACGCAGCCGCCATCCGAACCATCTCCGACGGCGAAGACCTCTCCGGCCGCATGTTCCTCGACGTCTACCCCGGCGTCGTCGAGACCACCTTCTACCCGCGCTACCAGCAGTCCATGCGCGACCGCACCGCCATCACCTTCGAAGACTTCAACTCCATGCGCCAGCGCTGGTACGTCGTCAACGTCGCCCCTGTCGGCCCCGGCATCGCCATCTTCTTTCAGGACATCACCGAGCGCAAAAAGCAGGAGGTCGCCCTCGCCCGCACCGAAAAGCTCGCCGCCGTCGGCCGCCTCGCCTCTTCCATCTCCCACGAGATCAACAATCCCCTCGAGAGCATCGTCAACCTCCTCTACCTCATCGAGCACTCTGAAGCCGCCGGCCCGGACATGAAGACCTACGCCTCCCTCGCCGCCAGCGAACTCCAGCGCGTCAGCCACATCGTCACCCAGACGCTCAAGTTCCACCGGCAGTCCACCCACGCCCAGTCCACCCGCATGACCGAGATCCTCGAGAGCGTCATCAGCCTCTTCCAGGGGCGTCTCGCCACCCTCCAGGTCAAAGTTCAACGGAAGTTCGCCTCGAACGACTCCATCGTCTGCTTCGCCGGCGACATGCGCCAGGTCTTTGCCAACCTCTTCGGCAACGCCCTCGACGCCCTCCGCGGCAAAGGCGACATCCATCTCCGCACCCGCTGTACGCGCGACTGGAAGACCGGCCGCCCCGGCCTCCGCGTGATCGTCGCCGACAACGGCTGCGGCATGAGCGAAGCCACCCAGCGCGGCCTTTTCGAAGCCTTCTTCACCACCAAGCCCACCACCGGCACCGGCCTCGGCCTTTGGGTCAGCCTCGAAATCATCAGGAACCACCAGGGCTGGGTCCGCGTCCGCAGCAGCGAAACCCCCGGCCGCAGCGGCACTGTCTTCGCGCTCTTTTTCCCCACCCGCGAGTAGGCAACCAATCCTCGTTTTCAGCGCGTGAAGCATACCCGCGCTGAAAGGACATCCTCCTCTGGCGCCCCATGCGTCCCACCCACCATGCGCGTAAAAGCGCAGACCAACCCCCGGAGGGAAACGCAATGGCAGTTCACGTAAAACCCGGTACGAAGGTTCGGTACGCCGTCGTCGGTCTCGGATGGATCTCCCAGGCAGCCTTCATGCCCGGAGTCGAACACACCGGCAACAGTGAGATGGTGGCCCTCGTCACCAGCCACGAAGAGAAAGCCGAGAAGCTCGGCGCCATGTACGGCATCAAGGATCACTACTCCTATGCCGAGCTCGACATCATGCTCGCCTCCGGCACCGTGGACGCCGTCTATCTCGCTCTCCCCAACTTCGATCACGTCGAGACCGCCGTCAAGGTCCTCGAAGCCGGCGTCCATCTGCTCCTCGAAAAACCCATGGCCGTCTCCGTCAAGGAGTGCGAGCGCATGATCGCTGCCAGCGAAAAATCCGGGGCCAAGCTCATGGTCGCCTACCGCCTCCACCACGAGCCCGGCACCCTCGACGCCATCCAGAAGGTCCGCGACGGGGCCATCGGCAAGGTCCGCTTCTTCAACTCCAGCTTCTCGCAGCAGGTCTCCGGCCAGAACCACCGCGCGAAGAACGGCTTCTGGGCCGGTCCCGTCCCCGACATGGGCCCCTATCCCCTCAACACTGTCCGCAACCTCTTCGGAGCCGAACCCCTCGAGGTCTTCGCCACCGGCGTCAACACCGACGAGCGCTTCGACTTCCAAGACACCGTCTCCGTCACGTTGAAGTTCCCGAACGACCGCATCGCCGCCTTCACCCTTAGCTACAACGGCGGCGATGTCGATGACTTCCGCGTGGTCGGTGAAAAGGGCGACCTCTTCTCCGAGCCTGCCTATCAGGTCGGCTCCGCCATGGAGCACGTCCTCACGGTCGAAAAAAAGAAGAGCTCCGAAAGCTTCAGCAAGACCGACCACTTCGGAGGCGAGCTCAAGTACTTCTCCGACTGCATCCTCAACAACAAGGCTCCCGAAGCCGACGGGGAAGAAGGCCTTTTAGACGTCCGCGTCCTCCAGGCCACCGAGCAGTCGCTCCTCTCCGGCCAGCCCCAATCCCTCGCCCCGTACTACCGTAAGCGTCGCCCCGTGCCCAGCCAGGTCGAGGAACTCTCCGCCGTCAAGGAACCCGAACTCGTCGTGTCCCACAAACCAAGTGACGGCCAGTAGCAGCGTCGAAGAGAATGGGGGCCATTGCCAATTGACTTACCTATTCAAGTGCTAGACCGGGAGAGGAACGCTTCAACTGCTCGCTCCTTGGAGACCTCAACGCTTGCTCTACTTCTTGGTGGAACGTGCGAAGCTGATCGAGATATCGTTCTAGCAGCTTAGGATCTATGGCAACTAGCGCTTTCTCAATGTCTTTGATAGTCGCGCGGGCACCAACGGCAATCTCAATAATTGATGCAGAAAGAGAGTCCGCCTCTTGAAGCCACTGTTGACCGGCGATCGAAGGTCCGAGCCACGGTATGCTTTCCAACGCTGCTCTGGCAGTTCCGAGAGCCTTAGCAATCGCCGTTGCATGTCCATAGGCAAGCGTTTGGAGGTCGAACGCAATGCCACTGAGTTCAATCGCGGTGTCTTGCACTGTTTTGATGAGACGGGCGTTTCTTCGGACCTCGGCATAAGCCTTTAGCAAAGGGACGATGTCCTTCATAAAGAACAGGAAAGAGGTCAATACGATAAGCAGAAACCCCGTTCCAAAAACCCAGTTCGACATGCCTCCTCTCATATCTGAGTTGTAAGCCGTCAGCATGAGAATGGCTCCGAGTGTTAGAAAAGTCAGTCCAAATCCTCCCGCCTTGAAGACTTTGATCATTGGCTCAGTAAGACTCTGTACTAGATCCTTCCTAATCTCTGCCATGCTGCCTCCGGTCGAGTTTTCGATGACTAAATCAGAATCAGCGCCCACTTTGAGATTGGCAATGCAAATATAACCACAGGACGTAATTCGCGTATCCGATCGTTTTGGAGACACTTCCAGGACGTCAGGGAAACACCGCATCCGGAGCACCCATCGCCTCCTCAAACCGCTCGACAAACTGCGCCACATGCAGCCCATCCACAAGTGCATGATGCACGTGAATGGACACCGGCATCGTGCATCGGCCGTTGGCATCCGTAATCTTGCCGAAGGTGATGCGCGGAGCGGAATCCTCCCGCGTGAACTCACGCGCGTGCGAGATCGAAGTGAAATCGAACCAGGGAAGCACCGAGAAGCGAATCAGGTTAGCGTCTGGATAACGCTCCATATCGTCTCGACCGCGCACTCGCTCGAGTTCGACCGTCCCCTCGCGTACGAAGTCCTCAAGCCCTTGTCGAAAGGGATAGTGCCCGAAGCCAATCGTCCCATTCTCACGCCCAACGGCACTGCCGCCATGGATCGTGTCGTAGCGCCAAACCGTGCCGTCAACGAGGCGCGTCCTGAAGTGTTCCACCTCGTGCGCTGCGACGAGCGACCGATGCAGGAGCGATAAAAACACAGAGAGCCGATGCTCCTTCGCATACCGGTAGGTCGCCGTGCAGTCCACCCTCAGACAGACGCCGTGATAAGGCTCTGTGAAGTTTCTGAAGAGTTCAAAGCTCGCCCGTCGCTCCCACGTCTCCAGGTCAATCCTCTGGCGGCTTCCAACCGCAATCCCGTGCATGCTTCATGCTATCTCCGTTCGCCCCCCATCCACTCCACAGCCAATCCTTATGCCTCCCTCATCACACGGGCGATAGCCTTGCAGATGGTGCAAAGACGCGTTTCGGCTCTGCACCGGATGGAGAACCATGAATCACACGATCTTTGGGACGCGCCTCGTCCGCACCACTGCTGTTCTGGGCGTCCTCGCAGTATGGGCCACGGCAGCATCGGCACAGAAGTCAGGCAATCAGGACCCCTCAGAAAGCACACCCACGCAGGCATCGCAGTCCGCCCCGCCGGATGGTAACTTCCTCCACCGCCTCGGCCTCTTCTACAAGACAGACTGGAATGGGACTGCGCCGGAATCACCCGCGCCCTTGCGCCGCGCTCTCGATGCTCCCCTCGACAGTCCCCCGTACCCAGGCTCCGACTGGGGCTATGGAGGATCTCCCGCCATCGGCGTTCCGGACGGAAATGTCTACCCGCTGATGACAGCCCTGAAGCTTCAGGACAAGCGAACGAAGGTCTACGGCTGGATCGCGCCAAGCTTCAACTTCAGCACATCGAGTAAGAACAACTTTCCCGTATCCTACGACGTCTTTCCGAACAGTGTGGTCCTCAACCAGGCCGTGATCTATATCGAACGGCTGCCGAACACAGTCCAGAAAGACCACTTCGATTGGGGCTATCACTTCACGGCCTTCTATGGAAATGACTACCGATTTACGACCGCCAAGGACTACTTCAGCCAGCAGCTCCTACAGAAGAACCGGCGCTACGGATTCGATCCGGTCCTGGAATACGCGGACCTCTACTTTCCAGTCAAGGAAGGCCTGAACATACGTGTGGGACGCTTCCTTTCCGTTCCCGGAATCGAAGCGCAGCTCGCGCCCAACAACTACAACATGACTCACTCGCTGCTTTACACGATCGACCCGTTCACCGACACCGGGATCCTTGGAACCCTGAAGCTGACGAAGCAGTGGATGGTGCAACTCGGCATCTCCGCTGGCCACGATGTCGCACCCTGGTCTGACGACCGCAAGCCCTCCGCGATCGCTTGCCTCGACTATTCCACCGCAAGCAATCATGACAACGTCTACGTGTGTGCCAACGGCATCAATGACGGTAAGTACGCGTACAACAACCTGCAGCACTACGACGCGACCTGGTATCACAAGTTCAACGCCAAATGGCACATGGCGACGGAGTCCTGGTACATGTACGAGACCAATGTCCCGAACGTCGCCGGTAATGTAGCCATCCCGGTCACACCGGAGTTGGGAGCCAACGGTGCGATCTGTGCAGCGGGCCAACAGCGCTGCACCGCTCCTGAGTACGCAATCGTCAACTACATCAACCGCGAGATATCCCCGAAGCTCACCGTTGGCTTCCGCTCCGATCTGTTGAATGACAAGAAGGGCCAGCGCACCGGCATCGCGACCAAGTACACGGAGAACACGATCTACGCGACCAAGTACTTCGGGAGCACGGTCCTGTTGCGGCCCGAAATCCGCTTCGATCATTCCTGGGACAAGCCGGGATACAACGGTGGCCTCGCCCGCAATCAGTTCTTCGCAGGCGCAGACCTGATCTATAAGTTCTAGCCGCCTTCGTCGTCATCGCTTCGGTTATCGATAACCCTCAAGTGCTCCCTCCTTACCGGCAGTTACATCGTCGGTTGGGGGGAGCGCACGAAGCTAAGATGTGCGCCTTTGGGCCATCTCCAACGCTGGCTGATCGTCCGCCTTCACGTTAGAGTGGGAAATCAATATGCGCCTCCCTCGTTGGTTTCTCTGTAACGCTGCCGCCCTGCTTCTGACTCTTGCCCCTATCGGCTGCATGGCCGCTCCCGTCTCCGGCTACAAGGTTGTCGCGAAGTATCCCCACTCGACCGAGAGCTACACCGAAGGCTTCTTCTTCCTGAACGGCCTCTTCTACGAGGGCACCGGACGCAACGGCCACTCTTCCCTCATGGCGATTCAGCCCGAGACCGGCAAGCCCATCCAGCAGGTAGACTTACCGGCGAAGTACTTCGGCGAGGGCATCGTCGATTGGGGTCCGAATATCTATGAGTGGACCTGGCAATCGCACATCTGCTTCGTCTACGACCGCTTCTCGCTCCGCCAGATCAAGACCTTTACCTACTCCGGCGAAGGCTGGGGCATGACCCACACTCCCACGGAACTCGTCACCAGCGACGGCACCGCAACCCTCCGCTTCCGCAATCCTGAAACCTTCGCTGAGACCCGCCACCTCGTCGTACGCGACGGCAAGGAGATGATCAACGAGTTGAACGAACTCGAATACGTGAAGGGTGAGATCTATGCCAATATCTGGCACTCCGATCGCATCGCCCGTATCTCTCCGAAAGATGGTCAGGTCCTCGGTTGGATCGACCTCGAAGGCATCCTGCCGGAGGGCCAGAAAGTCGATCAGGAATCGGTCCTCAACGGCATAGCCTACGACGCTATCCACGATCGCCTCTTCGTCACCGGCAAACAATGGCCCGCGATCTTCGAGATCAAGCTTGTTCCGAAGACGAAATGATCGACCGCGAAAATCTTGTCAAGCCCTAAATCGTACAAGTCATTCAATCCAAAAGGCTTACGAGTGTCCTTTTTTGTGGCTGGATTGATAAAATAGAAGTAGGGGAAGTTGCAACGAGCGAACCCATAGCCTGCGATTGTCGGCATGAATCGCTAACGTATCGTGGTCGCCTTTTGCTTGTCGTTTCGAAGGGAGTTTGCGGGCTGTTCGTGTGCTTTTTTGCATGAAAGCCAGGAATGCGGAGCTAACTCCTTTCCTGACTAATATTTAGCTGCAACTCCTTTGGTTAGAAGGACTTGCAGCCGGGTCTATGCCGTAAACTGAACAATCGAAAAGACTTAGACGCAGGCAATGGGGAGGGGGATACCCCTCCCCATTGCGCGATTAAACCGAAACTGGAACCCGCACATTCACTGGAGTAAGCCAGTTGAAGCGATCCGTCTTCGTTCCATTCACGAGCGCAAAAAACTCGTCGTGGATCGAACGCGTAATCGGACCCATCTTTCCATCGCCGATCGTGATGCGATCGACTGACCGAAGATGCGTCACTTCAGCGGCTGTTCCGGTGAAGAAAGCCTCATCGCAGATGTAGAGCATCTCGCGCGGCATCGCTTGTTCGACAACGGTGATGCCAAGCTCCTTCGCAATCGTCAGCACGGAAGAACGCGTAATACCATTCAGCACCGAATTCGCCAACGGAGTCGTGTAGAGAACTCCACCGCGAACGAGGAACAGGTTTTCGCCCGAACCTTCCGAGAGATATCCGTTCACATCGAGCGCGATTCCTTCGGAATAACCATTGATCTCGGCTTCCATGCGAATGAGTTGCGAGTTCATATAGTTCGCGCCCGCCTTCGCCAGCGAAGGCATCGTGTTCGGCGCGAGCCGCGACCAGCTCGACACGCAAACATCCGCGCCAGCATCGCCCGGAACGTATTTGCCCCACGGAAAGTTGGCGATGTAAACCTCAACCGGAGACTTCAGCGGATTCACGCCGATCTCTCCATATCCACGGAAAGCGATCGGACGAATGTAGCAAGGCGCAACGCCATTCGCCTCGATTACATCCACAACCGCATCCGAAAGCTGCTCCGCGGTGTACGGCAGAGGCATCCGGTAGATCTTGGCCGAATCCACCAGACGAGCCATATGCTCCTGCAGGCGAAACACGCCAGCTCCACCAGGCTGCTGATAGCACCGAATCCCCTCGAACACCGAGGAGCCGTAGTGAATGACATGCGACATGACGTGGATCTGGGCGTCTTCCCAGCGGATGAGCTTGCCGTTGTGCCAGATGTGTGCGGTGGTCTCTAAAGGCATGGTCGAACTCCTGAGGCTTCGATTATAGCGTTCGATCGCAAGCCCCGGCCGCCTGAAAGCCCCGAAATGTGGTTCGAAATGGCACACGCATGCGCTGATCGTCGAACTCGCAATCCGTTGCCGTGAAAGGATGGGAAGCAATGCTGTACCTCAACACTGTCGGTCTGTCGGAGCTGCAGAACTCGGCCTACGTGCGCTTCTCCCTGCTCGCTGTCAGCTCTATCTTCTTCCTCGTGGATCCCTTCGCGGCGATGCCCACGTTCCTCGCCGTCACCTCAGGCTCCGACGCCCGACGCAGGCGAAGCATCGCAGGCAAAGCCTCTCTCACCGCGTGGTTTGCACTCAGCGCCTTCGCCCTCGCGGGACGCTACATCTTCAAGATGTTCGGCATCACGCTCCCGGCATTCGAGATCGCTGGCGGAATCATCCTGCTGCTGATTGGCCTCGACATGCTCGAAGCCAAGCGCTCTCCCACCCAGGAAGCGACAGGCGACACCGAAGCCGCAGCCTCCAAGGAAGACGCGGGCATCGTTCCACTCGGCATCCCGATGCTAGCCGGACCAGGATCGATCACAAGCGTGATGGTTCTCGTAGGACAAGCGCAGACGCGATGGCAGATGGGAGCAATTCTCTTCGCCATCGCAATTACGGCCGCAATTTGCTATCTGGTACTCGGCAACTCGGATCGAGTAGGCAGAATGCTCGGAGATACAGGCATCCGCATCCTCGTCCGGATCATGGGTCTTCTCCTGGTCGCGCTCGCGGTCCAGTACTTCGTCAACGGTCTCGCAGATCTTGGTGTCCTGACCAAGCCAACCTAGTGAACGAACAGGGCGGATAGCGCGAAGATCAGTCCAATAGCGCCAACGCTAAGACCAAACAGGAAGTAGCCTTTCTTGCGGGTGATCAGCGTGACGGACGAAAGAACCACGGATATCTGCAGAAGCGCCTCGCCAAGATCGTAACGGCTCGCCTGACGCTCGGCATGAGCCACCTCGGCTTCGAACTCGCGAGCCTTCGTCTGTCCTTCCGCAAGATCACCGTTCCACTTAGCGATATGTGCCTTGTACTCAACGATCTTGGCTTGCGTCGCGGCTGAAGGAGAAGGCTGGAGCGAAAGCGTATCGAGCACCACCGACAAATTGTCCTGCCGGATTTTCTTCGCCTGGTACTCATTCCACTGGTCATCCGCGCGGGACTGCATCAACACCGCTTCTGTATGACTGCGATGGCCGAGCACGGTGACCAGCGCCACAAGCACTGCGAGGATGGAAATCGCGAGGGCAATCGTGGTCATGCTTTCCCCCTCTCCTGCCTCCTGCATCTGCTTCGAGAACTCCTGAATTTCGGTCGGCTCCATAGGACGGGATTCTACCGCGTGTCCCCCACGTCTGGTATATCTGCACGTCTGTCGAAGTAATCACAGGAATTCCACAGAAAAGCTCAGGTAGGACTTGCGTGGCACAGGATCCCCTGCTAATCTCAGGAAGTCGCAATGAGCGGGCAAGCGAAAGCAGCCAGCGAATGTGAGTAGTGAGCTTCGCGCCTATTGGCTTGAGTTTACGGCTGGTTATTGGGTACGACGGAGCGCAGTCCAAGTGTTTGATTCGGTCTGAGAGCCTTAGGAGTTTAGGGGCCAGCCGATAAGCAAACCCAAGCCACTGCAGTTGATTGAGGTACTCTTCGGGTCTTTCCTTTGTGGATTGATTTTGCTGGGTACGGGATTTGTCAGGAGCTGAGTGCTCCGCGGCCGATGATTCGGTCGTCTGGATGTTTTAGTTTTTACGCTATAGAAGATGTCAGCAGGGGCTTTTCGTTTGGCTTTCCTGTTGAGTAAGTCTTCCGCGAGACGGTGAGAGAAAGAAAACAGGTTGACATAATCCTCTGGTTTCGATACTCTTAGAAAGTTCGCGCAAACGTCACGCGCTGCTACGGCGGCTTCCGACGGCGACCACGAAAGGCTTGAGTCTTGGCTAAGTGGAACCGGTAAATAAGGAAGCAGGGCTTGGCAACATCGACGGAATTGATAGCGTAACTCAAGTTCGAGGACACGTATCGGGCAAGTCACTTTGTGACTCCGGTTGGTCCTTGATTCAAAGCTGCCCGCCGAGTGCGGATGCAGTTTGGATCTTTGACAACATAGTTGAACATGCCAGTCGTGAGATGACGGCGAATTTGGTTTAGTCATTCTCACTAGTTATAACCTTCACTGTTTTCGAGCGGTGGGGGCGCATGATAACCATCCCGACCCCTGTCGCTGGATGGCATGCACACCAAGATTAAACGAGAGTTTGATCCTGGCTCAGAATCAACGCTGGCGGCGTGCCTAACACATGCAAGTCGCACGAGAAAGGGGCTTCGGTCCTGAGTAAAGTGGCGCACGGGTGAGTAACACGTGAATCATCTACCCTCGAGTGGGGAATAACCTAGAGAAATCTGGGCTAATACCGCATAACACTTACGAGTCAAAGCAGCAATGCGCTTGGGGAGGAGTTCGCGGCCGATTAGCTAGTTGGCGGGGTAATGGCCCACCAAGGCGATGATCGGTATCCGGCCTGAGAGGGCGCACGGACACACTGGAACTGAAACACGGTCCAGACTCCTACGGGAGGCAGCAGTGGGGAATTTTGCGCAATGGGGGAAACCCTGACGCAGCAACGCCGCGTGGAGGATGAAGTATCTTGGTACGTAAACTCCTTTCGATGGGGAAGATAATGACGGTACCCATAGAAGAAGCCCCGGCTAACTTCGTGCCAGCAGCCGCGGTAATACGAGGGGGGCAAGCGTTGTTCGGAATTATTGGGCGTAAAGGGTGCGTAGGCGGTTTGACAAGTCTTATGTGAAATCTTCGGGCTCAACCCGAAGTCTGCATGAGAAACTGTTGAGCTTGAGTATGGGAGAGGTGAGTGGAATTTCCGGTGTAGCGGTGAAATGCGTAGATATCGGAAGGAACACCTGTGGCGAAAGCGGCTCACTGGACCATAACTGACGCTGAGGCACGAAAGCTAGGGGAGCAAACAGGATTAGATACCCTGGTAGTCCTAGCCCTAAACGATGATTGCTTGATGTGGCCGGTACCCAATCCGGCCGTGTCGAAGCTAACGCGATAAGCAATCCGCCTGGGGAGTACGGTCGCAAGGCTGAAACTCAAAGGAATTGACGGGGGCCCGCACAAGCGGTGGAGCATGTGGTTTAATTCGACGCAACGCGAAGAACCTTACCTGGGCTCGAAATGTACATGAATCCGGCAGAAACGTCGGCGTCTCGCAAGAGACATGTATATAGGTGCTGCATGGCTGTCGTCAGCTCGTGTCGTGAGATGTTGGGTTAAGTCCCGCAACGAGCGCAACCCTTATCTTCAGTTGCTACCATTTAGTTGAGCACTCTGACGAAACCGCCTCGGATAACGGGGAGGAAGGTGGGGATGACGTCAAGTCCTCATGGCCTTTATGTCCAGGGCTACACACGTGCTACAATGGCCGGTACAAACCGCTGCAACCCCGCGAGGGTGAGCTAATCGGAAAAAGCCGGCCTCAGTTCGGATTGGAGTCTGCAACTCGACTCCATGAAGCTGGAATCGCTAGTAATCGTGGATCAGCATGCCACGGTGAATACGTTCCCGGGCCTTGTACACACCGCCCGTCACATCACGAAAGTGGGTTGCACTAGAAGTCGGTGCGCTAACCGCAAGGGAGCAGCCGCCCAAGGTGTAATTCATGATTGGGGTGAAGTCGTAACAAGGTAGCCGTAGGAGAACCTGCGGCTGGATCACCTCCTTTCTAAAGAGAAAACATCTCGGCAGATGGTTATCGCCCTGCGAATGCAGGCGGCTCTGATCTCACGATCATCCGAGGTGCCGTGGTGCCGAGTACCGTACGAACGAGCTTCGGCGAGTTCGTGCGAGCCTGAACTAGACCATCTCTTATTCGCCTTCTGTCAACATCGACGGTCAAATATGGCGTAGCCGTATTGCATGTTCAACTGTGTCCTCGAAACCTTTCGAGAGAGCTCAAAAGCCCGCGACCGGAGAGATCCGGTTGCGGGCGACAGAGCAAGCGATTCAACTGAGAATCTCTGGATAACCGGTTGATTGCCGGGCCTGTAGCTCAGTTGGTTAGAGCGCACCCCTGATAAGGGTGAGGTCGGTAGTTCGAATCTACCCAGGCCCACCACCTTTACCGTGCTGTTTGCTATACTGAACAGCGATGGGGCTGTAGCTCAGTTGGGAGAGCGCCTGCTTTGCAAGCAGGATGTCATCGGTTCGATCCCGGTCAGCTCCACCATCCCTCTTCGAAAGTTATCGATAGTAATCAAGCGATGTCTGCTTGAGGTTGAGTTACTGCTAAATGCGGTGATTGAACCTTGAGCAGGAATGCTCGAGCCGCCTTAGGGTGCGATAGCGATACGCAGCAATGCGATACGCTCTACGATTTTTGACAACTGAATAGATTGGGTAAATATAACTACAAGGCTGAGCAGCCTATAAGGTCATCCGGGTAATTTCCTGGTGATGAGTAAGCTGTCAATCAGTGTTGAGTGTCTTTAGAATATAAGAATTGTGTTATCGACGAATAAGAGAAGCAGCTACGAGCAATCAAGGCTGACCATCAAATTCGAAGTACGACACAGGCGTGGACAAATTATCAAAATAATGACGCGTGGAGTTATGAGCATGGGGAGATTAGAGTTGGTTTCTTTTTTCTGTGTGTGAGTAAATTCTATGGTCAAGCTACTAAGGGCGCACGGTGGATGCCTTGGCAGAAACAGGCGATGAAGGACGCGGCAAGCTGCGATAAGCTTCGGGGAGCGGCACACACGCATTGATCCGGAGATTTCCGAATGGGGAAACCCACCATGGTAAAACCATGGTATATCCGACTGAATACATAGGTCGGCATAAGCGAACGGGGGGAAGTGAACCATCTCAGTACCCCCAGGAGGAGAAAGAAACCTCGATTCCGAGAGTAGTGGCGAGCGAAATCGGAACAGCCCAAACCCGTACCATTTCGGTGGTTCGGGGGTTGTAGGACCTGCATAAGTAGAGTTACCAATCTGGTTGCTAGCTGAATCTTCTGGAAAGGAGATCCAAAGAGGGTGACAGACCCGTAGGCGAAAGCGATCCAGACTCGAAGCAGGCACCTGAGTAAGGCGGGGCACGAGAAACCCTGTCTGAATCCACGGGGACCATCCCGTAAGGCTAAATACTCGTTTCTGACCGATAGTGAACCAGTACCGTGAGGGAAAGGCGAAAAGCACCCCATTGAGGGGAGTGAAAAGTACCTGAAACCGTGTGCCTACAAGCAGTGGGAGGACTATGCCCGCAAGGGAATGTCTGACCGCGTGCCTATTGCATAATGAGCCGGCTAGTTATTCTTGTCAGCAAGGTTAAGCGTGAGCGAGCCGCAGCGAAAGCGAGTCTGAATAGGGCGTTAAGTTGGCAGGAATAGACGCGAAGCGGGATGATCTACCCTTGGCCAGGTTGAAGGTAGGGTAACACCTACTGGAGGACCGAACCGGTGTTTGTTGAAAAAAGCTCGGATGAGCTGAGGGTAGGGGTGAAAGGCTAATCAAATTCCGTGATAGCTCGTTCTCTCCGAAATAGCTTTAGGGCTAGCGTCGGGTGATTTGGATCGGTGGTAGAGACATGGATGGACTAGGGGGCTTTCCGGCTTACTGAATCCAACCAAACTTCGAATGCCGATTACAACCAGCCCGGCAGTCAGACTGTGGGGGCTAAGCTTCACAGTCAAGAGGAAAACAGTCCAGATCGCCTGCTAAGGTCCCAAAATTACAGTTAAGTGGGAAAGGAAGTCGGAACGCTCAGACAGCCAGGAGGTTGGCTTAGAAGCAGCCATCCTTTAAAGAAAGCGTAATAGCTCACTGGTCAAGCGGTCCGGTGCCGACAATACAACGGGGCTAAAACTGTATACCGAAGCAGCGAATGCATCCCTTTTAGGGGTGCGTGGTAGGAGAGCATTCTCTCGTGGATGAAGCGTAACTGGGAAGATACGTGGACATTAGAGAAGAGACCCTGCCGGCATAAGTAGCGATAATGAAGGTGAGAACCCTTCACGCCGAAAGTCTAAGGTTTCCTGAGGAAGGTTAATCCGCTCAGGGTTAGGCGGTCCCTAAGTCGAGGCCGAAAGGCGTAGACGATGGAAATCCGGTTAATATTCCGGACCTCCCAATACCTCGTTATACGATGGGGTGACGCAGAAGGATAAGCAGGACCTCCTATGGCTATGGGGTTCGATGTGCGTGAAGCTGGATCAGACAGGCAAATCCGTTTGGTCTTAACAGTGAGGCACAAAGCAGTAAGCCGTATGGCTGAAAGCTGCTGATTTCATGCTGCCAAGAAAAACCTCTAAGGAGAGGGATTGGGAACCGTACCACAAACCGACACAGGTAGACGAGGAGAATATCCAAAGGCGCTCGAGTGAAAGCTTGTTAAGGAACTCGGCAAATTAGACCCGTAACTTCGGGAGAAGGGTCGCCCCCTGGGTGCAAGCCTAAGGGGGCCGCAGTGAAACGCGAACGGCGACTGTTTAACAAAAACACAGGTCTCTGCAAAGTCAAAAACGACGTATAGGGGCTGACTCCTGCCCGGTGCCGGAAGGTTAAAAGGAGAGGTTAGCCGCAAGGCGAAGCTTTGAATTGAAGCCCCGGTGAACGGCGGCCGTAACTATAACGGTCCTAAGGTAGCGAAATTCCTTGTCGGGTAAGTTCCGACCTGCACGAATGGAGTAACGATCGTTCGACTGTCTTAACGAGTTGCTCGGCGAACTTGTAGTACCGGTGAAGATGCCGGTTACCCGCAGCTAGACGAAAAGACCCCGTGCACCTTTACTATACTTTTACTATGAGTTATGACCATTGCTGCGCAGGATAGGTGGGAGGCTTTGATACCGGACTTTTGGGTTCGGTGGAGCCAACGGTGAGATACCACCCTGCGATTGTTGTGATTCTAACCTGCTCCCCTCATCGGGGAGAGGGACATAGTAAGACGGGTAGTTTGACTGGGGCGGTCGCCTCCTAAATTGTAACGGAGGCGCGCGAAGCTACACTCAGGTCGTTTGGAAATCGACCGTCGAGTGCAAAGGCATAAGTGTGGTTAACTGCGAGACCTACAAGTCGAGCAGATGCGAAAGCAGGCCTTAGTGATCCGGTGGTTCTGTATGGAAGGGCCATCGCTCAACGGATAAAAGGTACGCCGGGGATAACAGGCTGATCGAAGCCAAGAGTTCATATCGACGCTTCGGTTTGGCACCTCGATGTCGGCTCATCACATCCTGGAGCTGTAGAAGGTTCCAAGGGTTAGGCTGTTCGCCTATTAAAGTGGTACGTGAGCTGGGTTCAGAACGTCGCGAGACAGTTCGGTCTCTATCTGCTGTGGGCGTAGGAGATTTGAAGAGGGCTGTCCTTAGTACGAGAGGACCGGGATGGACGAACCTCTTGTGTTCCAGTTGTCCTGCCAAGGGCACGGCTGGGTAGCGAAGTTCGGTTGTGATAACCGCTGAATGCATATAAGCGGGAAGCACGCTCTAAGATGAGATCTCCCAACCCAAAAGGGAAATGAAGGGCCCAGGAAGACCACCTGGTTGATAGGCTGGAGGTTGAAGCGCAGTAATGCGTGTAGCTTACCAGTACTAATCGCCCGTTCGGCTTGTCCATAGAATTTACTCGGCACAGAAACAACTCATAACAACGCACCGTTGTTCTGATAAATTGTCCACTGTTCTGAATTCATTCAACACAAGCTTTGTAGTTATATCTTTTGGAAGAAACTACGAAATACCCAAGTAACAACCCAATCTATTCAGTTGTGGAAGATCGCGAGAGCGAAATTCTCAAGTTTGCCGGTGAGTTTACCGCGAGGGTCACACCCGTTCCCATCCCGAACACGGAAGTTAAGCCTCGTTGGGCCGATGGTACTGCACGCGTAAGTGTGTGGGAGATTAGGTGATCGCCGGCATTATCTCGGACAAAGCCCCAACTTCGGTTGGGGCTTTGTCGTGTCTGCCGCCTACCCGCGGAGGCGTCGATTCGTGCGCTGCGGTCTCTGAGACCCCCAAAGCCTGACGCTGGACCTCGAGTAACGGTACACGATATGCACAGTCCGTCCTGGGGTGGGCGTTTTCCCCCACCTTTGTGTGGATGCGTGAGGTCCGATCACCGGGGTAGATTACTCTCTACTCAACTTTTGAAATTGGGCTGTCATGAAACGCATAGTTTTCAGTTTAGGTATCGTAACTGCATTTTCACTTGCGGCTCCTTTCGTCACGGCGCAAAGCGCGACAGCATCGCTCAGAGGCGTGGTCAAAGACTCGAGCAACGCGGTTATACCGGGCGCTGACGTGGTTATCACTTCGAGCGATACCGCACAGAGGCATGAGGGGCACGCGGATGGTCATGGTGAGTTCTCCTTTCAGGAGTTATTTATCGGTGATTATCGGGTCGAGGTGCGCTCATCCGGATTTGCCACCTGGGTAAACTCCAGGATTCATCTCGACGTTGGGAACCAGTCGCAGATCGCCGTGCAGCTCGCTCCAGCGTCGTCGGAGGAGACCGTCGAGGTTTCCGCGGAAGCGACTCGTTTGCAAACCAATGAAATCGCGCAGGGGGCGGTGGTTAGCGATAAGGAGATCTCCGCCCTTCCGCTCAGCAGCCGCAACTTCGCGCAGCTCGGTATCCTGCAGCCCGGCGTGCGGCCGGCTTCGGCGAGCCTGACGGTGATGGGTAGCTTTCGCCGCGCCGGCCAAAACTACGAGGTCAATGGTCAGCGTCCGGAGTCCAACAATTTCCTCGTCGACGGCATGCGCGACATCAATCGCATGGACGGGGGCTATGCCTTCCGCCCTCCGGCTGACGCCATCGCCGAGTTCCGGATCCTCACAGCGACCGCGCCCGCAGAGTTCGGCGGAACGAGCGGCGGCATCACGACCATCGTGACGCGCTCCGGCACCGACAAGCTGCACGGCACACTGTACGACTTCTTTCGCAACGATGCACTCAACGCGAACAACTACTTCGCCCCACGCAAAGAGCGACTGAGGCAGAACCAGTACGGCATCACGGCGGGCGGTCCCATCGTGAGTCACCGTGCGTACTTCTTCACGTACTACGAGGGCATACGAAACGCGCAGGATGTAACGCATGGAGTGGTCGTGCCCACATTAGCGGAGCGCGCAGGCGACTTCTCCGCCGACACTCCCATCCTCGCCAACGCAACGAGGACGCCTTACGGCAACATCATTGCCGCGATCAACCCGATCACGGCAATGTACCTCGCCTACTACCCGGTCCCCAACACGTCTGAGAATCCACACCTCGCGCAAACGACCAACCTTGGTCACTACCAAAGCGATGTGGGCGGTATCAAGGCGGACTGGCTTCTTCGAGAGTCGGACACGGTGAGCGGCCGCTATAACTACTCGACCAATCAGGTGTTGAGCCCCTACTCGGAGCTCGGTGCCGATGTCCCTGGCTTTCCCGTGGGCTACTTCACCAATACGCATCTTGGCGGCCTCACGGAGACACACACCTTCTCCTCAAGGACCGTGATGACGGCCAACGTCAGCTTCTTTCAGAACCATGTTCTTCTCGACAAGCGCTTCTCCAACAATTCGCCGCAGTCCTTCGGCTTTAGCTACGCGTCCACGCGCGCGGAGGCCACGGGGGCTCCGCTCATTCAGTTGCAGGGTTATTCCAACGTCGGTGATCCGATCATCAACCCGCGCGATTCGGTGGAGAACAACTACTCTTTCAGCGCGAATGTTTCCCATACGCAGGGGAAGCATGTCACAAGCTATGGTGCTCAGTTCCGCCGGATCCAACTAAACGGCTACCAGGCCAACTTCGCCTCTGGTACCTTTTCCTTCACCGTGCAGGGCCTGACCAACAATTCGCTGGCTAACTTTGAACTCGGCCGCCCCGACATCTTTACGCAGGCCGGAGGGGACTTTAACCGGAATCTCCGGGGCTGGGAGCTTGGCGCTTATGCACAGGATGAATATCGCGTCAGCCAACGGTTCACGCTCAGCTATGGCGTCCGGTACGAGATCACGACGCCCTTCAAAGACCTTCAGAACCGCCTTATGGCTTTCACCCCAGGGCGGCAATCGACAGTCCACCCCAACGCTCCCACTGGCCTCCTGTTTCCTGGCGATGCCGGCGTCTCTGACAGCATCGCCCCCATCTTCTATAAGGACTTCGCGCCCCGTATCGGCTTTGCCTGGGACACACGCGGCAACAGCCAGACGATGGTCCGGGCTGCGTATGGCATCTTCTATGACCCGCTCCTGAATGGAGTCGGCATGCCGTTCCGCGCCGCGACCTCGGCGCTGCCAAGCGTGGTCGTTCGCACACTCACAGGCGCCATCAACTATGTCAACCCGACTTCGACGGTGACCAACCCGTTCGCCTCCGGTCAGATTGCCCTGCCCGCGTCGACGTTCACGCTCGACCGCAATCTGATCCCGCCGTACACGCAGGACTGGAACCTCACCATCGACCAGAACCTGCACGGCCAATTGCTTTCCATCGGATACATCGGCGCGAAGGGGACACGTCTTCCACGACTGATCGAGGGCAATCCGGCGATCTATCAGCCGGGTTCTACACTTGCCAACTCCGGCCGCCGCCGCATCTACTCCGGATGCACGCTGACCACCGGAACGTGCTCCCTGGGCACAGCTGGTCTGGTGGTTGGTAACGCGGACTCCAGCTTTCACTCCGGACAAGTCTCGCTTACGCGCCGTGGAACGCCATCGCTCAACTACACCCTGGCCTACACGCTCTCCAAGGATCTCGATTACACTTCGAGTCTCCACATGTCGGGTCCGGCGCCATGGCTGATGCTCGGCGAACTCGATGTTCCCCAGAATAATCAGAACCTCAAGGGCGAGTATGGCCGCTCGCTGTTCGATTCGCGACACCGCTTCGCCGCCAGTGTCATCTATACGGTGCCGTTTTCGCACACTCTTCGAGGCTTATCCCGAACGATATTGGCCGGATGGCAGGTCAGCGGTCTACTGGCGGTCAACTCAAGCACCCCGTTCACAGTGTATGACTCGGCAAATGTGTCGTTGCAGGCGCCGCACCCCGGCGTTTCCGGCATGTTTGGAGACCGCCCCAACGTCGTCGGTAATCCAAACAAGGGAGCGCCGCATACGGTGAATCAGTGGGTCTCTCCCTCGGCGTTCCAGCGTCTTGATCCGGTGGCCAATGCCGGGCAGTTCGGCAATGAGAGTCGGAACAGCATCAACGGCCCAGCCTTCGGTAGTCTCGACGCGGCAATCGACAAGAGCTTCCTGGTGAGCGAATCGACGAAGCTGCTATTTCGGGCTGAGGCATTCAACGTGACGAACCATACCAACTTTATTGTTCCGATCGATGACATCAATTCGCCAGTATTCGGGCAGATCGTTGAAGCGCAGTCTCCACGTGTTCTTCAATTTGCTTTGAAGCTTCAACGATAACGGCATGTGAGGTACAGGACGGCCTGAGAGGAGGCTGCTGAAGGGCGCGTGGGAGACGTCCTCGGCAGCATGTTATGGGGGGCCGGCTTTTCCGGGGATGCTGCCGTCGAGGGATTTTAGGAACTCGACGAGGTCGAGGCGGTCCTGTGGGGTGAGGTGGATGGTCTTCATCTGGGGGTCGAGGTAGGGGTTGGAGTTGCCGCCTCCGGCGTAGAAGTCGACGACCTCTTTGAGGGTTTTGAGAGAACCATCGTGCATGTAGGGGGCAGTGCGAGAGATGTTGCGGAGGCTTGGGGTCTTGAACGCGCCCTGGTCGGTGACGACCTTGGTCTCGTGGTAGCGGCCTACGTCGGCGAAGCCGTTGTCTGAGGCGCCTTCGCCGATGTTGTGGAATTTGCCATCGGTCAAGAGCGCGGACTTGGGTCCGATGGTGTGACAGGAAGCGCAGTTGCCGCCCATGGGGTTGAGGAAGACGGCGAGGCCCCGGAGGGCGGCGGGGGTGAGGGCGGTCTTGTCACCGGCGTACTGGTAGCGGTCGAAGGGGGAGTCGCCGGAGAGGAGGGTGCGCTCGAAGCTGGCGAGGGCGTTGGTGACGCGGCCGATGGTGATGTCGGGCGTGCCGAAGGCCTGGGTGAAGGCGGGGCCGTAGGTGGGGTCTCCTGCAAGGCGGGCGACGGAGGCCTTGTGGGTGGAGTTCATCTCGACGGGGTCGGCGATGGGGCTGGCGGCCTGTTGTTCGAGGGTGAGGGCGCGGCCGTCCCAGAACTGGAAGGGGAGGTACGTGGCGTTGAGGAGGGTGGGGGCGTTGCGGACGCCGAGGGCTCCGTCGAAGCCCTTGGAGAGGCGGTTGCCGTCGGTGAAGGCGTAGCGGGGGTTGTGGCAGTTAGAGCAGGCGAGGAAGCTGCCCTTGGAGAGCCGGGTGTCGTAGAAGAGGCGGCGGCCCAGAGCTATGGTGGCTGTGGTTGGGGGATTATCCCCGGGGATCGGGACTGGCGGGAGGCCAAGGGGGGCTTCGATCGAGGTGGCGGAGCCGGTGGGCTTGTCACTGATGGGGTGACGGCATCCTGCGGTGAGGAGGAGGGTGAGCAGGACCTTCGATGGTGTGGAGATCGCTCGAAGCATTGAAGCCAATTTCCTTTGTCTCGGACGAGTTGTCTCGTTAGACGCGGATCCGCAGTTGTGGACGGAGGGGTCGCTACCCGTTTGCTATCTGATTTTACGGTGCGCGCGATACGGGACTATCCTGCGGCAGTTCGCGTTGCCGGGTGCGCGCGTGGAGGGCTGGTCGCGATGCGCTTGCCAAATCGAAGGGAGGGTTCTTCGAGAAAGACACAGAAAGCGTGGGAGACGGCCCATGTTACCAGGAGAAATAGCGTGACCAGGAGAGAGCGTGGGACCTTTCCGTAGAGCAGATTCAAGGCGACGAACAGCAGGGTGCCGTGGACCAGGTAGAGGCTATAGGAGATACGACCGAGGTATTCGAGAGCAGGTAGACGAAGGAAGGTCTGGAACGGAGGGTAGGAGAGCGCCAGCAGTACGGCTGAGCAGGCTCCGATCGTTACCACGATATCACTGTAGCTATGGAGCCGGAGGTGGAACATGATGTCGTATCCATAGCCGAGCATGAGAGCACCGACGACGGCAGAGGCCATTTTCAAAGGGGCCGGAGAGGTTAGCCATAGCTTTCTCAACGTCTCTCTCTGCCATGCGACTACGGCGCCGAAGACAAAGACCGCACCGTAGCGCAGCGTCTCCTGATACCAGTGGGAGTCGGGTAGATGGCTGGGAACGAGAGAGCCGACGAGATATGTCACGACAGCCAGCGTAAGAGAGAGCCATGGCCCGAGCTTACGAATGACAAGCAGAAGCAGAGGAAAGGCTATCGAGAGTTGAACCTCGTAGCGAAGAGACCAGAAAGCAGTATTGAGCCTGGAGTTGTGAGGCAGCAGAAATTGCGAGAAGAGAAAGGAAGGCGTGAGCGGCGTCTGCCAAGTTTCTTTGAACCAGTCGCCTAACGGCAGTTGCGAGAACAAGAAGAAGTGAGCGCAGATTGCGGCAAGGATGACGGAGGCGGCAAACGGGACGTAAATTCGGAAGAAGCGACGAATGAGGTAGGGGCCATAAGAACCGTTTTCGCCCTTGTTCCAAAAGGGAAGGCTTAGGACGAATCCGCTCAAAACGAAGAACAAGACCACTGCGGCGTGACCAGCGAAAAACGGAGCGAGAATCCTCGGGATCCTGTAGGAGAATGCCAAGCCGAGGTGATTAATTACGACGATGACCGCGGCCGCACCGCGGAGAGAGTCCAGCTCCACATACCTACCGTGCGTCGATCGTTCCGCTAACGACTCAGCTTGCTGGTCCATGCCGGGAGTATACCGACGATGTCTGGTTGCAGAGAACAAATCACTTCCCGGCAACCAGACGTCGAGAGGACTACCGTTGTGCCGGGAGCCAGGATTCGGCGGGGGCGGTTTTCCAGGTTACGGCGGGTGGCGGGACGGGTTGGCCGTCGGGTAGAGTGGTGGCGGGTTTGGAGACGGCTTCCTGGGCTTCGGGTCTTGTGACGGCGTTGCCGTTGGCGTCGGTGGTGTAGGGCTGCCACTTGGCGGGGCGGGGGCGCTGCGGGGCTCCGGGGGTGGCGGGACGAGGGCGGGCGTTGCCGAAGCCCTGCATGCGGAGGGAGGTCCACTTGTTGGCTTGCTTGACGGCATCGCTGGGGGGCTGGTTCCAGGGGTCGGCGGAGCGGCCGTTCAGGTCGTAGACGAACTTGCCATCTTTGATCGTGAGTTCGGCTACCAGTTTTTCGTGCGCCTGCATGACGTTGCCTCCGCCATCGACCAGGCCGAAGTTGCCCTTATCGATGCTGAGGACGGCTACGTCGGCGATAGAGCCTTCGGAGAGATTGCCGAGCTGGTTCTGTTGGACCTCGCGGGCGGGGTGCCAGGTGATGTCGGCGACGACCTCTTTCAGAGGCAGGCCCATGGCGAGGAACTTGTCGGCTGTGGTGAGGAGGTCTTTCATGCCGGCGTTCATGCTTTCGTAGTGGAGGTCGGTGGAGATGGAGTCGGGAACGAAGCCGGCCTTGATGAGGGGGACGGCGGTGCTGTAGTAGAAGCTGGACTGGCCGTGGCCTACGTCGAAGTAGATGCCGCGCTTGCGGCCCTCCCACATGCCTTTGCCGGGGCCTCCGGCTTCGGAGTCCTGCTCGCCGCGGCTGCCGCCGTACATGTGGGTGTAGATGTCGCCGGGGCGGAGCTTTTCTTCGAGGAGCTGGTAGAGGGGGCGCTCGATGCGGCGGGACCCGTAGTCGATCATGACGGGGATGTGGGCGATGTTGCCGGCGATGACAGCTTGTTCGTAGGGGGTCCACTCGGGGCCGGTAAAGTGGGCGCTTTTGACGCCGACGATGACGCCGGGATACTTGAGGGCCATTTCTCCGGTGGCCTTGCCGTCCATGTCGGCGGTGTTCTGCTCGATGCCGTCGTTGCCCATGCCCGCTCCGACGACGTTGAGCATGACGAGGACGCGGGTCTGCGCACGGTCGACGACGCGTTCTTTGAATTCGGGGAAGTTGCGCCAGCCGGAGGAGCCGGTGTCGACGATGGTGGTGACGCCATTGCGGAGGGTGAAGCCGTCGGGTGGGAGGCCCCAGTCGCCATTGTCGTAGGAGTTCTTGGCGAGGCCCCAGAAGACGTGAGTGTGGAGGTCGATGAGGCCGGGGGTGACGTAGAGGCCGGTGACGTCGACGGTCTTGATCGCGGAGGTGGCGGGAATGTTGGTCGCCACTTTGGCGATGTGGCCGTCCTTGATAGCTACGTCACGGAAGGCGTCGAGATTGTTCTTGGCGTCGATGACGTGGCCGTTCTTGAGGAGGAGGTCGTAGTCGTGGGGTGGCGGCGCGGCGGGGGTTTGGGCGGGGGCGAAGGTTGCGGTGAGGGCCAGGGCGAGGGAGAGACGAACGGCGTGCCTGTTCAATGGACGGTCCCCTTGAGGATCTTTTGCAGAGTCTTGGTGGGCGAGGTCGTGGGCCTGGGTAGGGCCGTGGCGGGCGGATTTTTGCTCTCCGTGTTGGCAGGCGGGGTGTGGGTATGGTTCACTTTCGGAATGTCCACTGTCGATTCCCGCCGTGACTTTCTCTGGATTGCGCCGCTTGCCGCCGCGATCAGTGTTGTGTTGCCTAAGAGCCTGCATGCTGCCATAGGTGCCGCGGCGTCTGCCCCGCCCGCGACGAACCCGGTGCCGTTCCAGGTGTTTAAGGCGGAGACGCTGGCCGCGTCGGAAAAGACGCTGGAGGCTGCTCCGGGGACTAAGAGCCTGATCGACGTGAAGGACTTGCCGGTGACGGTGGTGATGACGACCGAGACGGCGAAGGCTGCGAAGGAGTTCGAGTGGCACGAGGGGCGGGATCACGTGGTGCAGATTCTTGATGGATCGACGATGTATGAGCTTGGGGGGACGCCGAAGAACGGGCGGAATACGAAGCCGCAGGAGTGGCTCGCGCCGGAGTCCGAAGGGTGCTCGAAGGTGATGCTGGGTAAGGGCGATATGCTTCTGATTCCGCGGAGTACGCCGCACAAGCGGACGACTACGGGGAGCGTTGCAATCATTCTGATTTCGACGGTGGGGACGGTGACGTCCTGATCGCACCGGTCACCCTGAAGGGCGAGCATGTGGAGCTTGTGCCGCTTGCGATGGAGCATCTCGAGGGGCTGCGTGTCGCGGTGCGGGATGGGGAGCTTTGGCGGCTCTGGTATACGAGTGCGCCTGAGCCCTCGGCGATGCAGGCTGAGATCGAACGGCGGCTTGGGTTGCTAGCGGCGAGGTCAATGCTTCCGTTTACGGTGATCGATCCGGTGAGCGGGAAGATAGCAGGGATGACGACGTACATGAACGTCGACGCGGCGAACCGGCGGGTGGAGGTCGGGTCGACGTGGTATGCGCGGAGCGTGCAACGGACGGCGTTGAACACGGAGGCGAAGAGACTTCTGCTTGGGCATGCGTTTGAAGGGCTGGGGTGCATTGCGGTTGAGTTTCGGACGCACTTCATGAACCAGCAGAGCCGGCGGGCGATTGAACGACTTGGGGCTAAGCTGGATGGAATCTTGCGGTCGCACCAGGTGAGTCCGAATGGGACGGTGCGAGATACGTGTGTGTATAGCGTGATTGCCTCCGAGTGGCCTACTGTAAAGGCTCATTTGGGATGGCTGATGCGGAAGTATGACTAGAGGAGACAATCCGATGGCGATGATTGAGTTTGTACGGAACTATACGGATCACTCGACGGACCGGGGGTACCAGTTCCAGTTTCGGTGTGACCACTGCAGCAACGGGTACATGTCGTCGTATGACCCGTCGATCGTGGGGACGGCGGGTGGGCTGCTGCAGGCGGCGGGGAGCTTGTTCGGTGGGCTGCTGGGGAATGTCGGGAACTCGTCGTACGAGATTCAGCGGGCGATTGGCGGGCCGGCGCATGATCGTGCGCTGCAGAAGGCCGTGACCGAGGTGAAGGAGAAGTTCCGGCGGTGCCAGAGGTGCGGGAACTGGGTTTGCGCAGGGGTTTGCTGGAATGAGCGGGCCGCGCAGTGTACGGGATGTACTCCGAAGTATGAGCAGGAGGTGATCTCGATGCGGACGCAGGCGCAGATTCAGGCGACGCAGGAACAGTTGCAGGAGAAGGCGCATGGGGTGGATTACGTTTCGGGGATCGATATGAATCCGGACTCGCAGGTGAGATTCGATCCAACTTCGACGGCTCCGCCGATTGCGGCTCCGGTGCAGCGTGGGGGATTTTTGCCGCAGTCGATGCAGACGGGGGCACCGGCTGTGCCGGTGGCGTCGGCATCGGGCGGGTGGAGCGATGTTGGGGCCGGGTCTGCAGCAGTGGCTCCGGTCAGCCTGGGTGGGGCAGTGTGCGGGGCTTGTGGGGAGGCGCTGCATGGGGGCAAGTTCTGTTCGGGATGTGGGGCTCCTACGGCTCCTGTGCCGAAGAGCTGTGGGGCTTGCGGGCATGTTTCGGGAGTGGAGGCGCGGTTTTGTGAGGAGTGTGGGGGGCGGCTGGGGTAGGGCAGTACTATCATCGATCAAGGGGGTGACGGCATGACGACCGTAATCGAAATTCCGGATGAGGAGCTCGAAGCGATTCGTGGTGTGACGGCGAAGCTTGGCATCTCGCAGGAGGAGTTTCTCCGGCGGGCTGTTACAGCGTCGCTTTGTCGCATCGGAAACCGGAACCCGTCGACGCTTTTGGCGCGCTCGCGGGAAAGATTGAAGACGGGCTCGTATATCAGGAACGGATCCGGAGCGAGTGGTAATGGTTCGAAGAGGCGTGCAGGAGCCTCAGATTTACGACACGAATATCCTGATCGATTGCCTGAAGGGCGTGCAAGCCGCAAGGCTAGAGGTCGACGCCGCATTGGATCGTGCAATGAGCACGATGACCTGGATTGAAGTGATGGTCGGGGTTCCCCCCGAGTCAGACGAGGTGGTCAGGGTTTTTCTGGGTTCCTTCGAGCTGCTCCCTATAACACCCGAGGTCGCGGAGCGTGCTGTCCTCATCAGGAAGACGATGAGGATCAAGTTACCGGATGCGATCATTCTGGCGACTGCCCAAGTGAATGAGCGCATTCTCGTGACGCGAAACACGAGGGACTTTGGGGTCGTGACGGAAGGTGTTCGAGTTCCGTACCCATTGTAGTTGAGATATAGGGTCAACGATTTGGGGTCGAGGACTCGCCGGTGGGGGTGATGTTGCCGGGGCCGCCTACGGGGTGGAGGGTGGGGATGCGTTCGTCTACGGGTGGAAGCGCGGGGAAGGGCATGTGGGGCTCGGTTTGGTACCAGTAGGCAACCGAAGAGTAGTTGTCGGAGCGGTGGTTGGCGTGGCCGTGCTCGATGGTGGCCTTCATGCTCTTCGAGAACGGGATGGGCGAGTCGAGGTGGAAGCGGTAGACGCTGCTGCGGGCGCCGGCCTGTTCGCGGCCGACTAGCGGCGCCCCGTAGAGTTGATAGGAGAAGGGGGAGCCGAAGTCCCATGCGCCGAGGAAGTAGTCTTCGGAGCCGGTTCCTGCGATGGCGGGGGTGGTGGCTCCGTCGATGTAGAACATGTCGTTTCCTTCGCCCCACCAGCCGTCCTGGTTCTGGAGCACGGACATGGTGACACCGACGTAGTGGCCTTCGCCCTTGGCCTCGAACCAGACGAAGTTGCCGTCGCCGGTGGTGTTGCGCTTGTAGTTCACGAGTGGGTCGCCGTTGCCGTACCACTCGCCGGTCCAGCCCTTGTTGGGTGAGGCCTGGCGGTACTGGGCGTGGAAGTAGAGAGTGTGGGGCGGGAGCGGGTGGGTGTCGGTGCGGTACTCGATGTTGTAGTAGACGCTTCCGGCCCCCATCTTGCCCTCGTTGGTGAGGGTGACGCGGGCGTGCTTCGCGAAGGGCATGGGGAAGAAGGAGTTGAGCGCCTTGCTGCTGCCGACGGAGAGCATCTCGGACTGCCAGTTGAGGTAGTCACCGGTGCCGAGGCCGAAGAAGTCGCCGATGGGGGCTTCGACGCTTGGGGTGGATTCGTTGTCCCAGAAGATGCGGAGGACGATGCGCTTGAGGTGGTAGGACTCGTTGTCGGCGATGGTGAACCATAGATGCGAAAGCATGCCGGGACCGTCGGCGTCGAGGACGGTGCGGGTCTCGCCGGGGTTGAGGCCCTTGGCGTCGGCGTTGGCGCCGGTCTCTTCCTTGCTGGTGGCGCGGTGGAGGGTGTACGTCTGGCGCTGGGTGAGGTCTGGCCATCCGGAGTTCTGGGCGAGGGCTGGGGAGGTGGCGAGGAGAGTGAGGGCGAGCTTCAGCGAGAGATTGAGGCGCATGTGCTTCGTCTTTCTCCTGTTTCTCTGGGTGCGATTTTCGGGGGACGGTTGGGGATCACTATAGCGGGGCGGGTTTGGCGTTGGCAACGATGCCGGGGCGTTTTGCTAGATGCAACATGGATGACGTAGGATCGGTCGCAATTGATGTTTCGGGGGATTTTGGTGCGCGGACTCCGGTGTGTTGTGTTGGCGGGCGTGGTTCTTTGGCAGGCGGCGACGGTTGCTGCATTCGGGCAGGCGCCTACGGCGGCGAGTCTACAGGGTTTGACCGCGCCACCGCCTTCAGCGAAGACGATCCACCTAAAGCATGTGCTCGTGATCGGGCAGACCAAGGGGTGGGAGCATGACTCGGTGTCGGCGACGATGGCGGCGATCTACAACATGGGGAAGACAACCGGGTTGTGGGATACAATGCTGCGGACCGATACGGAGCTTCTGACGAAGAAGGAGCTCAAGGTCAATGCGAAGAATTTGAATTATTTTGACGCCATTGTGTTCGCGAGCACTACGGGTGAGCTTGATCTTGACGACAGCCAGAAGAAGGACTTGATGTCGTTCATCAAGGAGGACGGTAAGGGCTTTGTGGGAGTTCATGCCGCGCTCGATACGAACTACAAGTGGCCGGAGTATGGGGAGATGATCGGGGGGTACTTCGATCAGCATCCGTGGATGACGTTCAACGCGCCGATCCTGAATGAGGATCCGGAGTTTCCGGCGACGCGGCACTTTCCGAAGGCGTTTGTGAAGTATGACGAGATCTATCAGCCGATGACGTGGTCGCGGGACAAGGTGCATGTGCTGCTGACGCTCGATGCGAGCAAGCTGAACTACAAGGACAATCCGAGAATTCATCGGACGGATAATGACTTTGCCGTGGCGTGGACGCATCAGTATGGCAAGGGGCGGGTGTTTTACTCGACGCTTGGGCATACGGAGGAGGCGTGGGAGGATCCGGATATTCTTAGGATGTACAGCGAGGCGATCAAGTGGTCGCTGGGGATGACGGAGGGAAGTACTATGCCTCGGCCACGGCCTGCGGATGCTCCGAATCGGCCTTAGGCAGCGGCAAGAACAGACGCAGGTCCTTCGACTGCGCTGCGCTTCGCTCAGGATGACAGTTTTGTGATGGTGTGACGGAAGGCAACAGCAGATTCCTTTCGGGAATGACAACCAAAAGGGCAACAGCAACTGCGGAAGGTGTGAGTCTGGTGAGTACGAAGAGAATTGGGATGGGGCTGATTGGCCCGGGATTTGTGGCGGCGCATCATATCGACGCGGTTCGGCGTTTGGGCAATGTGGATGTGGTGGCGCTGGCTGGGTCGTCACAGGCTTCGGCCGAGAAGAAGGCCAAGGATTTCCGGGTCGACAAGGCTTATGGGAGCTATGAGGCTTTGCTGGCCGACCCTTCGATCGATGTGGTTCACAACACGACTCCGAACTATATGCATCTTCCGGTGACGCTGGCTGCTCTGCGGGCGGGGAAGCATGTGATCTCCGATAAGCCGCTGGCGCTGAACGCGAAGGAAGGCCTGGAGCTTCGGGATGCGGCGCTGGCTTCGGGTAAAGGCCATGTGGTGACGTTCAACTATCGCGGAAACCCGCTGGTGCAGCAGGCCCGGCAGATGGTTTCAAAGGGCGAGATGGGGGATGTGACGTTCGTCCATGGGCATTATCTGCAGGACTGGATGGCGGATCCCGGGGTGTACTCGTGGCGGTCCGATCCTTCAAAGGGTGGGTTGACCTCGGCGCTTGGGGATATCGGCTCGCACTGGTGCGACCTGGCGGAGCATATGGCCGGGGTGAAGATCGTGTCGGTGCTGGCAGAGTTGACGACGGTAATCTCGACGCGGTTTTCGGCGGGAGCTTCGGCCGAGGCGTTTACGGTTGGTGGTGGCGGCGAGCGGACTGCGGTGACGGTGCAGGCGGAGGATCTGGCGACCGTGCTTCTGCGGTTTGAGAAGGGCGTGAAGGGCGTGTTGTCGGTAGGGCAGGTGCTGCCGGGGCATAAGAACGATCTGCAGGTCGAGGTGAATGGGCGGAACGGATCGTTGAAGTGGCTGCAGGAGAGGCAGAACGAACTTTGGATCGGACATCACGATAAGCCGAACGAGATGATGGCAAAGGATCCATCGCTGGTGGCTCCCGAGGTGCGGAAGTACGTGCATCTGCCGGGTGGGCACCAGGAGGGTTGGGCGGATGCATTCTTCAACCTGATCAGCGATGCGTATGAGTGGATTGGCAATGGGGCGATCCCGGCGGAGAAGCCGGGGATGCTGCCGACGTTCGAGGATGGGTACAGGTCAACGTGCCTTGTGGAAGCGATGTTGAAGAGCCATGCGTCCGGCGGGGTCTGGACGGATGTACAGCATGTAGTGGGAGGACGTTGATGAAGCTTGGAGTGTTTACCGCACTGTTATCGCAGATGCCGCTCAAGGATGTGTTGGCGAAGTTGAAGGCTGCCGGTCTGGATTCGGTGGAGTTGGGCACGGGGAACTATCCGGGCGATGCGCATTGCAAGCTGTCGATGCTCGAAGATGCCGCGGCGCTGAAGACGTTCAAGCAGACGGTCGCCGATAGCGGGCTGACGATCAGCGCGTTGAGCTGCCATGGGAACTCGCTGCACCCGAATCCGGCGATCGCTAAGGAGATGTCGGAGACGAACCGGAAGACGATCCTACTGGCCGAGGAGCTTGGAGTTTCTACGGTCATCGACTTCTCCGGGTGTCCGGGAGATCAGCCGGGAGCGAAGGCTCCAAACTGGGTGACGTGCCCGTGGCCGCCGGAGTACATGGACATTCTTAAGTGGCAGTGGGACGAGGTGGTAACGCCGTTCTGGATTGAGCGGGCGAAGTTTGCCAAGGACCATGGAGTGAAGGTTGCGATCGAGATGCATCCGGGGTTCGTGGCCTATAGCCCAGAGACGATGCTGAAGCTGCGTTCGATTGCGGGGGATTCGATCGGATGCAACTACGATCCGAGCCATATGTTCTGGCAGGGCATCGATCCGATTGCGGCGATCCGGGTGCTGGGGGATGCGATCTTCCATGTGCATGCGAAGGATACGCAGATGTATCCCGCTAACCTCTCGAAGACAGGCGTGCTGGATACGAAGCCGTACACGGATGAGCCGAACCGCGGATGGATCTTCCGGACGTGCGGGTTCGGGCACGGGGCGGAGTGGTGGAAGGAGTTCGTGTCGACGCTGCGGATGTTCGGGTATGACGGCACCTTGTCGATCGAACACGAAGACAGCCTTCTTTCTCCCGAGGAAGGCCTGCGGAAGGCATCTGACTTCCTGAAAGAGATTGTGATCCGGGAAGCTCCGACGGCCGCCTGGTGGGTCTAGGGCGGTCCGTTGGACGGATTGGAAGTGGAGTGCCGGGTTTGGACAAACGTTCGACCGGATGGTTTGGAGGGCTATGAGGCGCAGCGATCGGGTTCGTTCTGAGGGTGGAAGGCCGAAGGTAGCGGCTCTGGTCGCGGGGCTGGTCCTCGCCGGGTTTGCACTGACTATGTCGTGGGCTTGGCAGGGGCGGGTGTATGCCGCTTCTTCGAGCTCGACGACTACGCAATCACCTGGTGCGACGCCTGTCGATCCGGCTGGCGAGAAGGTGTATCTCGCTAACTGCGCGATGTGTCATGGGAAGCAGCGGGAGGGCTTGCTGCATGCTTTTCCGACGCTTGTCGGCGTAAAGAAGCAGCTTTCTGACGATCAGATTACGGACCGGATTCATCACGGCAAGGGCAACATGCCCGCGTTCCCCAAGATCGAGGGCGCGGACCTGAAGGCGCTGCTGAGCTTCCTGGGGAGCGATCCGCTTCCGCTGACGGGAGTCCCGGCGACTGGGGCACAGAGCCAGATTCATTCGGATGGAACGCCGGATCCGGGGGCGCAGTTGTTCCAGGGGAACTGCGCTTTCTGCCATGGGCGCGATGCGGGTGGTGGGGAGTCGGGTCCGGATCTGACGCGATCGCGGCTGGTGCGGTCGGACAAGAACGGCGAGAAGATCAACGATGTGGTGAAGAACGGGCGGCGCGATGGGAAGATGCCGGCATTCAACTTCTCCGAGGCCGACCTGGCGTTGATCGACGGGTTTCTGCATGGGCAGGTGAAGAAGGCAATGAGCGCGAAGCCCGGTGGGCGCAAGGGTGTCGATGTCGAGGACCTGCAGACGGGTAACGTGGCAGCCGGGAAGGCTTACTTCAATGGGGCGGGCGGGTGTGCGAAGTGCCACTCGCCGACGGGGGACCTGGCGGGAATCGCGACGCGGTATGAGGGGCTTGAGCTCGAGATGCGGATGCTGTATCCACGCGATGTCGTGAGCAAGGTGATGGTGACTCTGCCCTCGGGCGAGAAGCTTGCGGGGACCGTGGCTTATCAGGATGAATTTGTCTTAGGTATGCGGGACGCGAAGGGGAGTTATCACTCGTGGCCGGTCGGTGAGATCAAGTTCGCGGTCGACTCACCGGTGGATGCGCATGCCGAGCAGTTTCCGAAGTACACGGATGACGATGTCCATAACCTGATGGCTTACATCCAGACCCTGAAGTGAACGTGTGCGACTGAGAGAGCGGTTTATGACGCGTTTGATGAAGTCGTTGATGCTGATGTTGGTTGTGATGGCAGCGGGCCGGGTGTGGGCGCAGGATCTGGAGGCGGCGGAGTTGCTGCATCCGTCTACGAGCTGGCCCGGGTATCATGGCGACTACACGGGGCAGAGGCATAGTCCGCTGACGCAGATTACTCCGGGTAATGTGGGCACACTTGGGCTGGCTTGGGCGTTCCAGACGAATCAGGCTGCGCTGATTAAGGCTTCGCCACTGATGGTGGATGGGGTGATCTACTTCACCGTGCCGGACAACGTGTGGGCGGTCGATGCACGGACAGGGCACATGCTTTGGAAGTACACGTATCCACCGAACCCGGGGCTGCACATCGGCAACCGTGGCGTAGGGATGTACAAGGGCACGATCATGTTTCTCACGCCGGACTGCCACCTGATCGCGCTCGATGCGCGCAATGGCAAGGTGCTTTGGGAGACCGTGGTCGCGGATGTGAAGAAGGGTTACTGGACGACGGAGGCTCCTCTCATCGTGGGGAACCATGTGCTGGTGGGGGTCTCGGGGGACTCGGATAATATCCAGCTATTTTTGAAGGCGATCGACGCGGATACCGGCAAAGAGCAGTGGCGTTGGGATGCGAGTCCTCCGGCAGGCACTCCGCACGAGACGACAGGTGGAGCGACGTGGATGACCGGGACCTATGATCCGGTGCTGAAGCTGATCTATTGGGGCACAGGGAATCCGACGCCCGTCTTGAACGGGGAGGTGAGACCGGGCGACAACCTGTACACGTGCAGCATCGTGGCGCTTGATCCGGAGACGGGCAAGCTGGTGTGGGCTTTTCAGCCGTCGCCCCACGATACGCACGACTGGGATGCGGTGGAGACTCCAGTGCTGGTGGATGGTGACTTCCATGGCAAGCCGACGAAGATGCTGATGCAGAGCTCGCGGAATGGGTACTTCTTCGTGCTGGATCGGACAAATGGGAAGGCGTTGCTGACGACACCGTTCGGCCCGGTGAACTGGGCTAAGGGGATCGACGCGAAGGGCCAGCCGATTCCCGATCCGGCGAAGGAACCGGCCCCGGATGGACGGCTGATCGCACCGGATGAAGGTGGCATGACGAACTATCGGTCGCCGAGCTTCGATAAGAAGACGGGTTTGTTCCTGGTGGATTCGCATCCGAGCTGGAGCGTGTACTTCACGAAGCCTGCCGATGGAACGTATGGATGGGCAGGTGCCGACTACGGGGTCTGGGGTAAGGCAGAGCTTGATGCGATCGACTACCAGACAGGGAAGATCAAGTGGTCGCACTTTCTTGGTAAGAACGGCGCGGGGGCGGGCGTGCTGACAACCGAGTCTGGTGTGGCGTTTACCGGGGATGCTTACGGGAACGTGTTGGCACTCGAAACGGCCACGGGGAAAACGCTTTGGCATGCAGCGCCAGGGCCGCAGATGCAGAGTTCGCCAGCGAGTTATGCGCTGGATGGCAAGCAATATGTGCTGACGAGCAGTGGGAGCGTGTTGTTTGCGTGGGCTCTTCCTGAGGTCACAGAGATCGCTAAGAGTGCGGGGCATAAGGGCAAAGCCGCGCGGTAAGCGGGCTTTTTATCGCAATTGCGGTAGACGTGTCTCCTAGCGCAGGGGTAAATTGTGCTTGCACGCTGGCATGGACTCTAACCCGAGGAGATAACGATGAGCCTTCGCAAATGCCTGATTTCGGCAATGGTTTTTCTTACGTTTGGTGTTCCGGCAAACACGGTTCTTGGTCAGAACCAGCAGCCTGGGCCGATGTGGTCGCAGGAGGATGCGCTTCGCATTGGCAAGGAGATTCAGAAGAAGCTCGCCGGGCTGACAAATTATGGCGTCTTCGACTGGATGACGTTTGGGGATCAGGGTAAGACCGTCGTGCTGCGCGGGTTTGCCTCGCGGCCAACGCTCAAGTCAGATGCCGAGAACGCGGTGAAGAATATCCCGGGCGTGGAGAAGGTGGGTAACCAGATCGAGGTTCTGCCGAACTCACCGAATGACGATCGCGTTCGTGCGGCGGTCTACAACCGGATCTACACGCAGGCCACTTTGCGGAAGTACAACGCGAATGCGGGTTCGCTGGCGCGGGCGATGGGGCCGGGTGGGCGGAGTGTGGCGTTCATGGCTGGCGGGATCACGAATCAGCCGCCGATTGGATACCACGCGATTCACATCATCGTGAAGAACGGGAATGTGACGCTGTATGGGGTGGTGCTGAACCAGTCGGATGCGGCGATTGCTGGGATGCAGGCAAACTTTGCGCCGGGCGCTTTCAGTGTCGACAACGATTTGATCGTGCAGGGATCGGTGTCGAAGGGTGCCGCGAAGTAGGTGGCGTGGGGAGTTATCATCGGGTAACGAATCTCAATCTTCTTCGATGGGAACGCGATCCTGGTGAATGTGGTGCGTTGGCTGAGCGGTGTCGGCTTTGTAATTCTTCTTACGAGTCTGCCCGGATTTGGGCAGGCGGCGGCAGACCGCGGGGCTGAGGTCTTCGGGCGAAGCTGCGCTGGATGCCATGGGGCAGATGGCAAGGGAAGCGATCGTGGGCCTTCGATCGCTACGATGCCGACGACGATTGCGCGTTCGGATGCGGATTTGATTGGGATTGTGCATGACGGGATCTCCGGGAAGGGGATGCCTCCGTTCAGCTTTCTTGGCGATGATTCGATCACAGCGGTGGTGAAGCATCTCCGTGCGCTGCAGGGTGTGAAGGTGGGTGCGGTTGATGCTCCGATCACTGGGGATGCGGAGGCTGGAAGGGCTGTCTTCTTTGGTAAGGCAGGATGCTCAACGTGCCACATGGTGAAGGGTGAGGGCGGGTTTATCGCGTCGGACATGACGGCGTATGGGCAGAGCCGTGGGGTTGAGGCGATCAAAAAGGCCATCGTGTCTCCGGACGCGGAGGTGCCGCGCGAGGCGCGAGTGGTCGAGGTGAAGACCGGGAGAGGCGAGAAACTGGTAGGGGTGCTGCGGTCCGAGGACAACATCAATCTCGCGGTGCAGACGGAGGATGGGCGGTATCACTTCCTTCGGCGTGACGGACTTGCGGATGTTACGTATATGGGCCGCTCGCTGATGCCGCTGGATTATGGCACGCGGTTGTCGGCGACGGAACTGGATGACCTTGCGGCCTTCCTGATTGTGACGAGCAAGAGCGCTCCGGTGGAGACGGTAGTGAAGAAGCGGCGGGGTGGCAATTGAAGATCAGGCTTGGTTTGGGTTGTGCGCTTGCTGCGTTGGTTTCGGGGATGGCACTTGGGCAGAGTGGTGTTGTCGATGTGAAGCAGGGTGATCTGCTGCAGAAGGAGATTCGGGAGAACTGGGTCTCCTATAACGGCGATTACACGGGGAAGCGGTATAGCTCGCTGACGGAAGTGACGCCTGCGAATGTGAAGCAGCTTGGGGCGAAGTGGATCTTCCATACGAAGAACGCGGGTGTGCTGCAGGTGACGCCGGTGGTGGTGGCGGGGGTGATGTTTGTTACCGGGTCGAACGATGCGTACGCGCTCGATGCGAAGACGGGGAAGCAACTCTGGCATCATGCGCGCGGTGTGTCGACGGGGCTGATCGATGATGCTTCGGGACATATCAATCGCGGCGTCGCGGTGCTTGGCAGCAGGCTCTACATGGAGACGGATAATGCGCACCTGCTGTGCCTGGATGCACGGTCGGGAAATGTGATCTGGGATGTTTTGTACGCGACGGGGAATAAGAACTTTGGGGCGACGAGCGCTCCGCTGATTGTGAAGGATAAGGTGCTGGTGGGGACGTCGGGTGGGGACGATGGCGTGCGTGGGTTTATTGCCGCGTTCGATGTGAAGACAGGCAAGGAGGCGTGGCGGTTCTGGACGATTCCGGGGCCGGGGGAGAAGGGGTCGGAGAGCTGGCCGGGGGAGATGTATCTGCATGGCGGCGGGACGACGTGGATGCCGGGGACGTACGATCCGGAGCTGGATACGATCTTCTGGGGGACGGGGAATCCTTCGCCGGACTTCGATGGGAGTGTGAGGCCGGGGGATGATTTGTACACGAGCTCGCTGCTTGCGCTCGATCCGGATACGGGGAAGCTGAAGTGGCATTTTCAGTTCAGCCCGCATGATCTGTATGACTATGACGCGGTGCAGACACCGGTGCTTGTGGATGCGGAGTTTAAAGGCAAACGCCGCAAGCTTGTGGTGACGGCGAATCGTAACGGGTTTTTATACATACTGGATCGGACGACGGGAGAGTACCTGTTTTCGAAGCAGTTCATCATGATCCAGAACTGGGCGAAGGGGATCGATGCGCATGGGCGGCCGATCTCGGCTGGGCTGATTCCAGATGCGAAGGGCGTGACGGTGTGCCCGAGTTATGGGGGCGGCACGAACTGGTATTCCCCGAGTTATAGCCCGGGGACGGGGATGTTTTACTTCCGGTCGCTGGAGGATTGCAGCCTGTTCAAGGCAAAGACGGAGGGTTTTGAAGAGGGGCGGGAGTACTACTCTACGGGGGCGAGTAAGCCGTTGAACCATCCACCGAACGTTGGGTATATCAATGCGTTCGATCTGAAGACTCTGGACTTTGCGTGGCGCGACAAGCAGGCGGGTGGGGATCATGCGACGGCGGGCGTGATGTCGACGGCGAGTGGGTTGGTTGCGTTCGGCAACGATGCGGAAGAGTTCGAGATCGACGATGCGAAGACGGGGAAGCCACTTTGGGCGTTCAGTCCTGGGCAGGCGATGCATGCTTCTCCGATGGCGTATGGGGTTGAGGGCAAGCAGTACTTCGCGGTGGCGGCGGGCGATAACGTCATCGCGTTTGCTCTGCCGTAGGTCTTCAATTTTCGGGTATGGTTCGCTCTTTGTTCGCTTAGAATCAGGATGTGACAATTCTGGGGACAGAGAGCGACGATCTGCGCCTGACGCCTCAGTTCGAGGCTGGCGGATCGCCGTTGCAGCGGAAGATCGTGCACGTGGACATGGACGCGTTCTATGCGTCGGTCGAGCAGAGGGACGATCCGGGGCTGCGGGGGCGTCCGGTGGTGGTGGCGTGGAGGGGTCGGCGATCGGTTGTCTGCGCGGCGTCGTACGAGGCACGGAGGTTCGGGGTGCGGTCTGCGATGCCTGCGGTGACGGCGGAGAGGCTTTGTCCGGAGGCGGTGTTCGTGCCGCCGGACTTCGTGCGGTACAAGGCGGTGTCGCGCGCGGTGCGGGAGATCTTTCTGCGGCATACGGATCTGGTGGAGCCGCTGTCGCTCGATGAGGCTTATCTCGATGTGACGGAGAACAAGACTGGCTTGCCGACGGCGACGCGGGTGGCGAAGAAGATCCGCGAGGAGATATGGGAGGAGACGTCGCTGACCGCTTCGGCGGGGGTGGCTCCGAACAAGTTCCTGGCGAAGATCGCGTCGGACTGGCGGAAGCCGAATGGGTTGTTTGTGATTCAGCCGAAGGATGTAGAGGCGTTCCTGGTGCCTCTTCCCGTTGGGCGGATCCCGGGCGTGGGGAAGGTGACCGAGGCGCGGATGAAGGAGTTCGGGATTGCCACGGTGGGGGATCTGCTGGCGTGCGATCTGGCTACGCTCGAGGGGTACTTCGGGCGGTATGGCGGGAGGCTGCACCAGCTTGCGCGCGGGGTTGATCATAGCCCGGTGGTTCCGGACAGGAACTCGAAGTCGATCTCGGCGGAGGATACGTTCGAGCGGGATATTCCGCTGGCGGAGACGGATGAGGTGATCCGGAAGCTGGCGGACAAGGTGTGGAATGCTTCGCGGCGGGATGCGCGGGTGGCGCGGACGGTGGTGCTGAAGCTGAAGACGGCGGAGTTCGCCAGCATGACGCGGAGCCACACGCCGGTGAAGCCTCCGGAGTCGGTGGAGGAGTTGACGGAGATCGCGCTTGGTTTGCGGGAGCGGGTAGAGATGGGTTCAGGGCAGAGGTTCCGGTTGGTGGGTGTGGGGCTGAGTAACTTTCGTGAAGCGGTGGAAGAAGCTGTACCGTCGCTGCTGGCTGATTGATTTTGCTTGCGTGTTCGGGTGTTTTCCCGGACACTCGGATTGTTAACTCACAATCCATAAACAAGCATCAGGGAGACCCACACAGATGAGCCTCACCCGGCGTATTTTTCTGCAGCGACTGGCACAGGTTGGCGGATATTCCGCAGCGTTTTCGGCGATGCATGCGCTTGGGCTGACGCCAAGCTCAGGAGTTTCGCCTTTGCCGGAGCTTGCGGCAGACTTCGGCAAGGGCAAGACAGTGTTGATCCTGGGGGCTGGGATCGCGGGACTTACGGCTGCTTACGAGATGTGTAAAGCGGGTTTCTCGTGTACGGTGCTCGAGGCTCGGGAGAGGCCGGGTGGGCGGTCGTGGTCGGTGCGGGACGGGTCGGTGGTGGAGTTTACGGACGGGACGAAGCAGACGTGCTCGTGGGGCGGCGGCGGGTATCTGAACGCGGGACCGGCGAGGATTCCGTCGATCCATACGCACCTGCTGGACTACTGCGCGAAGCTTGGGGTGCCGCTCGAGGTCGAGGTGAACGTGTCACGGTCGGCGCTGATGCAGGCTCCGGGGCTGAATGGCGGCAAGGCGGTTCCGCAACGGCAGGTGATTCACGATACGCGTGGGTATCTCGCGGAGCTGCTGTCGAAGGCGGTGAAGAAGAGTGCGCTCGACGAGGAGCTGACCGCGGACGAGAAGACGCAGATGCTCGACTTCCTGATGGGGTTTGGGGATCTCGGGACGGACGGGAAGTACACGGGCACCATGCGTGGCGGCTTTGTGACGCCGCGTGGGGCGGGTCCGGCAAAGCATGTGCTGAACAAGCCGCTGAGCCTGAAGGAGCTGCTGGTGGCGGACTTCTCGAAGGGTGAGCTATACGAGGAGCAGATCGACTGGCAGGCGACGATGTTCCAGCCGATTGGCGGTATGGACCAGATCGGGTATGGGTTTGTGAAGGCGCTGCCGAAGGAGATGATCCAGTACAACTCGCCGGTGGTGGATATTGCGACGTCGTCAAGTGGGGTGACGGTGACCTACACGTGTGCAGGCGCGACGAAGACGGCGAAGGCGGACTTCTGTATCTGCACGATGCCTATCTCGGTGCTGGCGAAGACGAAGAACAACTTCACGGCGAAGACGCAGGCGGCGTTCTCGGGCATGCCGATGACGGCGCTGTACAAGATTGCGTGGGAGTCTCCGCGGTTCTGGGAGACGGAGAGCCGCATCTATGGCGGGATCTCGTTCCTGAAGCACCCGGTCGACCTGGTCTGGTATCCGAGCGCGAAGATGTTCTCGCCGACGGGTGTGATCGTGGCTGGGTTCAACTCCGAGCGCGAGGATTCGGGCGGGTTAGGGATGGGAGGTACGAACAGCTTCAAGCCGACGGAGTTTGGTGCGCTGCCGACGCATGAGGCGAAGCTCAATGCTTCGCGGAGTGCGGTGGAGACGCTGCATCCGGGTAAGTCACATCTTCTGACCAAGCCGATTTATATCCAGTGGAGCAGCATTCCTTACTCGCTTGGGTGCTTCGCGAATAACCATTTGGCTTCGAGCGATGGGGCGTATGCGCAACTCGAGACGGTCGAGGGACGGACATACTTTGCCGGGGACTATCTTTCGCATCTGGTGGGCTGGCAGGAGGGCGCGGTGCTTTCGGCGCATCATGCGATCGAACGGATTGCGATGCAGGTGAAGGCTTAGCGGGTGATGATTTTTCGTTCCCTGGTTGGATTGCTGCTGGTGGGGGTCCCAGTTCCGTGCGTGGCGCAGAGGGTTGCGCTGCGCGGGACCGTGGTGATGGCGTCGGGGCCGGTGGTGCAGGGGACGGTGCTGATCGACGGGTCCAGGATTGTCGCGGCGGGGGCTGACGTCAAGGTTCCGGCCGGAGTGAAGGTCGTCGAGACGGGTGGGATTATCTATCCGGGGTTGATCGATCTGCATGACCACGTGACTTGGAATGCGCTTGGGCGATGGAGCGCGGGAGTAAAGTCTGGTGCGCGGTATGACTGGCAGCAAATGCCGGAGTACCAGATGGCTCTGGGTGTTCCGCATATGAAGATGGTGGCGGAGGGGAATGGATGCGCGGCGGAGCGGTATGCCGAGGTAAAGTCGCTGGTGGGTGGGGCGACGTCGCAGGCCGGGCTTTCTCCGCGTGACCTGACGGAGCCGGGGATGACGGTGGCTCCGGAGAGTGTTCCGGCGCATTGCCTGGGTGGATGGGTTAGAGAACTTGGGGTGGCTTCGCGGCTGGATGGGGGCGAGACGCTGCGGTACGAGGTGTTTCCGCTTGGGCTGGATCAGGTCCAGGTCACGATGCTTGCCGGTGGTCTCAAAGACGGGACGATCAAGGCGGCGATGTTTCACATTGCCGAAGGGGATGCGCAGAACGCGAGTGCGCGGCGTGAGTTCGGAATGCTGAAGGCGCGGGGGCTATTAGTGCCAGGGGTCAGCATCATTCATGGGGTGGCGCTGAGCGAGGCGAACTTCGCGGATATGGCGAAGGCGCATGTGGGCCTGGTGTGGTCGCCAAGGAGCAACTTCGAGCTGTATGGGAGCACGGCGAATGTGGCGGGAGCGAAGCGGGCAGGGGTGACGATGGCGATCGCGCCGGACTGGAGCCCGACGGGGTCGGATGGGATGCTGGAGGAGTTGAAGTACGCAGCGACGTGGAATGCGACGCAGGATTCGCCACCGTTTACGGATCGTGAGTTGTTCGAGATGGCTACGCGGAATGCGGCGGGGCTTGGCGGAATCGGGGCGCAGACGGGCGAGATCGCGGTGGGGAAGAGGGCGGACCTGCTTGTGCTGATGAGTGCCGACGGCGATCCGTACGGGGCGCTGGTGCATGCCTCGGTGGGGGATGCTGCGATGGTAATGGTGGATGGGGCGGCGGTGTATGGAGATGCGGGGTTGATGAAGCAGGTGCGGGGCGGGGCGGGGGCTGCGTTGCTGAGCGTGTGCGGGAGGGCGAAGGAGCTTGGGGTGGGCTCTGATGCCTGGACGGCTACCGTGGCGGAGCTGACGGCTGGGTTGGGGCGGTGGGGTGCGGGGTTGTCGGGGTTGGGGCATTGCCGGTAGGGCTGGTGCGGGTGGTCAACGGCGGGGGCTAGTGCTTGAGGGCTACGGGGTCGACCCGGGCTGAGTCGGGGAGAATCTGCAAGGTTGATTCGTCTACCGGTTCAAAGTCTTCGGATGCGATGGCGGTAAGCTTGTGCAGGTCGTGGTCGTCCCAGCGCCGGTCGGGGACGCCGGTGAGGAACATGGGGCTCCCGTTATCGGCGAGGAACATGCCGTAGCGTTTTAGAGCCGTGAGAATGACCTGGTTGGTTTTCGAGTATTTGGAGAGATCGAAGTCGGCCCGGAGACGGAAGCGGATGCCGAGTGGCGGGAGATTGGCGTCCATGAGATGCGATGCGTCGTGGCGGGCCGGCCAGATGTGGGACTTCTGTGTGTGGGGCAGGGTGAAGCGGAGGGCGTGGGTGATCTGGCCGGAGGCGACCTCGTCGTAGCGGACGAGGCCGGGGAGAATGGGCAGACCGGCGGCGTCGGCGGAGGTGAAGCCGTCGGTGCGGAGGGCGTTGCTGGTGAGGTCCATGCGGATGCCGGAGCCGGCAAGCCAGCCATCCTGCTGGGGTCGGGCAAGCCATAGCTCGTAGAGGAGGCAGCGCTCGGAGTCGATGACGAGGATGTGGTGATCGGAGTCGGTGCTGTAGCGGTTGCCCTCGATGGGGGCGTTGGGTGGGATGGGGTAGCGGCCGAGGTCGCTCTCTTCGCGGTTGTCGAAGGTGACGGTGCCGGGGAGGGTGCCGGGAGGGGCTTCGGTGAAGGGAATGCCGCTGGCCATGTCGGTTCCGAAGTCGGGGTGGAGGGGCTTGAGGGGGCCGATGCTGTCGGTGTAGCGGTCTGCGCGCGGGTCTTTGGGCAGGGTGTCGATGGGGATGTTCCAGACGTTATCGGCGGGGAAGATGGGGCACGGGCCGATGTGGGGCACGGAGGCGAGGGGCTGAGATGATGCCTGCGCCACTTCGGTGTGGATGCCGCGTTCGTCCGGGAGGGACCGGCAGACGAGGAGGACGGTCGCGCTGGCCAGAAGGAGAGATGCCATTGCTCCCAGCTTCAAGAATGGCATGTGTTTGGACTGCATGGTTCCCCTTCGGAGCGTTGGGTCTTCGCTGCATGCGACGTGACCGCGGAGGAGAGATGCGTTGCGCAATCTGCTCCGGACGCCAGCGTGTGCCCGGCCCCTCTTCCATCATAGGGCTCCGGCAGAGGGTTCCGAGGGGAGAGTGGCTTATTCCGAGGTGAAAGAGCCTGCGGGGAGTCCGGCTGCGTTGTAGAGCCAGTCGTTGACGGTTCCGGTCCAGGCATAGCGGACGTACCTGGGCGCGGGGACGGATGGGGAGCTGAGGAGGATGGTGTTCTTCTCGATGGTTCCGGTTGCGGGGACGTACTTGCGATCCGCGCCGGCGATCTCGAAGCCGCCGAGGGGCTTGCCCTTGGTGGTGAGGCCTTCGGCGTGGGAGAACCAGACGCGCATGGCGCTTCCTTCTGGGGTGGCTTCTACGAAGAGGGGTGAGGTGCCTTCGAGCTTTTCGCCGTAGACGTCCTGGAGGGCGCTTAGAGCGAGACGATTGCCGACGGTCTGCTTGTCGGGCGGGTGGATGTTGGCGGCGAGGCCGACGTCGAGGGTGACGGCCATGCCGGTTCCGCCAAGCTCGAGGGTGCGTCGCTGGGCGTCGCGGAGGGTGCCCCACTCTGTGCCGTTGCCGAAGCTGGAGATCTGCACGAAGAGGAAGGGGAACTCGCCCTGCGCCCACTGGCGGCGCCAGTCCTGGATGAGAGCGGTGAGGACGCGGTTGTAGTTGGGGGCGCGCTCGGCGGAGGCGTCGGTCTCGCCCTGGTACCAGATGGCTCCCTTGATGGTGTACATCGTGTAGGGGGCGATCATGGCGTTGAAGAGGGTTCCGGGTGTCCAGCTTCCGCCATGGTCGCTGGGAAGGCGCGGGTGGGTGGGGAGGGGTTTGCCGGCGGCTTTGAGGGCGGCATCTTCGATGGCGTATCGGGCTTTGAGGGCGTCGGCGGAGCCCTGGTCCTGGGCGATCTTTCCGGCGTCGGTGGCGACGGACGGGAGGTTGGCGTAGGCGATGCCCTGGGGGCTGATCCAGGAGTGCGCGGGCGTGCCTCCCCAGGTGGTGTCGATGAGGCCGATGGGGACGTGCTCCTTGTTCGAGATCTCGCGGCCGAAGAAGTAGGCCACGGCGGAGAAGTCCTTGGCCGTATCCGGGGTGCATTGGGTCCAGGTGTCCTCGGAGTCGCCGAGCGGGGTGGCGGAGGTGCGCTTCTTCTGGAGGAGAAGGCGCAGCTTCGGCTGGCTGGCGGCGGCGATCTCTTTCTCCTGATCCTTGAGGGGTGCGCCGTTGAAGCCTTTGAGGGGCATCTCCATGTTGGATTGGCCGGAGGCGATCCAGACGTCGCCGACGAGGATGTCGGTGCGCTGCAGGGGCGTCGCGGTGGCGTCGCCGGAGACTGTGAGGGTGAAGGGGCCGCCGGCGGCTTCCGGCTTGAGCCAGGCCTCCCAGAGGCCGAAGGTGTCGGCCTGGGCGGTGACGGTCTGGCCGTGGAACTTGACGGTGACGTTCTCGGAGGGGGCGGCCGAGCCCCAGATGCGGACCGGCTTCTCACGCTGGAGGACGGCGTGATCGGAGAGGACATGGGGAAGGGCTACTTCCGCGGCGAGGGGGGAGGCGGTGCAGAGCGTCGCGAGGAGCAGGGTTGCGGCAAGGCGCATGGATATCTCCGGGGTGAAATCCATACCATCATGGGTGACGCAGAGGATGTGTGCAAGCAGAGCACTGCGCGGCTGTGGTTTGTACGGTCTCCACCTATTGGTTGATCCGCACCTTCGGCCAGCGTCGCTATACTGGCTTGCCTACGAGCTGTACACGAGGCGAGCCATGTCGGAAGAAGCGAACCCACGACGCCCGAAGCGGAAGACATATGTCCCAAAGCCCGAAACACTTGCCCTGCTGAAGGTTTCCGGCAACCCGATCAATGGGCTGGGAGAGACAACGGTGCGAAGGCCGTCGCCGTTCTTCTGGCATCCACCGGATCAGCATCCGTATGAGGAGTTGCAGAACGTTGCGAGGCTGAGTTCGCGGAAGTGCCCGGGGTCGGGGCCGGCGTTTATGGCGGCTTATAACTATCCTGAGCTGGTCCCGGTGGCCGAGGAGCGGAGTGGGGCTTCGGCTGAAGAGCTTACAGCCGGGGCGAGGGAGTTCGCATTGAGCCACGAGGCGGATGACTTCGGCGTGGCGGCGATGGATCAGCTTTATGTGTTCGAGGGATACACGGTCGAGGAGCCATGGGTGATCGTGCTTGCGCTTGCGCATAACTACGACCGGCTGAAGGAAGTTCCGTCAGACGAGACGAATGGCGTGGGAGTGGTGGATATCGGCGATCAGTATGCGCGGGGCACGCGGTCATCGTATGGACTGGCGAATTGGATCCGGTCGCAGGGATATAACGCTCATGCGTACCCAGGGCCGTCGGCGAATGCGCTGGTGCTGATTCCACCGGCGATTGCGGCTGGATTGGGCGAGCTGGGGAAGCATGGGTCTCTGATCAGCAGGCACTTCGGCTCGGGGGTGCGGCTTGCCGGGGTGACGACGGATATGCCGCTGGTGGCGAGTGGGTCGAGCCGCTTCGGGGCGGATGACTTCTGCAAGAGCTGCCAGGTGTGTACACGGGCGTGTCCGCCGGGCGCGATTTCGGAGGAGAAGCAGATGGTGCGCGGGATGGAGCGGTGGTATGTCGACTTCGATAAGTGCATTCCATACTTCGCGGAGGCGGCGTCGTGCGGGATCTGCATTGCGGAGTGCCCGTGGACGCGGCCGGATGTGAGGCCTAAGCTACTGGCGACGATGGCTCGGCGTGGAGTGGTCGCGGGGGCTGCATCTTGGATGTAGTTAACTTCTCGCTGCCAGAGTCGGGGGCTTGTTTCCGATGCTGATGCGTCCGATGGCCTCGGGACGAAATGTCGCCAGACCTATAGCATCTTTGTCTTCCTGTTTGATTCGAGGAACAGCCTCGTCTCGAGCTTTGCCACGCCCGTTCGCCGGTGAACGGATCCTCGTCTTATGCCGATAGGACGATGGAGGATCGCATGTGCAGCTTGATCCAACCTAATCTGGATTGTGCTCTTTGAGAATGTTCGTGCGACTACGATTTCTTGTTCTGCTGGTATGTACCGCCTCGGCGGTCGGGCAGGTCAGCATCGCGATGCAGCCTGCCGACCTGGCGATGATTCCGGGCTCGAAGCGGCAGGTCTATGCGGATGTTGAGGGGACACAGACCCTAGGAATCCGCTGGTCTGTGACGGGTGGCTGCACGCTGGAGAAACAGGTCACGCAGGGCGAACCGCAGATGGTGACGGCACCGGCACACGGGGCGGCATGTACGAATGTGACGACGGATCCGACGCCGGAGAGCCCGAGCTTTCGTTCCGCGGTGAGTTGCGTGGTCAAGGCCGCAAGCGTCGCCGACGAGACGAAGACGGCTCTCATCGTGATTCCGGTGTGCGCCCCGAAGATCATGCTCAGCACGTTTCCCGCGACCACGGTGCTTTACCAGAAGCAGTACGCGGTGATTCAGTCGGATCTGCGCGGAAGCGTGAATACGGGCGTGACGTGGGAGATCACGACGAATCCGGGGAAAGCTGGAACGCTGACGGGTGGGTCGGGGAATCGCCACGCAGTGTTTTCCGCGACGGCTGCCGGGACCTATGTGCTGACGGCCACGAGTTTGGAGGAATCCGCGAAAAAGGCATCGACGACTATCGTCGTGACGGAACACGCGTTGCCTGCTCCGAACGCCGATCATACGGAGGCGGTGGACTGCACGGCTGTCGGTGGCGGAAAGACCTACGAGGTTGGGCCGCAGAGGGCGTATGTCAATCTGGATGCGGTTCCGTGGAACGGCCTGATTGGTGGCGATACGGTTCGCATTCACAACGACGATACGACGGGAGCGTCTCCAACGATCTATCGGCAGCGGATCTCACTGCCTGCGAGCGGAACGGCGACTCGACCGATTCGTATTTGTGGGGTTACGGATGAGCGGGGCAATAAGCCGATCGTCGATGGAGCGAATGCGACCTCGCGCCGGGATGCGAACTGGGCGAACGGGTACATCGAGGACCTCGGGATCATTACGCTCTACGATGCCATGCACAAGCTGGATGCGATAGCCGACGGCGAGCACAATATCATCATCGAGGGGCTGCATATCCGGAACGCGAATAGCGGGTTCAGCTTTGTGAAGCAGTCGAACTCCGGCTTCAAGAGTTATGACGACTTCGCGGCATGTGTGCGGGTGCAGACCGGACGGAACGTTCTGATACGTGGCAATGAGATGGATCATTGCGGGCATGGGGTTTTCAGCAATGCACAGACCCCGCAGGGGAACATGGTTGCGGACCTTACGGTCGAAGGCAACTACATCCACGACTGGGGCGCAGTTGGAAAAGAGGGAATTCACGGTGCCTATCTGCAGTCGATCGGTTTACAGGTCCAGTTCAACTACTTTGGAGCTTCGCGCCAAGGCGCGACCGGCAACGTGATCAAGACTCGTTCCGTGATGAACTTTCTGCGATGGAACTACGTCTCGCAGCCTGTGGCTACAACTTCGCGGGCGTTCGACATGGTTGAGCCCCAAGCATTTGGTTGTTATGTGATCCCGTACGAGTTTTCGTTCGTGTATCACGGCGGAGGACACGGCTCGGATTGCCTTTCGCCGGGTAAAGGTCCGGAGATGGATCCGACCAAGCCTGACGAAGTGGCGGCTAATCTTGAGGCGTATCACTTCGATTATGTGTACGGAAATATCATGGACGACTCGGGATCAAGCTCGTCGTTCGTCCACTACGGATACGATCAGCAGGTTCCTGCCGGTCCTGGGAACGACCGGCGCGGCGGGATGCTCTTTTATTGGAAGAACACGCATCTTCTGCGGCTTCGCACGGGAACGAAGATGATCTTCGACATGGCTTCTCCGGATCAAGGACACTCCGGGGAGTTCCCGAACATCACCAGCCTGAATAACGTCTTTGCCACGACAGGGCCGGGCGATTTTCGATGGACGGGTGCGTTGTGGGCCAGCGTCCTGGTTGATACGAACTGGATCAATGCCGGTTACTCGCTGCCGTATCGGAATAGCGCGGATGTATATCAAGGCGGAACGTCGAAGGCCGAGCTTCTGTCATGCGATGTGTACGGGCAATGCAAGCCGGGGAACGGACACATGCTCTGGATGCGGAAGCACATAGCTGGCACAGCCGCCGCAACATTGTATGTTGGGCCAAGACCATTCAGCCTCGAGACGTTTGCGCCGGACCACAAGATGCACGGATTGGCGGCGAGTCAGCCGCACGAGATCCAGGATCAGCCTTCGAACATGGAGTACTTTCCTGCTACGAATACGATCGCCTCGGTGCAGGACGAAACGTTTCTTGGGGCGTTGGACTAAGGGCTTCAACAGGATCAGGCCTGATCCGCATTCGCTCCCTGCCTGCATGGGCATGACCTATCATTGCATCTGCTGCATCGTGATTCTATGGGACTTTTTTTCACGCTGTTCTTTGTCTTCACCGCGTATCTCGGGCCCGAGACGGTCTTTGGCAGCTTTGCCGAATATCATGTCGAGATCGTGATTGCGTTGATCACGATGTTCTTTTCGGTTTTTTCGGCAGAGGGCTCGGGTACATTTCGGCTCCCGCAGACGTACGCGATCATTGGACTGAGTTGTGCCGTTTTCATCTCGGTCCTGATGAGTGGATGGGCCGGTGGCGCGCCGGTGGCGTTTCTCGACTTTATTCCGAACTCAATGCCGTTTTTCTTTGTTCTATTGAACTGCCGCAAGAAGAGTCATCTGCAGATGCTCGTGACGGTGCTGGTGTACGCGGCCTTGTTCACGACCTACAAGGCCTATGTCGCAATTCAGGCAAATGATCTGGAGAGCCCTTACCTGCTGAATATGAATACCGATGATGGACACATCATCCGAATCCGAGGGTTGTCGTTCATCAGCGACCCGAACGATTTTGCACAGTTCATCGTTGGGTTGATTCCGTGTGTTTTCTTCTTCTGGAAGAAGAAGCGCTTTTTAACGAATCTTCTGATGGTGTATGTTCCGGTTGCCGGGCTGATCTACGGGATGTTCCTCACTCATTCGCGCGGCGCGATGATGGCGCTCCTCGTCGTGGTGATCGTCGCGGGCAGGAAGAAGCTCGGGGTGGTGCCATCGATCGTGGGAGCGGTACTGTTGTTCGTTGGGCTCTCCGCGATCGGCTGGTCGGGTGGACGGGATGTTTCGGCGTCGCAGGGCGAAGACCGCATGGGGGCTTGGTCGAGGGGGCTCGAACTTATCCGGCAGTATCCACTTTTTGGGGTGGGCTATAAACGCTTCGTTGATCATTACTACATCACGGCGCATAACTCCATCGTCGTGTGTGCGGCCGAGATTGGGATGATCGGGTTCTTCTTCTGGGTGCTATTTGTGTTCTCGTCGGTCCGGGACGCGGCGGTCAACAGTATCGATCCGGATGCGGTGGTGAAGGTCAAGGATGAAGATCTTGTGCCTGCGGGGATGATGGCCTATGGGGCTGCTGCCGTATCCGCTAGAGAGCCGGTTGTGTTGAAGGATGCGAGCGAACAGGCCCGCGAGAAGCGTAAGGGATTCTCATTGAAGAACCCATTTGCCGATACCGATGACGAGGTGGATAAGGTTGCCGAAGCGAAAGAGATTCGACGGCTTTCAGGGTTGATGGTAGTTTCGTTCGCGGGTTTCCTGACGGCGGGATGGTTCCTTTCGCGGTCTTACATTATGCCGCTGTTCGTGAATGCGGGGATTGTTGCAGCGATCGGACGAATGGGACGGGCCAAGGGAGTGTCGGGGCCGGAGTTCGAGATGCCTCGTGCGATGAAGATGGCGCTCATCACGTCGGTGGCGCTGATTACGCTGGTCTATACGATCCTTCGGATGAACGGGATTTTCGGGAAATCCTAAGGGACAGCCGGGGGGAAGTTGGGTGTGGCCCCGATGGCTGCGCGGCGGAGCTGGCGGGACTTTGCGACCGTGAGAGCTGGCTTTTCTACGAGAAACCAGGAGAACTGGGCGGCGCAGGCGACGATCAGGATGGTCAGGCCGAGGGCTATCCAGGGGTGGATGGTGAAGAGGCCAGCGGCGATGATGCACTGCACGATGGGGTAGTGAAGGATGTAGGTGCCGTAGGAGAAGTCTCCCCAGCGGGTGGGACCCTGGATGTGGGGGAGCAGAAGGCAGGCGCCGAGGGTGAGGCTGGCTACGGAGAGTGGGCGGAGGAAGAACCAGCCGGTGTAGAGATGGAGGGCGTGAGCGGCTAAGGCTCCCAGCATCAGCCACTTGCCGTGTTTTCTGAAGAGAGGCAGGTGGTAGTGGATGAGGGTTCCGACGAGGAAGAAGCAGAGCTGGCCGGGGAGCTGGACTACGAGGCTCTTGTGCTCAGCCAGAGCTATGTGGAACAAAACAGAGGCGATGAAGAGGGCCCAGAGGACGGCGTCGCGACGTAACGTGCGGCAGAGGAAGACGATGATCGGGACGGCGATGTAGAACATCACCTCGATTTTCAGGGTCCAGAGGGCGCCGTTGAGGGCGTGGTTCTCGGGGTTGTTGGGGAAGACGCCCTGGATGTCTGGCTGTAAGAAGCTCGAAAATAAGAGGTTAGCCAGGAGGAACTTGCCTACGTGGAAGCTGCCGTAGGCGGCGGCGATGCCGAGGCAAAGGAGGGTGGAGAGCCAGTAGCCGGGGAGGATGCGGATGGCGCGGTTTCTTGCATATTCCGCGAGAGTCTTGCAGCGCTCGTAGCTGGCGAAGATGAGGAATCCGGAGATGGCGAAGAAGCCCTCGACGGCGACGTGCTGGCTTAAGAGCCTTGGAATCAACGCCAGAGCTGGGCTTTGGCTGAGGTTCGCGGAGTGTACGAGGACCACGATCGCCGCGAGGAGGAGGCGGACGATATCGAAATTGTTCTGGCGCATGGCGTTTTGGGTCAGAGTACGCGGAGGGGGACGGCGGGGCAATGCAACCTCCGGGTGACGGGTGAAAAATGACGGCAAAATGTGGGGCGTTGTACGGTAAACGTGGTTAGCGGGCGGTCATGAAACGTGGTGAGGGGTGCGTCCTTATTGGCGATTCGCGTTTTGCGTGCGTGTTTTCCGAAATGGGACGGTGAGGGGCTTTTTTGAGGCCCTTTTCTGTCAAGAGGGGGCGACTTCTTCCGTTGGGGCGGGGATGATGAAGTTAAGGGCGGTGGAGAAGAGTCCGCGCGCCGGGCCCGGGAGGCGCTGGCCGATGGGAAGGAGGCGAATGCGGTCGGAGGGTTGAAGGCCCTGGAAGAGCTTGACGAGGAAGACGTAGGACACGGCGGCGGTGGCGATGGCGAGGACGAGGCCGGGTACCCCAGGGAGAGAGCGGGCGACGAACCAGGCGATGACGGACATGCATGCGCCTGCGAGGAAGAGGCGAATGGCGGTTCCGATGGGGAGTCCGAAGCGGTAGAAGTGTTTGGCCGCCTGCCAGATGACGACGATGCCGATGGACTGCGCAAGGCCATTGCCCCAGGCGGCTCCGACGGCTCCGTAGCGGGGGATGAAGAGGGCGTCGAGAGTGAGGTTGAGGATGCCGATGGCGATGTAGCAGTAGAGGAGGCGCTTCTGCTGGTCGGCGGCGCGAAGGAGGGTTTCCGGGATCTCCTGAAAGGCGCGCGGGATGGCAAGGATGGAGGCGATGATGAGGACCGGGATGGCGCCGACGTACTTCGTGCCGTAGGTGACGCGGATAATCTGGCTGGTGATGGCGGCGGCGCCGAGGTGGACGGGGAAGACGACGAGGAGGAGGAAGCGGCTGGCGTTGCGGACGATGTTGTCAACGCGGGTTGGATCGCGGCCGGACTCGACCATGAGGGTGATTCCGGTGGCTCCTCCGAAGGTGCGGGGTACCAGGAGGAGGTTGTTGGCGAGGCCAAAGCTGACGGAGTAGAAGGCGACCTGCTCGAGGGATGAGAAGGCGCGGAGGAACACCATCTCGGAGCGATCCCAGACGACGGAGGTGAGAAGCTGAAGGCCGATGGACTGGAGGCAGAAGCGGCGGATGCGGCCGATGGTGCCGTCGTCGAGCACGTCGAGTGGGAGGGTGCGGAGGCGGGCGTGAAGTGGCGCGGTACGGAGGAGGACTTCCACCAGGCGGCCGACGAGGAGCGCCGAGGCTACGCCGACGAGATCCCAGTGGAAGTGCAGCGTGAGAAGAATGACAGTGAGGTACGTGAGGATGTAGCCGAAGGCGCTGAGGGTGTTCTTCGAGACATCTTCGAAGGCGCTGTTGGCCTGCGCGGGCACCCAGGACATGACGCCGGGAATGATGGAGCTGATGAGGATGGCGGACATCAGCTTGTAGGCCGGTTCTCCGAAGAAGAAGACACCGGCGAGGCCCAGGATGGTGATGGTGATGGCGCCGAGAAGCTGATAGCGATAGGCGAGGTAATAGACTGCCCGGGCGGTTCCGGGGCGGTCGAGCGCGAGGAACTCGGACATGTACTTGCGGGTAGCGGAGGCGAGGCCGATGCCGCTGGTGCGGGTGACGACGGTGACGAAGAAGTTGATGTAGCTGAAGTAGCCGAGCTTCTCGGGGCCGAGGTAGCGGGCGACCGCGATAGACGTGCCGAGGAAGACGAAGGTCTCCATGAGGGTCTCGAGCCCATACCAGAAAGAGTTGTGCAGGATCTTTCCGGCCGCGTTGGTCGACTTCAAACCCATAGGAAGAGAATAGCCGGGCTTTGACGGTATTTGGGATGAATAAGAGTGAAACTGACCCGTTCGTGGTAGCCCATAGTGCTACCAGATTGACTGCGGGACGATGTTTGCGGGCCGGGGATATCGGGGTGCCGCTCATCCCGCTCCGGGAGGGGTCCGGCTTACGCTCCTTTGGAAATTGCCGGGGTACAAGGCAAAGGACTTGACGCGTTCCTAAGAAGCTATCTTGTTGTAGAACAATCATTCTTGCGCTGCTCTCTTCGCGCTTTTTCCTATCTTTGATTGACACCGCCGCGTTGAGGGAGCGTACACTTGCGCACGTTATGAGCCGAGGAAGTCTGCCGTTCTGATGCTGATCCGAACAGGCGTGTCTCTCTATCTTTCGCTCATTGGAGGGGTATCTATGAGATGTTCCTTGCCATCAACCCTTGCTTTGACTTCGGTGCTGATGTCTCCAGTGCTAGCTGTTGCCGCGGATGACCCGGCTGTAACGACTGCGACGCGGCAACGTTTGATTCAAGTGTACGGCGACCTTGCGATGAGCTTTACCGCGAACCAGGGACAGGCAGATCCGCGATTCGCTTTCACGGCGGAGGGTAGCGGATATTCCGTCCAGTTGGGTCGCAAAGGCGGCGAGCTTACGTTCGCGGGAGCGTCGAATACCGAGGCGCGCGGCGAGCACGCCGACGGGAAGACGGCACTCCAATTGAGCTTTCCGGGAGCGAATGAAACTTCAACAATATCCGGGCTCGAGAGGCTGCCCGGGGACAGCAACTACCTGGTTGGCTCCAATCCCTCACAGTGGCATACCAGCGTCCCGAACTATGCGCGGGTGAAGTATGCGGGGCTGTATCGGGGAGTCGACCTGGTGTACTACGGGAACCACCGCCAGCTCGAGTTCGATTTCGTGGTGGCTCCGCATGTGGATGTAACGACTGTGCGGATGGAGTTCAAGAACCTGACAGATGGTGAAGGACCGCAGGGCAAAGGCAAGCAGCTTTCCGTGAACAAGCAGGGCGACCTGGTCCTGGGAGGCGAGACCGACACGGTTCTGCTGCACAAGCCCAACCTCTACCAGACGGCCATGGTGGATGGAAAGGAGATACGGGAGGCGGTGGAGGGTGAGTTTGTCGTGGAGGGTGGGGAGGACGTGAGGTTTCACGCCGGTCCGTACGATCACGCACGGGAGCTTGTGATCGACCCCACGCTCATTTATTCGACGTATTTTGGCGGCAACGGACAATTTGATTCCCCGCGGGTTACCGGGCTTGCTATCGATCCAAGCGGAGACGCTTACATACTGGGCTTCACCACCGCCGCCAATTTCCCAATTACCCCTGGAGCGTTGAAAAGTACGAATGGAACCGGAATTTTCATCAGTAAGATCAACCGCGCTGGTTCGGCTCTGCTCTACTCGACGTACTTCGGCACGCAATTTGGCGGCAGTTTAGCCTCGTTGGCCGTGAACAGCAAAGGAGAGGCGTACGTCGCGGGGATTGCTTCCGACTTTCCGACAACCTCCCGCGCTTACCAGCGCACGGCGGTGGGAGAAGCGGCTTACATTGCCAAGTTGAATGCAACAGGGTCGGGGCTGATCTACGGAACGTATTTGGGTGGATCCTCGCCGGACGGGTTTAGCCAAGCCTTCCAGATAGTAGTCGATGCGCAGGATAATGCGTACGTGCTCGGGCTGACGGGCTCGTTCGACTTTCCGACGACCGCTGGAGCGTATGAGCCGCACCCTCCCCTCACTGGGCCGATTGGGAGTCCGCAGCAGTACCTGGAAGTCTGCTTTCTTACGAAGTTGAACCCGGCCGGCTCAGGTCTCGTCTATTCCACGTTTCTTGGAGCCAATAACGTAATTGCGCAAGGGCTAGCTCTCGACTCCCTGGACAACGCATATATTTATGGGAGTAATCTTGGAGCCGGTCGTATACAGTTTCCTATCTCACCGGGGGCTTTTTCGAATACCGGGGATCTTTACCTTGAGAAGCTGAATTCGAGCGGATCCAAGCTGGTGTACTACACGCTGTTGGGCAACTATATTCCGAGTGGCCTGGCGGTGGATCCTTTCGGGAATGCTTACCTGGCGGGCATCGACACGGTGAAAGGCGCGCCTCAGAACGTTTTCGTGATCAAGATGAACACCACGGGGACGGCCCTCGATTACGTCACCTTGCTAGGAAAAACGTCAGGCGACAAGTTTGCCCAACTTTCCCAAGCGTCTACGAGTATGAGCATCGCAGTGGATGCGGCGGGGAATGCTTATGTTACCGGAGGCACGAACGACCCCCAGTTTCCGGTCACACCGGATGCCGCGCAGACGGTGTTTGTGGCCGCTCCGCCCGCCTATAGCCAAGATGTGTTCCTGACGAAGCTCGACCCTTCGGGCGCCAATCTTACGTACTCCACCTTTCTCGGTGCCGTTGGTGACAGCTTAGCCGATTTCGTCGCAATCGATGGCAAGGGAGATGTGGCGATTGCCGGAACTGTCCGTGGCAACTACCCATTGACGTCCGATCCCATCCAAGCTGCCCATAACCCGAACCTCGCATTGTTCGTTTCCGAGTTCAACCTGGGAGAGCCGTTCTGCAGCTTCCTTTCCAAGGTGCAACTAGAGTCGGCTGCTGACAAGACTCCGGGGTTTGCGCTGGAGTCAACGTTTGCCGTGGGCACTTCCACGCCGATCCAGGCAGAGACAAGGCCACTCAACCTTACGATCGGGGCCACGACCATGACGATCCCGGCTGGGGGGCTGGTGAAGAACGCCCTCGGGTACAGCTTCTCGGGTACGGTGAATGGGGTTCGACTCTTACTGTTCCTTGCGTCCGCGGCTCCTCAACCCGGCGCTCAGACAACGTGCGGCACACCGGCGTATAAGCTGACGGCGGTTGGATCGGGAGGATTCTTCGGGAGTTCGGCGAGTCCTATTGGCGTTGCGGTGGCACTTGGAGACGACAGCGGGAGCGCGGAGGTCAAAGCAACCGGGTTGAACTAGGATGTCCCGGACGGTGTAGTTTTCGGCCCGGCGGCGGAGGCCCGTTCGAACCGAGCCTCCGCCGCCGGCCTTCGCTGTGTTTCACGCATAACGTTGTAAGGCTCGACCTTCTTACTTCGATTGCGCCAAGCCTTGAACGATCGTAGCGAATTTGTCGAGTATTTGGTTCCAGCCCTCGACCTGCCCGCTATTCTTCGCGCTTTCCATGGGTTCGTTGCCGATGAAGGTGAGCTTGGTCTGGCCGTTTCCAAGATCCTCGAAGAGAGTTACGTCGTACGCGCCGTCTATGGCCTCATGTTCTATTCCTAACTCTTCAGGCTCAACCTTGTTTCCCTGCGAGTCGGCAAAGTACATGGAGGAGACGATCTTCTCGTGCGGGATGATTTCGTGATATTCCCCGGCATTCCAGAACTCCTGACCATCCGGCGATCTCATGGAGCAGAGGAATTTGCCTCCTACGCGAAAGTCTATTTTGCATACGGGCGAGGTGAAGCCCTTCGGCCCCCACCACTGCATCACGTATTTCGGGTCTGTCCACGCCTTCCAAACCAGTTCGCGTGGGGCATCGAACACTCTCGTGATCACCATCCGCTCGACTTCGTTAACCGTGTTTTTCGTCATCTTGAAGCTCCTCTTTTTTCATTTGATTTATGACCGCATCCAGCTTGTCGAAGCTCTCTTCCCAGAATCGGCGATAGTTGAAGGCCCAATCGCTGACTGTCTTAATTGCCTCTGGCCTGAGCGTGCAGACACTTTCCCGTCCACGCTTTGTCTTGATCACAATCCGAGCCCGCACCAGGTAGGCGATGTGTTTTGAAATCATCTGCTGCGAGAGGGCAAACGGTTCCGTCAATCCGTGCACCGAGGCAGGACCGTGGGAGAGCCGTTCGATCATGGCCCGCCGGGTTGGGTCAGACAGTGCGGCAAAGGTTGTATTCAATCGATCCACAACCATATGGTAGTGGATTGTTTCTGAATGTCAAGTGTGAATTTGGGCACCGATACCCTTTGCCGTTTGCGGGGGATGAAGGATGGAGTGAATGCGCCGATGAGGTGCTAGAGGAAGGCGATGGCAGACGCAGATTCCCTTCGGGAATGAGAACCAGAGAGGCAACGGCAAGAGCTGCGGCTACGGCTGCTTGAGGCTGGCTACAACCGATTGGGGATCAACGAAAGCGGGGGGACGGGATAGGCTGGGGCAGATGACTATCCCGTCGGCGATGACGCTCGACTTGAATGCAGCAACGGAGAGCAATGGCTAAGGTACTGATTACTGGAATCGCTGGTTTTATCGGGTCGAGCATTGCTCGGGGCGTGCTGGCTGAGGGCGCAACGGTTGTTGGCGTCGATAACATGAGTTCGGGCAAGATGGAGAACCTTGAGGGGATCCGGGGGAGCGTCGATTTTCGCGAGGCGGATGTGCAGGACGCCGCGGCGATGAACGATGCGTGTGTTGGCGTGGATTACGTGTTTCATGAGGCGGCGATTCCTTCCGTGCCGATGTCGGTGAATGACCCGGTGGGAACGAATGGGCCGAATGTGAATGGGACGCTGACGATGCTCGAAGCGGCGCGGAAGGCGGGCGTGAAGAGGTTGCTATATGCGGCTTCTTCGGCTGCTTATGGCGACTCGCCGGAGCTTCCGAAGCATGAAGGGATGCTGCCGGGGCCGATCTCGCCTTATGCGGTGCAGAAGGTTGCGGGGGAGTATTACCTGCAGAGCTATGCGCGTGTGTATGGACTGGAGACGGTGTCGCTGCGGTACTTCAACGTGTTTGGGCCGAAGCAGGATCCTACGTCGCAGTACTCGGGCGTGCTTGCCCGGTTTATCTCGATGATGACGAAGGGGGAGACTCCGACGATTTTCGGGGATGGATCAACCAGCCGGGACTTTGTTTATATCGACAACGTCGTGCATGCGAATATGCTGGCGGCGACAACTTCGGCTCCTGTGTCGGGCAAGGTATTCAATGTGGCTACCGGGGTTCGGACGACGCTGCTTGAGGCTTATGAAGAGATCAAGCGGATTGTGGGGTATGAGGGCGGCGTGACCTTTATGCCGGAGCGGGATGGGGATATTCGGCACTCACTGGCGGATATTACGTGTGCGCAGACGGTGTTTGGGTATGGGGTGAAGAAGGATTTCCGGAGTGGTCTGGAGAAGACGATCGAGTGGTACCAAGGGGCTTAAGGGCCTTCTTTGGCTCCTTCGGCTGGAATACAACGGTTCTTTGTGTTGCTCACGATGACGACGCAGAACGGGCAACGACCCGGTTTGGCAGTGTAGGTCTCCCACCTTCGCCGACGATGAGGCTGTCGGCGAAGGTGGGGCCCCTTGCCGTGGTGGGTGAGACGAAAAACGGCAACGGCAGACGCAGATTCCCTTCGGGAATGACACCTAGAAAGCAAGGCGAGGGCAACCGCTAAGGCATGGGGGGTTAGCGGTTGGCCAGGGTTTGTTCGAGGGTCTGGTAGACGTTTGTCGCGACTTCCTGCCAGCTTCGGCCGTGGCGTCTGGAGATGGCTTCCGCGTTCCAGGTTTTGGATAGAACGACGTCGAGGGCTTCGGCGAGGGCTTTGGGATTTTTGGGGGGGACCAGGCGGCCGGCTTCGTCATCCATGAGCTCGGGGATGCCGCCTACGCGGGTGGCGACTACGGGGCGGCCGGAGGCCATGGCTTCGATGACGACGTTGGGGCAGCCTTCGTTGTAGCTGGGGAGAGTCACGAGGTTCGAGGCGGCCATCCAGACGGCTATCCGGGGGGAGAGGCAGGCGGGGATGAAGGTGACGGTCTCGCTTAGATTCAGGCGGGCTACGGCCTGCTCGAGGATGGGCTTGTCGGGGCCGTCGCCGACGAGATAGCAGTGGGTGTCCGGGCGGGTGGCTCGGAGCTGGGACATGGCTTCGACGAGTTCTACAAGGCCTTTGCGGACGTCGAGACGGCCTACGTATACAAGGAAGTCCTGGTGGGGTGGGAGGCCCAGAGAGGCGCGGGCTTCGGCGCGGCCGCGTGGGTAGAAGACGGCGGTGTCGCAGCCGTTGAGCTCGGCTTTGGAGCGGGCTGGGCTTGCGCCGAGGCGACGAGCAGTGTTGCAGAGGTCGTGGCTGACGGTGAGGACGAAGTTGGCCTTGCGAAGAGCGGTGCCGACGTGGCGGGCGACCAAGCGGCCGGGGATGCGGTTGAGGTCGGAGCCGATGGCGGTGAGGACGACGGGGACGTTGAGGGTGCGGCCGATTCGGACGGCGGCGTAGCCGTCGGGATAGATGACGTAGCTGAGGATGAGGTCGGGCTGGAAGGCGCGGACATCCGGGGTGAGGTAGTGGGCGATGGCTAGGCCGTTGAGAGGCCGAGAGACGACCGGGATCAGGGGGTAGGTGACGTAGGTGACGGGGACGTCGGGTGGACGCCAGGTGTGGTCGATATGCTTGCCGCGGCGTGCGGCAGGGGTGAGGAAGAATGGGTACTGGGGGTCAGAACAGAAGACGTGGAGGTCGCACTGTTTTGCGAGGAGGCGGAGGGTCTGGTACGCGGAGTGGCCGGCCCAGGGATTCAGCGAGGTGGGAAAGTAGTCGGTGACTACAGCGACTTTCATGCGCCGAGCTTTCTGAGAGAGCGAAGAAGGGTTGCGTATTGGCCAGCCAACGGGGCCCGGTGATAGGCGGCAATCTTTGCGAGATCGGGGTGGTAGGCCTTCGCTAGATTTTGGGTTCGGGCGATAGCTTCGGTGAAGAGTGTGCCGAGGGCGCAGGGGTCATTGACGGGCGCGGACCAGCCGGCGCCGGTGTCGTCGAGAATGCGGCGGACGTCTCCGGTGGGGTGGACAGCGGCGAGGATGGGACGGGCAGAGCCGAGGTAGTCGAAGAGCTTGGCGGCGACGTTGATGGGGTCGTGGGTGATGAGGAGGAGGTAGGTGGTGGTCTGGATGTGCCGGAGGGCTTCGGCCTGGGGCATGAAGCCGAGAAGCTCGACCTGGGGGCCGAGGCGGAGGAGGGTTTCGCGGAAAGCAGGGGTTTCGATGTAGCCGATGAAGCGGAGCTTGAGGCGCTCGCGCTGATCGGGGGGCAGGGCGAGGATGGCTTCGACGACGGGGGTGGGGTCGGTGGAGTTGTAGACGGTGCCGATGTAGGTGAGGACGGTGGAGTGCTGAGGGATGGTGGGGGCTTTGGCGGTGGGGGGTGGGGTGTCGTAGCCGTTGGGAATGCAGTGGAATTTGCAGGAGGGCTCGGAGGGGTAGCGCTTTTTGACCTCGGCTACGGCGGCGTGGGTGACACAGACGATGGCGGAGGCGTCGCGAATGGCTTCAGACTCGGCCTTGTGGGCGACGGCGCGGGCGCGGGCGTTGTTGTTGAAGCTGACGAGGTCGATGGTGGTGGTGAGCCACTCGTCACGGAAGTCGAGGACGATGGGGAGGTCCGGGAAGGAGTGGCGGAGACGGGTGACGAGGGTGGCGCTCGAGAACGGCGGGACGGTGATGAGGACGAGGTCGATCTTGCGCGAGCGGATGATGCGGCGGGCGGCGGGGAAGGCGAAGGGGAGCCAGCCGATCTGGGGGTCAGGCAGGAGCAGGTTGCCGATGAGGGCTTTGATGGGGTTGGGTTTCGCTATTTTCTTCGGGAGAGAGGGTGCGGCGGCTTTTGTGTTTGCCGAGCGGCGGTTGACGGCTTTCTTGATGGCCTTGCGTAAAGCGAAGGGCAGGTCGAGAGCCCAGGTGCGATGGATATAGATGTCGGGATCGAGCTGAGTGAGGAGCTTCGGGTCGTGGCCTACGGCGGCAGCGTTGCGGGCGGTGAGGACGTCGACCTGAATGCCGTTTGCGGGGAGATACTTGGCGAGCGAGAGGGCGCGCAGGACGCCGACGCCGGCTGCGGGAGGGAAAGAGTAGGTGATGAGGAGGACTCTCATGCTGCACCCGTCCTGGCGTGGATGAGGTTGTCGACGGCGCGGAACATCTCGTAGGCGCTGGCCCAGTGGAGTTCGATGCCTTGCTCGCGGGTGATTTCGTGGATCCACTGGAACATCGGGGCGAGGGTGCCGGGGTTATTGCCGGTGCCGAGTAGGACGGCGGCGTTGTCTTCGCGGGCGCTGTGTCCGTAGAGCTTGAGAAAGATATCATCGCCGACGCGAGGGGCAAGGTCGAGCCACTGGAGGACGCGGTTGCGGGTGGGCGGGTCGTAGCAGGCGAGCTCGCCGGTCTCAAGGCGGGGCGTGAGGCGGTCTTTGAAGCGGATGCCGAGGGGGCCTGTGATCATGAGGAGGTCGCCGCGGCGCCCGCCGCCAATGGTGGCCTCGATACCCTGGTCGAAGCCACGGGGCTTTTCGGGATCGCCAGTGGTCCAGTAGACCTGGTTGAGGATGCGGGACTGCGTGGGCGAGGGGATGGAGGGCATGGTGAAGTCGGCGTAGCAGCCGAGGTCGCGGAGGGCCTGGAGCTCGCCTTTGACGCCGCACCAGAGGCCGTCGGGGCGGGAGTTGTCGAGTGCCCAATTGCCGTGGATGAAGCCGAAGACTCGTTTGCCGTCGTGATCGTGCAGGAGGCCGTGGTTGTTGCGAAGTTGATCGAGGAAGAGGGTCATCTTCTCGCGGAAGGTGTCGACGGTGTCGTGATTGTGGTGGATGTGGACTTCGAGGTCGGTGATCCCGGCGCGGGAGAGTTCGGCGAGGGATTCGACGATGCCCTCGTGGTACTCCTCCTGGGGGTAGAAGAAGGTGAAGCAGGGGGGGCGGCCGTTGGCGTCTTTCGGGGCGTTGTTGGCGATGAGGGGCCAGAGGTTCTGCCAGGCGGCTACGCGGGCGGTGCCGATTTCGACGGAGGATGGGCCGCCAAGGGGCTCGTAGTGGTCGGTGAGGGCAACCCAGAGGCGCTTCGCGGGCCGTCGATTCCGCGCGGTTGCGCGGTGCCTGAGGTACGCCGGTAGCCAGAGGTTTGCGTTCTTTGGATACTTCACTTGGGTCCTATTCGTTTGCTCGGCTTCGAGCGGAGGTCAAGAACAGACAACGGCGACGGCAATTGCAGTAGGCTGATGCGGGGTGCTTGTTCCAACGTATGAAGATCATTCATGTCATCTACAGCATGGAGCTGGGTGGAGCCGAGGTGCTGGTGGCGCAGCTTTGCCGCATGCAGCGGGCGAATGGGCACGATGTTTCTGTCTTTGCGTACTCGAAGCTCGGCTCGGTGGGTGAAGGGCTGCGAGACGAGGGGTTCGAGATCTATGTTCCGGGGGAAGCTCCTCCTGCACGAACGATGCTCCGGTACTATCGGCAGTTTGCGGCTTTGAGACCAGACGTGGTGCACTGTCATAATTCCGCCGCCACGTTGCAGGGGGCGCTGAGCGCGAGGCTCGCTGGAGTGAGGTGTGTGATCTCGACGCGTCATAGCCTGGTGGCTCCGCCGTATGACGTTGCGGGTGAGGTGAAGTACAACCTCATCGCACGATCGTGCGATGTGATTACCGGAATCTGCGAGATCACGTGCGAGAACCTGCGCGGGGGTCCGCTGGCGCAGAAGGAGAAGATCGTCCGGGTATACAACGGGTCTTCGGCGATCGAGCGGGTGGACCTTGCTCCGCTTGGCGATGAGTTCGTGAAGCGCGGGCTGACGCTGGTGTTCGTGGGAAGGCTCGCGGCGGTGAAGGACCTGGGGACGCTGCTGCGGGCCGTGGCGCTGGCGTCGGTGAAGGTGCCGGAGCTGCAGGCCTGGATCGTTGGGGATGGTCCGGTGCGGAAGGATCTGGAGGCGCTGGCGACCGCGCTGGGCGTTGCGGACAGGGTGCGGTTCTGGGGGCAACGGATGGATACGGACCGGTTCTTCTCGGCGGCGGATGTGTTTGCGATGTCGTCGGTGTCGGAGGGTCTGCCGATGTCGTTGCTGCAGGCGATGAGCCTCGGAATTCCGGCGGTGCTGACGGATGTGGGTGGGATGGCGGAGGTGCTCGGGCTGTCGAAGAGCGGGCTGCTTACGCCGGTGGGCGATTCGGTGGCGATGTCGGAGGCGATCGTGCGCCTGGCCGAGGGCCAGGCGCTGAGGGCGGAGTTCGCGAGGCGCGCGGTAGAGACGTATCGGGCCGAGTTTACGCTGGAGCGCATGGATGCGGCGTACATGGCGATTTACCGGGGGGAGTATGAGCTGCCGGTTTGAGCCGGGGGTTCGGGTACGAGTTAGGACTGCTAAGGCTTGGTGATTGGACGGTATGGGTTGCCCACCTTAGCGGACGGTGATGCTGTCCGCGAAAATGGGGCACCCGGCTTCTGGGCGAACTTGCTTCAAGACTGCGTGTGTTTCTGTGAGAAGAGATGGTTGTCCGCAGGGACTAGAGTGGGTAGCCAGATCTTCCAGAGCGGGCCGCGGGTGAACAGGTATGTATAGAGACCGGCGACTGCGGCGGCGTTGAGGACAAGGAGTGCGCTGGCGGGTGAGGCAATCCGGTGAAGGATCGGGATGCGGATCTTGAGGGCGGCGGCTGCCATGAGCCAGAAGGCGGTCTGTGCGATGGCGAAGGTCGCGAATGGGATCGAGTGGAGGCCGAGGAACGCCGACGACATGATCAGGAGAAGGAAGAGGTAGGGAACGACGAGGCGCAGAAGCTTATGCGAGACGAGTTGCAAGAGGACGCGGTTGCGCGGGGTCAGGATCCAGGGGGCGAGGCCGATGAGCTGGAAGTTTCCGGCAAGGGTGCGGACCTTGCGATCGAACTCTCCGGCGGCTTTGGCGGGCCAGCGGTCGACGACGATGGCGGTACGGTCGAGGACGCTGCGGTAGCCCTGGCCGATGACGGAGAGGGGCTGGAACATGTCGTCGAGGATGATGCCCTTTGGCGCGCGGGTGGCGAGAGTGCGGCGCACGGCGTAGAAGCCTCCGTAGACGCCGACGGGTGAGTCGAACTCGGCTTCACAGTTTCGGATGCCCTGCTCGTAGCGCCAGTAGAGGCCGCTGACGGCGGCGGCGGTGGCGTCGTGGCCTACGGTGTCGAGGACTAATTCGCCCGCTACACAGCCGACGGTTGGGTCGGCGAAGTTGGAAAGGAGTTCGGTGAGGGCTCCGGGGGCGATGCGGGGGCGGATGTCGACGAAGAGGAGGATGTCTCCCTGGGCGGCGGCGATGCCCTGGTTGACTGCTTCTGCTTTGCCGGCGTGCTGGTCAAGCACGATGGGGATCATGCGTGGGGATGCTGCGTTGCGCAAGATGTTAGGGGTGGCGTCGGTTGAACCGTCGGAGACGACGATGAGTTCGCGGACGAGGGTGGGATCGAGTGCGAGGAGATGGTCGATCTTGGCGGGGAGCATGGCGGCCCCGTTGTGCACGGCCATGATGATGCTGATGGGTGGCTGGGTGTTGGCGGGCCAGCGGGCGCGGAGCCATGGGCGCGGGTAGAGGCGCGCGAGTGCGGCGATCAAGATTGGATAGCCCGCGTAGGTGTAAAGCACCACGGCGAGCGAGATCCAGAAGATCGATTTCATTGCGCGCCTCGACGGCGGACGATGGTCTTGATGGTCTCGAACATGACGATGAGGTCGAGGCCGAGGGACTGGTGCTTGATGTAGTAGAGGTCGTACTCGAGCTTCTCGCGGGTTTCGGCCATCGTGGCTCCGTAGCCGTAGCGAACCTGCGCCCATCCGGTGAGGCCGGGACGGATGAGGTGGCGGAGGTAGTAGAAGGGCAGGTTCTCCGAGAGCATGGGGACGAACTCGGGACGCTCGGGGCGCGGGCCGACGAAGCTCATGTCGCCACGGAGGATGTTCCAGAGCTGCGGGACTTCGTCGATGCGGGTCTTGCGCATGAAACGACCGATGGGGGTGACGCGTGGATCGTCCTTGGTAGCCCACTTTGCGCCCGCGGCTTCGGCGTCGGTGCGCATGGTTCGGAATTTGACGACCTTGAAGAGGCGTCCGCCGGCTCCGACGCGTGTCTGCTTGAAGAAGATGGGACCCTTGGAAGTCATGCGCACGGCGAGCATAACGAGGGGAAAGAAGGGCGAGAAGAGCAGGAGTCCGGTAGCGGCGGCGAGGATGGAGGCGATCTGCCGGGTGAACTGCTGCGAGGGGCGCATGCGGAAGCCGCTGGCGTAGAGGAAGTCGCTGGGGCGCAGGCCGTCGAGCTGGATCTTGCCGGAGAGGCGCTCGCGGAGGGCTCCGACTTCCTCAACGACGATGCCCTGGAAGCGGAGATTGAGGAGTTCCTGGACTGGGAGTTCGCCGCGATGATGCTCCATGGCCACGATGATGCGATTGACGGGGGGCTTCATCTCGGAGATGCGTTCGAGGGCGTTAATCCAGTGCTGTTTGCGCTCCGACTGTTCGAGCTGGACGTCCTGCCAGTCGACGATCTCCATGCCGACGTCGGGACGGGACTGAAGCGAGGCAACGAGGGTTTTGGCGTATTCGCCGGCCCCGAGGACGTAGACGCGCTCGCAGAAGCGGCGGCGGCTGACCAGCCAGGAGTAGGCCTTGCGCCAGACGATGAGGGCGGGCGTGAGCAGCGTGAAACCTATGAGATAGACGTGCTGCGGCATTGCAGCTTCGGGATAGAAGAAGATCAACGCCGAGAGCACGAAGCAGTCAAAGCCGAGAACGAGCAGGATGCGGAAGTAGATTTCGAGCGGAACGGAGACGATCTGCGGCTCGTAGAGATCGAAGTAGTAAGAGAGCATGACCGAGAGGATGGTCACGCCGGTGATCTTGAGGGCACCCTGCTCGTAGGCGAGGGTGAGGTATGCGTCCGGACCAAGAAGGAAGATCGTGGCAATGAGGAAGCAACTGCTCACAATTAATGCTTCAAAGAAAAACAGCATGACAGTACGCGTGGGATAGTAGACGTTCAGGAAGCGGATCATGGGGTGACGTGCTCCGCTCTATTCTTCGGTGGGACTGTCGTAGCCATAGTAGCCACTCCTCTCAGGGGAATCCTCTACCGCGTTGAGGACGAAACCGAGAACGTTGGAGGCCTTGAGCTCGTTCAGGGCACGCTGTGCTGCTTCGAATTTGGTGACGCCGCCGCGTGCGACGAGGAGGACGCCATCGCAGGCGCGGGCGAGGTTGACTCCGTCGGAGACGAGATTGACGGGGGAGGAATCGACGATGATCCAGTCGAAATGGTCCCTGGCGGCGGTGATGAGGTCGTCGAAGCGGTGATTGCCGGAGAGGTCGGCAGCCTTGTCTCCGCCCATGCCTCCTGCTATGAAGGTGAGGGAGGCGAGACCGGACGTCACCTGATTTCCGGAGCCGGGAACTCTTCCTCGCTGCATGACCTCCTGCATATCGGCTTTGCCGGAGAGGAATTCACTTAGACCCGGATCGCAGGGTGCGCCGAGGAGCTTGTGGAGAGAGGGGCGGCGCATGTCGCCGTCGATGAGCAGGACGCGGCTTGCCTTATGACGGGCGAATGAGATGGCGAGGTTGGCGGCGACGAAGCTCTTGCCTTCCTGGGGATGGCCACTGCTGATGAGGATGGATTTGAGGGTGTGGTTCTCGCGGAACTCCTGCATCCGCGAGCGGAGGCTGCGGAACTGCTCGACGGAGCTGCCGCGGGGTTCGAGCGAGGGAAGCTGTTTAAAGGATGGATCCCAGGTGTAGGTGCGGACCTTGGTGAGTACGGCGACGGGATCGGACTTGCGGATCGCGGTCGGTGCCGGGGAGAGATCGGAGGCAAAACGCGACGCCGAGCGTTGGGGTTCCGTGCTCCGGGGTTGTGTGTTTCGGGCCTCCAGTGGCAGAGGCTCGAAGAGGAGTGCCGGCGAGTCGGTTGTCTCGCTGAGTGCAACTCGGTCCTGTTCGGCGCGGAGAAGCGCTTCGTATATCTTGCTCATGATTCCAGCCCGCCCGGTAGAGTCTCGCTTGTAGTGAAGTCTTCTTGAAGAACGTCAGTTTTGTCGGTCTTCTCGGTCGTATCGCTCTTCATGCTGACTTCGGTGTTGAGCAGAGATGAGGACGAAGCCCGGATCGGCTGCGTTTCCAGATCGAGATCGCGCGAGACGGCGTTGATGATGCCGGCGGGGATGACGCGAAGCTGCTCGACGTACGCGAGGATGAGCGAGTGCTCGCAGAGAAGGTTGACGATGCGAGGGATGCCACGGCTGATGCGGTGGATGGCGGCCACGGCTTCCGGGGAGAAGATTTGCGTGGAGCTCCCGGCGATGGCGAGCCGGCCGGTGATGTAGGCGGCGGTCTGCTCGGCGGTGAGCGCCTGGGTGCGGCACCAGAGCGCAATGCGCTGGCGAAGCTGACGAAGATTGGGCTGGCGAAGCTTGTCTTCGAGTTCGGGCTGTCCGCATAGGATGATCTGGAGGAGCTTCTCGGTGGCGGTCTCGAGGTTGGTAAGGAGGCGGACCTCCTCGAGGAGATCGGCGGAGAGGTTCTGGGCTTCATCGATGACGATGACGCAGGTCTCGTCGCGGCGGAAGCAGTCGAGTACGAAGCGATTGAGCTGGAGAAGCATGCCGGACTTGGTGCGGGCTTCCGGCTTGATGCCGAAGTCAGTGAGGATGAGTTCCAGGAGATCGAGGGCATCGAGACGCGGGTTGAAGATAAAGGACACAAAGACGCGATTGCCGTCGAAGCTGTCGATAGCGCTGCGCAGGAGCGTGGTCTTTCCGGTGCCCACTTCCCCCACGAGGACGATGAAGCCCTTGCGGGCGGAGATCCCGTACTCGAGCCCTGCCAGAGCTTCGCGGACGTGCGGCATGACGTAAAGAAAACGGGGGTCGGGGCTGCTGCCAAACGGATTCGCTTTGAGATCAAAGAAAGTTTTGTACATGCTAGTAGTGTGCCTTGATGAGGGTTTCCTTCGCGGGTGGGAGCCGTTCGATCGTGCGGTCGGGGCGTTCGATTATCTGACTATTCACCCTGGTGTTCTCCGTCTGAATCTCTCCGGAGTACTCGATGACGGCGAGGGTGGGGAGCTTGGTGAAGGCCCAGATATCACGCTCCGAGCGGATCGACGTGTCCTTGTATTCGAGGAAGGCGGTGATCGCGAGGCCGAAGAGCAGGCCGCCGAAGAGGCCGCCGAGGCCGAAAATCCACTTCTTCGGGAAGGTGGGGGCTTCGGGGAGGTTGGGCTCGTCCATGACGCGGAACTGTTCGCCCTGCTGACGCTTCTCGAGGTCGGTCGCCATCTTGGAGTGGTTCATCTTCGTGAGGAGATCGTCGTAGAATTTCTGCGCGGTGTCGTAGTCGCGCGTGAGTTGCTTGTACTGCTCTTCCACGAGAGGGCTGGACTGGATGCGGTCCTGGTAGGTGTGGACCTGGCTTTCGATCTGCTGCTGCTCGCGGCGCTTGGCCTGAATACCGATGTCGGCGGAGTGGATCTGGGCGCGGAGCTGCTGGACGGGCAAGGGGTCGTAGCGGCTTGGTGCGGACACGCCGCCCGCCGAGACGGGCGCCTGCGAGGCGCGTTCCATGGAGCGGCGGATATCAGCGATCTTGTGGCGGACGGCGATGACGTCAGGGTGCTCCGGGGTATAGTGCGCGAGGAGCTCCGCTTCCTGCGACTGGAGAGCAAGAAGCTCGGTCTCCTGGGCCTGGGGGGTCGCGGCCTGCGTGGGGGAGGCGCCGGCGGGGGCGCTCTGAGCGATCTGCGAGAGCATGGATTCCTGATAGGTCTTGTCCTGCTCCATGCGGGCGAGGGCCTGGGTGGCGGCTTCGAGCTGCGTATTCAGGCTGGTGAGCATGTTGAGATTGGGAGCTTCCTGTCCGGGAAGCTTGCCAATGTACTGGCGCTGGAAGTTGGCGAGCTTGGCGTCCTGCTCGTCGAGACTGCGCTTGGCGTCGTCGAGCTGTCCCTTGAGGAAGTCGGTGGTTCCCTGGGAGGATTCTTCGCGGGCGCGGAGATTTTCGGAGAGGAAGAGCGAGGTGATGTCGGCGCAGACGAGCTGGGCGGTGTGGGCATCGTTCGCGGTGAAGGTGATGAAGAATCCGGGAAGGCCGCCGGCGTGGGCGATCTCGGAGTGAATGGGCTTGATGGTGATGTTCTTGCGAGCGAGATCGATGCGGTCGTCCATGTTGGCGCGCTTGGACGGATAGAGGTTGTAGCGCTCGATAACGGGCTGAATGCGCGAACGGCTGAGGATCTGCTCCTTCATGGAGGCGAGACGGCCGTCGAGGTTTTCGGAGATGACGGACTTGACGTACTCGTCGGGCACCTTCTGCTCCTCGATGATGACGAGGGTCTGCGAGACGAAGCGGGGGGCGATCTTGAAGGTGACTGCTACCGCGAGGATGGGCAGGATGATGACGGGGATCGCGATGATCCAACGGCGCCGCTTGAGGATGTCGAGATAGTCTTCGACGACGAGTTTGCGATGGCCAAGCATATGGCTCCTTATTGATGGCCCAGATGAATCAGCGAGGGCGAGTACGTGAGACCCACGCCGACGATGTGGGATATGCCGTTCTGAACATTGACCACGGTGGCAAATCCCTGGGCCGACTGGTTTTGTAGCGAGTAGCTGACAAAGGCCGAGAGGTAGTTGCCGATTTTCCTGTTGGCCTGAAACGACGCCACCTCTATATCGGTCAAAAGTGGCTGCGCGGATAGTCCGGGAAGACTTGCGGTGTGCGTGTAGCCGATGAGGGCGGCGGCATTCCAGTCACGCCCGAGCTTTCTTGTGACATTCGCGGAGAGATTGTTGATCTGAGCGCCCTGCACGACGCCCGAGCCCGAGTTGGTGCCGCGGGAGAAAACCAGGCCGAGGGTCGAGAGCTCGCCGGTATAGGTGGCGTTGGCCTGAACGGCGAGACTGAGGCTGGAGGTAATGCCCGCGGAGCCGGCGGTCCTCTGCGGGCCGAGGGTTACGTCGACCAGAATCCTGCGGTTCACCTGGCGGATGTACTCGAGGTTTGCGCTCTGCGAAGTGAACGAAAAGGAGACGCTTGGATAGGTGAAGCGGGAGTAGGTGTAGTTTGCGCTGATGGTGTTGCGCGCGTCGATGCGATGGGTGACTCCGCCAATCCCGGTGGACTGGTTGTTGTCGATCCCGTTGGCGTCCTGGCCTTCGACAAACCTCTGAATCAGGAACGAGCCCGACCCCTCGACCGTGGTGCTTCCTGTGAGGTTGCGCTGGACGGTCGCGGACGCGTTGTTATTGACGCGCGGCGCGTAGCTGGTCAGGATGCCTTGACCGGAGACGGGTCCGACCTGAACGGCGGTGATGCCAAGATCGCCTATACCCGGGATGCCAGACAGGCCGGTGGTGGGCGCGGTCGGCAGGTAGCTGACGGCGTCCGCGACGATGAAGTGAAATTGCCTGGTCTGGAAGACCTGCGAGAGGGCGAGATTCTGAAAGACGGAGGAGGGCTGGCCGGTGGCGTCTCCCGTGTTTCCGAGATACCCGCCGGAGTAGATCATGCTGAAGGGGTGGACCTCGCTCCGGGAGAGATAGCCGAGATCGCCAGCGATGGAGGTCGAGCCGACGGTCTGGCCGGTTCCGTTGTAGTTGGTGCTGACGCGCTGCGAGGCGCTCAAGGCGAAGTGAAGGCTTCCTTCAAGATCGGGAAGCTGGAAGCCGGGATAGAGAGCGTCCGCGGTGGCTGTGGGCTCAGCCTGACCGTGGGCCTTGATCGCAACGGATGCGATCAGGAGGGAAAGCACGAGTGTCCGACGGCGATCGAGAGTCATCATGGGACCACGATGGTGTCCCCAGGAGAGAGGGTGAGACCCTGCTGATCGCCGTCCTTGAGGGCTTTCTTGTAGTTGAAAGGTATCTTTTCCTGTTTGCCCTGCTCGCCGCGAAGGATGTAGAGATGCTTCGTGTTGGCGAAGGGGGTGAGGCCTCCGGAGGCCGAGATCGCCTGCAGGGGCGTTAGGCCGGGGGTGAGGGGAATGCTGCCAACGTGCTGGACTTCACCCAGCAGATAGATGTGCTTGCTGTTGACGGTGGCGACGGTGATGGTGACGTTGGGATCGTTGATGAATTTTTTGAGACGGTCGGCGAGGTCGGCTCCGAGCGCCATGGGGGTGAGCCCGGCGGCGGGAACATCTCCGATGAGAGAGATAGAGATCATGCCATCGGGACGGACGGGGACATTGCCGGAGAGGCTGGGCTCCTTCCAAACGGTGATGCCGAGGACATCGTCCGGGCCAATGAGATAGCCGGCTGGGACGGGGGCCTTGAGAGATACCGTGGGAGCCTCTGAGCTATCCGTGGCGGAGCGGGAGCCAGGCTTTGCGACGAGGGCGGGCTTAGTCATACTCTGCTGGGCGAGACACAGGGTGGAGAGCGAGAGCAGACTGGCTGAGATGGATCGAAAGACGAGGCTCATAAGTTTTGAACTCTGGCTCGCGTGTCCTTTTGGGAAGCGCTCGCCGGGAAGCTCCAAGAGTGAGTTAGGCAGAATCACTGCGATTGAGAAACAGGGCCAGAGGATACCTTTACAGGGTTACGCCGATTGAGCGCACGCGACCATTGCCCAGAAGTTGTACTGTACTGCATCGAAAAGCAGTTAGTCCCAAAACTGGGCAGAAGGACTGCCCAAGAGGATATGGGTAGGCGAAGGATAGAATCGAAGTATACGGCGTTCAAGAAGCTCCTCGATAAATTGTTCGCAGCCGACGGTGGAGCGATTTACGATAGGGGCACGCCCTGCTTCGGATTGTGAAATTTCTTGTTACGCTTTGCGACGTGACGAATGAGCTTGCCCACTACGACGTACATGATCTATCGGCTGAATTCGGTGTTTTGTGAATGCGGCCCCTCCGGGTATTTGAGCCGCTATGATCCGCTCCCTGGTCGCGGCGGTGTTTCCTGTATCAGCTTGGCGATGGTTGCACATCCTGCCGCGAGAGCGGCGCATCTGGAGTTCTGTCGGAGATGAGGTCGCTCCATTCACCGGCTGTCCGAATCACGCTGTAGAAGCAAGAGGGTGACTGGTGGTCAGGAAAGATGAGAAAAGGGTTTCGATGATCCGAAAGGGCGAGTACGGGAGACGGTTGGCGAGTTCGCTATCCCTTGTGCTCGCGTTTGCCGCAGGATGCAACTACGACCCCAACGTTCGCAAGCAGAAGTACCTGGAAAGTGGGATGCGTTTCGAGAACAGCGGCAAGCTGAACGAGGCGGCGAACCAGTTTTTGAATGCGCTCAAGGTGGATCGGAACTTCACCGACGCTCACTATGAGCTTGCGAAGACCTACCTGAAGATGGGCGAGACACGAGCCGGGCAGTCGGAACTGGTGATCGTGGTGGATGAAAATCCAAATAACTTCGAAGCCCGAATCCAGCTTGGACGGCTCGAGCTTGGGACAGGCTCTCCCGAGCAGGCCGAAGATCAGGCGCGGGTGGTGCTGGCCGTGGAGCCGAACAACCCGGATGCGTTTGCTCTGCTCTCCGATGTGTCCGCAAGCCAGGGGAAGCGAGCCGAGGCTCTCGAACAGATCGAGCATGCGCTTTCGATCGATCCGAACCGTTCGGCGTTCCATACACAGCTTGGCATGTTGGAGAGCGGAGATGCGCAAGGTACCGCGGTGGCGGAGCAGGAGATGCATACGGCTATGCAGCTTGACCCCAAGGATCCGAACGCGCCGATGATGCTGGCGGCGATGCTCGAGAAGAAGGGCGACCTGAAAGGGGCGGAAGAGCAGGACCTTTCCGCGATCAAGATTGCTCCGAAGAATCTGAACGCGAGGGCGAGCCTGGCAGGGGTGTATCGACGGGCGGGCGATCGGATTGCCGCAGAGCAGACGCTGCGAAAAGCGGTGGAGGATCTTCCGGACAACGATGACGCCGCGAATCTGCTGAGCGCGTACTACGTGCAGGACGGGCTGATCGACCACGCGGAGATTGTGTTCGAAGAGCTGTCGGCGTCGTATGCGAAGAGCGCAGCGATCAGGCTGGCATATGCGCGGATGCTGATCAGCAAGAACGACTATAGCAGGGCGTCGCAGATCGCGGACCAGGTACGGAAGATTGCGGCCGATGACCCGGACTACGCGATTCTGAATGCAACCATTCTGGTTCACGCCGGGAAGGGGAGCGAAGCATTTGAAGTTCTGCAGGCCGCAGCGAAGAAATTTCCAGAGAACGCGCCCTTGCAGGTTGCACTGGGCAAGGTGGCACGGCTGGGAGGCGATGTGAGGACGGCGGAGGCAAGCTTTCGCCGGGCGGCGGTATTGCAGCCTGGAAGTGTAGAGGCGCAGGAGGGGCTAGCAGAGATCGCAAATGGCCGAGGGGATTCCGCGCTGCTGACGCAGGTGGCGGAGACGACGATCGCGCTGCATCCGAGCTACTCCGATGCTTATGTGTGGCGGGGGACGGCGGAGGCGAACCAGAACCTGTATGAGAAGGCGGAGGCGGACTTTCAGACCTCCATCAAGCTCAATCCGAATAACGCGTCGGCGCTTACCGAGCTTGGTCAGCTTCGGTTGCGGGAGCAGCATGCCTCCGAGGGGACGGCGCTGCTGGAAGAGGCATTGACGAAGGATGCGAACGCGAAGACGGCGCTGCAGCAGCTTGTGGCGTATGTCTACACGAAGCAGCCGGCGATGGCCATGGCGCGGCTTCAGGAGCAGGTGAAGAAGGCCCCGGAGAGCAGCGATGTCCGGGTACAACTCGCCACGATGCAGCTCTCGCGGAAGGATTTCAGCGATGCCAGCGCCAGTGCGCAGAAGGGGATGGAGCTGGACCCGACGAACAGGGAGGCCCTCCAGGTGTATGCGCAGGCGGAGTTTGGCCTTGGACACCCGGACGTTGCGATTCATGTCTGGGATGGCTGGATCAGCGGTCATCCGAAAGACGCGGAGGCGACCTCGATGGCGGGGTTGCTGGAAGAGGCGTCTGGAGACCAGAAGAAAGCGATGACCTGGTACAGGCGCAGCCTCGAGCTCGATCCGGAGCAGGGACTGGCCGCGAATAATCTGGCTTACCTGATGGTGCAGAACGGGCAGAGCGTCGATGCAGCGCTTGCGCTTGCGCAGACGGCGCGGCGGCGGGAGCCGAACTCGGCGAATACCGCGGATACGCTAGGGTGGGTTTACTTCCACAAAGGGACATACCCTCTCGCTCGCGATCTGCTAGAGAGCGCTCTGAAGCAGAGTCCGGAGAACGCTTCGATCAACTACCACTTGGGGATGACGTACCTGAAGCTGGGGAATAAGGCGGATGCAGCGATGCACCTGAAGAAAGCGGTGTCGCTCGCGCCGAAGACGCAGATCGCTAAAGACGCGGGAGCAGCCCTGGCACAGATGGGCTGAGCTTCGCCGAGACTGGGCAAAGGGATACCGTACGCTTTCGCGCACGGTATCCCTGTTTGCCGGCTTGCTAGATGGTGCGACGTCTGCGGAGCACGACGGCCGCGGCACAGATGAGTCCGGTGCCAAGAAGGATCAGGCTGCTTGGCTCGAGGCTGCCGGTCGACGCAGCGGGGGAAGCTCCGACCTGAAATGCGCGGCCACCGTTGGACTGCGTGGGGATGCCAGAGCGCATCGCGGGATCCTGGAAGCCGGCTTCAGCTGCGAGATCGGTGGTACCGGTGGGCGGGGTGCGAGGGTGCGGGGAAGAACCTGCGACGACCGGTGGGGTGGTTTCAAGAGTGACGGCGAGGAGATGGTTAACTTCCGTCGTACCGCTCGAGAGAGGGAAGAGTGTGGAGTTGGCGGTGGCGTTGTCGAAGCTGAAGGGCTGGGATAGCTTGTTGGGAGAACCTTGATCGGATGTGCTCTTGACGTTTGGGTAGAGGCTCCCGGGGATCGGATCGGCGTTTGCGACTTGGGAGAAAGGGAGAAGTAGAACGCAAAAGAGAGGCAAGGTTTTGAGGCTTTTCATGAAAGCTCCTGATTTCCCCCCTGATGTACGGGGGTAACGTTGGTGCAAGAGGGACGGCAAGATCTTCTCCGGCTTCGTCCATCGAAAACTTGTGAGACCACATGCAACAGTGAACCGGTCGAACTGTCTCAGGGGCGGCCTTCTGTTGTCTGCTGACTCTATCGGGGCCCACTGCCTAAAGCGTTTGTAATCGCGAACAGATGGAAGCTTACCGCGTTGATCCATGCAGAACACTGGGTTGTTACTAAAGAATGGTTCCTTCGCGCCATTCGAGTTATTCGGTAAGCAGCCGACGTTACCTGCCGACTTTAACTTTTCTCTTACGGCCTGAGAGTGCGTTTGGATCTATCGAAAATTATTTTTCAAGTTCGGCCGCAATCAGAGTATTTTTATTGCTGAAAATTTAGTAGCTCATTACTTAGGTTAAAAATTAAAATTCATCTTGAAACTTACCTTGGCACTTTGAAACAGAAGCGATAGACTACGGTCAATACCACTGAAGTTGTAGAGCCTCCGGGCTGCAGTTTTATCATTTTTCTCAAACTGCAAGCGTTTTCGCTGGCATATCCTTTCCTGGTTCAACAGGTAATCCGCTTTTTAGGCCCTTTTGCGGCACTAACTTATTGTAAGTCGAACTTAGCCCATGCCTTCCGGGTTCTTCAAGTACACATAGTAGCTCGCAGGCGACGCGCTGGCACTTGCACCTACGGGGATTAGCAAAAGCCAAAGTTGTATAGCAGGTTTGTTCATGGTCACTGAAGATTCATCAAGATCCGCCGATTGCTCCGCTGTTTTTTTCTGCTTCTGTCTTCAATAAAAGGACCTCCATGCTCGTTCGGTTTTTGAGGCGTACGTCGGTTGCACTTCTTTCCATTCTGATCCTGTGCTTGCCGGGCCTCAGTCTCGCACAGAAGGTAACGATCACGCCGGGTTACCTGGACGTTGCTCCTGGACAGAAGGTTCAGTATGCGGCGGCGGTTACCGGACTGGCGAACCGCGCTGTCACCTGGGAGGTGTCAGAGATCGTGGGCGGGACCGCGGCGCTGGGCAGGATTACGGCGGCGGGGGTCTACACCGCGCCGCTCGCCGTTCCGTCGAGCGGCGTGACGATTACGGCTATTGCTTCAGACCGCAAGACGTCAGCTTCCGTCTACGTGAATGTGGCGGGCGTGGGGCCGACGCTCCAATCCTTTTCCCCGAATCCGGTCTACATCGGGACGTATACGATGACCCTGACCGGGTCTGGATTCAAGCGGGGCATGGTGGTGATGGCGGGCGGGGTTGACCTGCAGACTACCTACGTCAACTCTTCAAAAGCGACCGTGGTCGGCTGGCAGGCGGCGGTTGGAACGGTAGCTTTCCAGGCGAAGAATCCCGGGACGCTGTTGGGACCGGCACTTGCCATTGCGTTCAAGAGCAAGACGCCGCAGGCAATATCGCCAGCGGTGCTCACCCTTCCCCTGGGTGGCAAGGAACAGTTCGTCTCTGACGGGGCGACAAGCTGGACCGCAAATGTGGGGACGATTACCACTGGTGGACGTTACACAGCTCCGGCAAAGATGCCGCTGATGCACACAGCGCTCATCACAGCGACTGGTAATGATGGAGCGGCTGTTGCGACGGTGACATTGGTTGTTCCGCAGACGATCTCTCCGGTAAGCGCGTCCGTGAAGCTTGGGGCGACCCAGCAATTTAGCTCCCCCGGTGCGACGAACTGGACGGCCAGTTCTGGGACCATCAGTGCGAAAGGTCTCTTTACCGCCTCGATGACGCGTCCCGCTTCGGGGACCGCTACCATTACTGCCAAAGGGCCTGGTGGCTCGGCTTCGGCGATCGTGAAATTGATCGCACCGCAAGCAGTCGCACCGCTTACAGCTTCCGTGATGCTTGGCAAGACGCAGCAGTTTACTTCAGCTGGAGCGACTTCGTGGAAGGCGACTGCCGGTACGATCACTTCGGCTGGATTCTATACGGCTCCCGCGGTGATGCCTGTCTCGAAGGGTGTGACCGTCACGGCTACGGGATCCGGCGGGTCAGCTTCGGCGACGGTAACACTGGTCGGTACGCAGGTGATTTCGCCTGTCACGGTTTCGCTCGCGCTGGGTAAGTCGCAGCAGTTCACCTCGGCTGGGGCGACGTCGTGGTCGGCCTCGGCTGGGACTATCACCTCGACCGGGCTTTACACGGCTCCTGGTACGGCGATCTCATCGGGGATGGTGACGATTACGGCTACGGGTGCGGGTGGGTCGGCTACGGCCAAAGTGACGCTGCCGTCCACGCAGACGATTAGCCCGACGAGTGCCTCGATTTATCTGGGAGCAACGCAGTTGTTTGTCTCCCCAGGTGCGACCTCGTGGACCGCGACTGCCGGAACGATCCTGGCCGGTGTCTACGTTGCTCCGCTGGTGATGCCGGCATCGGGCAGCGCGACGATTACGGCGACCGGGGCTGGTGGTTCAGCTTCGGCGACGGTGAGCCTATTGGGGACGCAGACGATTCTGCCGACGAGTGTCTCGCTTGCGCTGGGCGGAAAACAGCAATTTGTCTCGGTGGGTGCTACTTCGTGGACGGCGAGCGCGGGAACGATTACCTCTACAGGGCTTTACACTGCTCCGGCGACGGCGCCTTCGGTGAGCATCACGGTGACCGCGAGCGGGCCTGGTGGTTCGGCTTCCGCGTCGGTTACTCTTCCTTCGTCTTCGCTTATGGTCAGTTCCGTTGCGGGTGGAACGCTTCCTCTCGGGATCTTTAGCACGACGATAGGCGGCGCGGGGTTCACGTCCGCGTCGGTTGCATCTATCAATGGCGTGGCGCTGCGCACGACCTACAAGAGCGCTTCGTCCTTGGCTATCTCGGGATTTTCGGGGACAGCGGGTACGGCTTCGCTGACGGTGAGCAATGGTAGTGCGACCTCGGCTCCTCTGCTGGTGACAGTGGGTGTTGCGAATCCGCTTGCTTCGCCCTCGGCTGCGAGACGCTTCCTGGAGCAGGGCGCGTTTGGTCCGACTCCAACGGATGCGGCTCATGTGCAGACGATCGGCGAGGCTGCCTGGATCACCGAGCAACTCAAGATGGCACAGGTTTCGAATTACAGCAGCATTACGACGGACCAGGACGGGATGCCGAACCATTTCCTGACGAACGCGGTGATGAATTCGGATCAACTTCGTCAGAGAGTGGCCTTCGCGCTGAGCCAGATCTTCGTAACTTCGCTCGACAAGATTATCTGGAACAGCAACATGATCCTATTCCAGAACATGCTGCTGGCGGATGCGTTCACGAACTACCGGCAGATCATGGCGGATGTGACGCTGAGTCCGGCGATGGGGCAGTACCTGGACATGGCGAACAACGCGGCGGCAGATCCGACGATCGGGAGCGCGGCGAACGAAAACTATGCTCGTGAGTTGATGCAGCTGTTCACGATTGGGACGAACGCTCTCAACGCGGACGGCTCGACGCAACTGGACGCCAATGGACTTCCGATTCCGAACTATGTTCAGTCGAACATCAGCGAGTTTGCGCGCGTGTACACGGGATGGACGTATGCTCCGGGGGCTGGAACGCCGGTGGAGTGGGGCGCTTATATCACGTCGAATGGGCCGATGGTTCCTTACACGCCAGAGCATGATTTTGGATCGAAGCAATTGCTTTACGGGGTTACTTCGCCTGCGGGAGTTACGCCGCTACAGGATCTGAACAACGCTCTCGACAGTATCTTTAGCAGCCCGAGCATCGCGCCGTTCGTGAGCAAGCAGTTGATCCAGCACCTGGTGAAGAGCAACCCAAGCCCGGCGTATGTTGCCCGTGTCTCGGCGGCTTTCAACAACAACGGCAAAGGCGTCAAGGGAGATATGCAGGCGGTGATTACGGCGATCCTGATGGACCCCGAGGCTCGCGCTAACGATGCAGGCGGTAAGGATCTCCCTACGGATGGACACCTGCAGGAACCGGCGCTGTTCATCGCGGGGATGGTTCGGGCGTTTGGCGGACAGATGACGGACGAGAACTACTATGCGGACGAATTGGCGGAGATGGGGCAGGACCTGTTCAGCTCGCCGAGCGTCTTCAACTATTACGCGCCGAACTACATGGTGCCCGGGACTGCGCTGCTTGGACCAGAGTTCCAGATCAACACGCCGAATAATGCCCTGGTACGCGTGAATGAGGTGAGCACGCTGATGTACAGCGAGTGGGCTGACTCGGTTCAGGATAACGGCCCGGGGACTACGGTCGACCTAACGCCTTATGTTCCCCTTACCACGAATATTTCGACGCTGATCGATGCGCTTGACCTCACGCTGACGCATGGGACGATGCCGACGGCGATGAAGGCGGCGATCGTCACGGCGGTTTCGGCGGAGGACCAGGGTAGTTTGCGGCAGGTGCAGACGGCCTGCTACCTCATTCTTACTTCGAACTATTACAACGTCTGGCACTAAATGTCGCGGTTTCACCTTGTAGCAAGGCACAAAGACTTCAGGAGGATTTTCCAATGGCTGTTCGTACCAGGCGTGAATTTTTGCAGAGCTCGCTGAAGTCGGTTGTGGCGCTGGGAACGGCGGGAGCGATGGCGAAGTTCGGCGAGATGAGCGCGCTTGCCAGCACGGGAACGGGTTACCAGGCGCTGGTGTGCATTTTTCTCGCGGGTGGGAACGATGGGCATAATACCGTGATTCCAATCAGCACGGCGCAGCAGAACTATAGCCTGTATCAACAAGGGCGGCAGGGGTTGGCGCTGGCTCAGGCTTCGCTTCTGCCCATCGCGAACGGGAACGATGTGTACGGGCTGCATCCGAGCCTTGTGGAGATCCAGAAGCTGTATACGTCGGGCAAAGCGGCTGTGCTGGCAAACGTCGGCAACCTGGTGGCGCCGGTGACACGGGCGGGATTCGCGAGCAACAATAGCGCGCTGGTGCCTTCGGCGCTGTTCTCGCACTCGGACCAGAGCAGCCAGTGGCAAAGCGCGATTCCGAATGGAATCGCCACCACAGGCTGGGGCGGTCGTATTACGGACATGATGCAGAGCCAAAACGCGGGGGCACAGTTTCCGCCGATTACTACGACTTCGAGCTGCGGGCTCTTCTGCACGGGAGCGCAGACGTTTCCGGCGACGGTGCCTCCGCCGCCAGTTGGGACAACGTCCGGCACCGGTATGGCGACGATCAACGTTGTGCAGAACTCACCGGCGGCCGCGGCTGGGATGCAGCAGCTTCTTACCTTCGATAATGGTTTGCAGCTTGTGCAGGCAGGGAACTCGATTGTGACGCGGGCGAACACGTACGCAAACACGATGACGGGGCTGCTGGCGAACGTGAAGCTGCAGACGGCGTTTCCCGCGGGGAATCCTCTGGCGGCGCAGTTGCAGACGGTAGCGCAGGTGATGTCGGTTCGCAACCAGCTTGGGTTGACGCGGCAGATTTTCTTCTGCCAGCTTGGCAGCTTCGATACGCACAGCGGGCAGCTCGAGACGCAGGTTGCGCTCCTACAGCAGCTCAGCCAGGCTGTGTCGGCGTTTTACACGGCGACGCAGGAGCTTGCAATCGACCAAAATGTTACGACGTTTACGGCCTCGGAGTTTGGGCGGACGTTGACGCCGAGCGGGACAGACGGCTCGGATCACGCGTGGGGAAGCCATCACTTCATCCTTGGGAGTGGCGTGCAGGGTGGCAAGTTCTTCGGGACGTTTCCTTCGCTTGTGCCGGGCAGCGATAACGACGCCAATACGCGAGGCACACTAATTCCGACGACTGCGATCGCGCAGTATGGCGCTACGCTGGCGGAGTGGTTTGGTGTGAGCGCGGCGAGTCTGCCCACGATCTTTCCGAACGTGGCGAACTTCGCGTCGCCTACTCTCAGCTTTATGGGATAGAACGTCGAAGAACGATTGATAGGTAAACCTGTTGGGAACCGCTCGCGGCGGGCTCAATTCACTTGTGGGCGGAGACGGCGATCAGGCGTTTGCACGGGTGAAGGCCGATACGAGGATGGTTTGTGCGCGGAAGGCGGTTGCATTTTTTCCAGGGGTAGTGCGGTTCAGGTGCATGGCCCGGAGATGGCCCGGGCGATTGATCCCTCCGTGGAAGGCAAAGCACATGGAGTAGCCGGCGGAACGGGCCAGCTCTTCGGTGACTGGCGTGAAGGCGTCGCGTGTGCCGACTGGATAGGCAAAGGAGCCAACCCTACCCCCGAGCTCACGTTCCATCTCGACCTTTGATTCCGATAGCTCCTGGAATTGTTCTTGCGGGGTGAGCTGGCTCAGGAGGCGGTGGGAGCGGGTGTGGGAGCCGATCTCCATGCCTGCGGCCTTCATCTCGCGCGCCTCATCCCAGCTTAGGAAGCGCCTAGGCGGGTGGGGCACGCTTGCCTGGGTTTGCTCGCGCAGTTCTGACAGGAATCCGTCATAGTCATGGTTCTCGGGGAGCTTGAAACGGCGGAGGACAGTCCTGATGGACGTCTCCCGATCCTCACCAAGCTGGATGGTTTCCGGAAACGGGAAGGTCAGCTTGAGGGAGGGTGCGGAGGTGGACCGGATGAGGCAGGCGATCTCGTCCCACCATGGCACGGTCGGCGTGCCGACGTAGGATGTGATGAGAAAAAATATTCCGGTGGCGTTGTGGCTCTTCAGTACGGGAAACGCTTTTGTATAGTTATCAAGGTAGCCATCGTCGAAGGTGATGGCGGCATGCATGCGGCGCAACTTGGTCCTGCCTGAGACGAGAGCCTCGAGCTCATTGCCGGAGACGATCGGCATGCGGTTCTTGAGATAACGGACCTGCGCGTCCAGCTGGTCCGCCGTACTGCTGAACACTGCTCGATCAAACGAGCTCCGGGCTGGATTCCCGATGCGATGGTGATTGAAGATGAGGATACCGGGGCGGCTGGGAGCGAATTCGAGAGCCCGGAGCAGCCCGGCTTTACTCAACACGTCCGCGAGTAGCTGCCGCTTCGACATTCTTTGCCCAACTCCTTTGAATACAGTCTCTTAATGGATGGGAATGACACACGATAGCAGAGTCAATCCACGTCTGGCATCCCGGGGCCAGCCTGTGTGCCCGTGATGATCTATCTTTTGCCAGAGCTCAGACCGTTTTTGCCTTGTGGTAGCCCCTCAAAATGGTGTTCATGGCGAGAGCCGGGATGAGCGTTGAAAGCAAGAGGATCATGAGGCGCGGCTGCTTCGGTCGGCGGCGCAGGCTTTGTATTGCGTGGCTTCGAACGGCAGGCCGATCCTGCACCTTGAAGCGCTCTTCCGCGACCCATCCATGAGCCTCTGCGAGAACCTGCTTCACTCTGGCTGGCGGGAAGCGCCTTGCCTTGGTATCGTCTTCGATCGCGCGCTCGATCGTGATGAGGAAGTTCGTAGCGATAGCTCCCGAATGATTGGAAAGGTGATCGGCGCGGCCTTTCTGGTACTCGATCGAGGAGATGTCCATCAGGGCGACGGGCCCCCACTTGCAGGTGCGCAGGTGGAAATCGTAGTCTTCGCCCGAGAGTTTGAGGGTTTCGTCGAAGGTCTTTACCTTTTCCATGCGTTCCCGACGCAGGAGCACGGTCGAGGTGTGGACGAGGTTGCCCATGATCATCGAGGTATAGATGTCGCCTCGATAGAGCCTCGCGGTGGGATCGGGAACTCCCTGTGTGACTTCCCCGACGGGCATGGATTTTTCGAAGAGCGTGTCCATTTCGAAGAAGCTATACGCACTGTACATAGCTGCGAGGTGGCGTGGATCGAAGAGATGGCCTTCGGGGTCGACCGCCTCCATGTTGGTCCAGACCATGCCGATCTCGGGGAAGCGCTCCAGGCAGGCTATTTGAGCCTTGAGTTTCCAGGGCTTCCAGACGTCGTCCGAATCAAGGAAGGCAATGCAATCTCCCTGCGCGGCTCGGATGCCGGTGTTGCGCGCATGGGAGACCCCGGCGTTTGCCTGATGGATGTAGCGGATGCGCGGCTCGGCTCCGTAGGCTTCGGCGATCAGCGCGCAAGTGTTGTCGGTTGAGCCGTCGTCGACGAGCAGGACCTCCCAGTTGGTGTGGGTCTGGGCGACGACGCTATCTAAGGTCTTCCTGATGCAGTAGGCCCGATTGTATGTGGGGACAACGATGCTGACGAGGTCATTCGCCATCTCAGGCGGCTCCCTTTCGGCTTTGTATCTTGCCGAGGAGGCTGGCAGCCTGCCGCCCACCTTTACCGAGAAGACTGGCGAGTCGAGTCTTCGCCGGATGCGGTTCCAGATACCACTCTTCTCCGACCTCTTCAGTCACCTGACTAAACATGCGCTTGAAGTCCGAGATGCCGGCGAGTGGATCATTTGGAGTCTCCGGGAGGGTGACTCCACCCATGTCGAACCAGGCTGCGCCTTCCTGCTTAGCCCAGAGGATGAGGGCCCACATGAGGGGATAACCGACCGAAATGTTCCTGCCCTCGACGCGCGTCATGCCGGCCGCCCGATACTCGACGTGATCTCCGTGCCTCGCGCCCCACGCGAATCCGAGGAGGCCTCCCGAGGCGAGATCGTCAGCCGAGGAGAAGAGGCCGACGATGCGGGAAAGTTCGGGATTCTGTTGGGAGAGTTCGAGGATAGAACGCCAGTCGGGCCTTTCTGTCACACCTCCTGAATGAGTGAGTGTCTCGCCCTGGAGGATTCCGATGCGTTCGGCATAGACAGGATCAGTGAGAGTTGCGACGTGCAGGGCTGCCTTTTCGACATCGCGAAGCTTCCGGCGTGCTGTCTTATGCAGTCCGCTTAGGAGATCGGCTTCGGTCGGTTGAAGGTCGATGGTGAGAGTGTGCCGGTAGGACTGAGGTTCGGAGGACTTTTGGAAACCGTTGCGCTCAAGGAGCTCGGCGATCCGGGGGCGGTGCCGCCGAGCGAAGACGCCGATGCTGAGCCGGAGTGCGCGCCTGTCTTTGTTGGCGAAGTGCTTGAGTGCGACGACCATGGGCTCGACCACTGATTCAGGCAAGTTCTCGCCGAAGCGCACGACGCGTAGGAAGGCATGGCCGGGAAGCACGCGGCTAGGGTCCGATTGGACAGCTACCTGCGCGAGAGGTGTACCGTCCGCACTGGTGATCGCGACATGTTTGTACCTGCGATGCGGATTTTGCGTCGCCCATGCAAGGCGATGAAAGAGAGGCATCTGGAAACCGCAGTCCAGGAGAGCGTTCTCGATCCGGTGCCACGCGCTCTGGTCGCTCGTCATTTTCCGTGTGTGCTCGGTCATAGGGGGCCTACGACCAAGTGTCTCATTTCAAAACTGTTTGTGGTTACGACTGGTGGTGCATCGAGGTACAACGTTAGGGTTAGTCGCAGAGCCGCTTTCCTCTTTTGACCCTTGCTGTTTCCTGCCGGAGGAGACTTTGAGGCCGACGAGGACGGTAATGAGAGTTCCGGGCGAGACAAAGGCTAAGTTCCGAATCGGGTAGATGATGGTGCCCGGCGAGCTGGCCGGAGCCGAGAAGACACGTGATGAAGTTGCCGCTGTCGTCGGAAGGCTTCGAGGTGGTCCGTCCAAAGGCATTGGGGATATATGTCGCGCGTCAATTGGTCACTGTTTTCTGCCGGAGGCCGATGCCTGAGGCGGGACCTATTGCATACTGGATGGGCTAATGTCTTCCTTTCCGACCGGTACTGCAACTAACTTCCTCCTCGACTCGTTCGCACGAGAGAGGATGACTCGAAGTACGCGGATCGAACGGGAGGTGCTTGACCTCTTCGACTTGATGCGTACGCGGCTTCTGTATTACGCGCTCAGCTTTGGCATTCCGTTGGAGGATGGCGAGGACGTCGTTCAGGAGACATTTTTTGCCTTGTTCCGGCATCTGCAGATGGAGCGGCCGCGAGAAAATCTGCATGGGTGGCTATTCCGGGTGACGCATCATCTGGCGTTGAAACGGCGGTTGAAGATCGTTGCCGAGGTGAAGAGGTTTGTTCCTGACGCACCGGAGAGTGGCGCGCTTAATCCGAGTCCTGAAGAACTGCTGCTGTTTCAGGAGAGGCATACGCGGCTTGGCTCTGCTTTGAAGGCATTGCCACAGGTGGATCAATCGTGTCTACGGCTGCGAGCGGAGGGTTTGCGCTATCGCGAGATCTCGAAGATACTTGGCATCTCGTTGGGTTCGGTGTCCGCATCGCTGGTTCGTTCGCTTGCGCGGCTGGAACAGGCAGACAGGAGATAGGCGATGCTCGATCGCGGGAACCATCTCTCTGACGCAGATATCCTGGGGTTGATTGACCGCGAGGATCCGTGGGTGCAGGCGGATGGGGCGCGCGAACATCTGCTGGCCTGCGTGGAGTGTATTGCCCGGCTGGAGAGGATTCAGAAGGCGCTGGGCGAGCTTGATGATATGTTTGCGTCGCAATCGCCCGGGGCGCTTCCTTCTGCAATGGCTTCGCGTTTGCGCCTCCAGGGGCGGCTACGCGCGGCGGGAGCATCTCCTGAAAGAGTGCGCTGGGCCGCTCCGGGTGTCCTTGTGCAAATTGCGGCGATCGCCGCGGTGGTGCTTGTCGCGGTTGGCGTTGCTGTCTATGGTTGGAGACGTACCGCGCTGATCGAGCCTGCCAGTTTGCCGTATGCCAAGGATGGCCCTGTCCCGAACCGGATGTTGACTCCGGGGGCGATTCGTCCTGTGACTCTTTGGGATATATGTAAGACGGTGGATGATGACCTGGATCCTTCAGTTGCGCCTGCGCTCCAGAGTGCGGTTCTTCGGGAGTATGGGATTGCTGGTGCGAGTTCGCAGGGAAGTTATCAGATCGACTACCTGGTAAATCCGCAATTGGGCGGGACGAACGATATCAAGAACCTGTGGCCGCAGCCGTATCACGAGGGTGTTTGGAATGCCCATGCCAAAGATGAGTTGGAGAAGCATCTGCACGAGATGGTTTGTAACCGCACGGTCGATTTGACAGTAGCGCAACATGAGATCGCGACGGACTGGATTGCGGCTTACAAGAAGTATCTGCACCAGACACCTGCGTGACCCCTTCTCACGCCTCCTCAGGGCTTTTCGGCAGCAGTAGATCTTGCGACGATAGGCCGAACGCGTTCACGACGCGGTTGAAGGTTGCGAAAAGAGCGGTGAGGTGGATGACTTCGGCGATCTGAAGGTCGCTGTAACACTGGCCGCGCAAATCCTCAATGTCGGTGGGTACGAGAGCGGCGGAGTTATCATTGACCTTCTTCGCGAAGGTCAATAGAGCCTGCTGCCGAGGACTTAGAGATGAGGACTGGTGGTCACAGGTCAGGGCGGCGCGGAGTAACTCGTCCGAAGCTCCGTGGGTTCGCAAGAAGAATCCGTGGCTGTCTGCGCAGTAGGCGCATTCGTTGATCGACGAGATGAAGGTGGCGATTAGCTCCTTCTGTTGACGGCCAAGAGCACCGTCGGAGAAGAGCATCGCTTCAGCCAGGCCCATCATGTGTTCGAGCAAGGGTGGGTGCGTGGCGAAGCATTGCAGAATACCCGGAACGGTGGGCCGATTGAAGTGGGATCGGAAGCGAGCGTACAGGGGCGCGACCTCGGGTGGCGCGGAGTCTTCGCGCACGATGGGGAGGTTGGCCGCGTGGATGCGTGGGGTGTGTGCTTGCTGGTTGAGGAGTTCATATTCCGGCGTGGTCATGGGAGTGGCAATCCAGGGTAGAAGTTTATCGATCAAACGAGAACAGAGGAGAGGCCTTTCGGCTTCTCCTCTGTTGGATAGGCAAAGCTCTTGCTTAGAACAGGGCTTTGAGGCCGAGTTGCATCTGACGGGGCGGGTAGGCACCGGAGATGGTGCCGAAGTTGGTGTTGCTTGCGTTCAGGTTAATGCCCGAGAAGTTGGTTCGGTTGAGGACGTTGAAGAAGTCGGCCTGGAACTTCACGCGGACGCGTTCGGTGACCGGGAAGAACTTCGATAGGGTAGCGTCGGTCTGGGCGAGGCCCGGGCCAATGACCGGTGCCGTGCCCGAGTTGCCGAAGCGGGCCGCAGTCTTGGGAGCGGGGACGAAGGAGCCCTTGGTGACATAGCCGTTGAGGCCTGCGTGGCTGTTAATGTAGACGGGCACGCCCGAGACGCGGTCGGGACGGACGGTGCCGAGGCCGAGGAGCGAGGTTGACTGCACCTGGAAGTAGGCGCCGCTTTGGAGGCGGGCTACACCGCTGATCTGCCATCCGCCGGCTACTTCGCGGATTGCGAAGTTGTGTCCCCGAAGCTCCGGCGCCTGGATGACGAAGCTGGAGACGAAGGCATGGCGGCGATCGTTGGAGAGGTTGCCGTAGTTGTACTGGAGGCTGCTCCAGTTCTCGAGCGTGGTGTTATTGCCCATGGAATCGCCGAGTGCCTTGGAGAAGGTATAGGCGAGGGTGAAGGTGACAATCCCCTTGCGCTTGGAGGCGAACATCTGGAGCGAGTTGTAGTTGTAGTTCGAATCGAAGCGGTTGGAGCCGATGGAGGTGAAGCCCTGGTAAGGGTTGAAGTAGTTCGTCGAGGAGATGGTGTTGGCTCCGGTGGCGTTGGCGACGACGGGCGCGAGCGAGGGGAAGTTGATGTTCGGGGTGCGGAGCTGGTGGTGAGCAACATTGCCGACGTAGTTCATCTCGAACAGGACCGACTTGGGAAGCTGACGCTGGACGCCGAGGCTGTACTGCCATGTGTAGGGATTCTTGTTGCGTGGGTCGATCTCGTTGATGCCTGCCTGAAGGCCGGTGTTATTGGCAGAGGCGGTAGCGATGGTCGCGAAGTTGCCGGTGTCGAACTGGGTGTTCTGGAGGAACGGTGGAAGGTTGAGCTGCGAGAAAATCAGGTTGCCCTGAGGGCGGTAGTAGAAGAGACCGACACCGCCGCGGACGGACGTCTTGTCGTCGGCGGCATACGCGAAGCCGAAGCGAGGGCCGAAGGCTCCGTTCATGTTGTAGAAGCCGCGTGGAGCCCCGACGGGGATGAGGGGGAAGATCGCGGTGTTGATGTTCGGGACGCGCTTGAGCTGGTCTGCGGGAACGCCGTCACCGGCGCGAACGAGGCCGTTGTAGGGGTTGCCGGAGGTGGGGACGATCTTGCCGGTGGGTAGAACGGTGACGGCAGAGGCGGGGTTGTAAACGGACTCATTGAAGTTCGAGAGGTTGTTGCCCTGGGTGTAGAAGGGCGAGATCAACTGCCAGCGGACGCCGTACTCGAGCGAGAGCTTGCGAGTGGCGCGCCAGCTATCCTGCGCGAACCACTCGACCTGGTTGAAGCGGAAGTGCCCGATGGGGTCAGCACTGGCCTCGGAGTAGGACTGGAAGTTGCCGAGGAAGGCATCGGCGAGGGCATAGCATGTGGTGTTTCCGCTGGCGGCCTTGCAGTTGCTTGTGGTGGGGCTGGAGTTGAAGGTCGCGGTGCCGGTGTAGTTGGAGCGCCCATTCTGGTCCACGCGATCGCGGATGTAGGCTGCGCCGAACTTGAAGTTGTGATCTCCCTTGATCCAGTTTATGTTATCCGCCATCTGGATGTCGGTGGATGGGGATATGAGGGCGAAGTTGGGGCCCTGGACAGGCGCGTAGTTGGTGATGCTTAGCTGGGGGATGCCGTTGGGGTAGGTGCCGGCGCTGGGGTACAGCTTGGTGTACTGAAAGCCGTAGGTCTCACGCTTCCAGTTGTTGCCGTAGGGCGGGATACGCTGGGCTGCCCAGCTCGTGTTGACTGAGGCCTGGTTGATGAGGTTGGGACGGATCGCCCACGTCTCGGAGAGGAGATAGCTCTGTCCTGGGCGGTTGCGCTGCGTGGGTGTGGTGTTGAGGATGCCGCTGTTGGCGAAGGTTCCGTAGGGATCGATGAGGGAGTTCTGATCGTGGATCCAGCGTCCGTAGATGGTGTGCTTCTGGCTGACAACGTAGTCGAAGCGGAAGAGATCCTGGTGGAAGTTGAGCGGGTTGGACGGTGCCAGGGTGAGGTTGTTGCTTGGGACGCCGCCATCGCGGAAGCTGAGGCCTGCCGCGGAGATCGTCTTGTAGATGTTGGCTATGGCTTTGCCGTCCGGTGTGATGAGGGACGAGATGTTGTTGTTCGGAATAGGGGTGGAGGTTCCCGGATAGTAGAGCTGGGTGGGGGTCGCGGCGCTGAGGAGAGCGGAGAAGTCGCCGTTGAGCATGGCGGTGGTGGGTACGGTGAACTGCGAGGCGATAGCCTGCTGGCGGAGGCGTTTCCACTCTTCGCCGACGAAGAAGAAGAGTTTGTCCTTGATGATGGGGCCGCCGACGAAGAAGCCGAAGTCGTTGTAGATGAGCTGGGTCTTCTTGCGGGCGATGTAGTTGGTGGCGTCGAGGTCGTTGTTGCGGAGGAACTCGAAGGCGCCGCCGTGGAAGGAGTTTGTGCCGCTTTTTGTGACGATATTGAAGGACGGGCCGGAGGTGCGGCCGAACTCGGCGGAGGCGTTCGAGGTGTCGATCTTGACCTCGCTAATGAAGTCGGGGCCGACGTTGTTCATGAGGGAGCCGTTGGAGCCGGCGACCTGATTGTATGCCCCGTCGACGGTGAGGTTGCCGGTGTCGCCACGGTTGCCATTGATCGTCTGGTTGGTGGAGGCGAGGGAAGTGGTGACGGAGAAGATGTCAGGGTTGGTGACGACGGCACCGGGGACGAGGGTGAGGAGCTGGGTGTAGTTGCGTCCGTTGAGGGCGAGGTTGTCAACCTGCTTGGAATCGATGACACGGGCGAGTTCGCCGGAGGTGGTGTTGAGGGACTCGATGGCACCGGCCTGGACTTGCACTATTTCGGAGGTCTGGCCGAGCTGCAAGGTGAAGTTCGACGTGATCTTGGCGTCGGCCGTGATGGTGACATCGGCCTGTTGGGCGGTGCGGAAGCCAGTGACGGTGACGGCGATGGAGTAGGTGCCGATGGGGAGATTGGTGGCGATGAAGTTGCCGCTATCGTCGGAGACGATGTTGCGCTTGGCCTGGGTATTTGCCGAGGTGATGACGACGCTGGCATTGGGGATAGCCGCGCCGGTAGGGTCGGTGATGACGCCGGATATCTGGCCGAAGCTGCTCTGCGCGTGAACGGTTGCGCTCGTAATAGCAACTGCGAGCGCTAGCAGGCAAATACCCCAGCGGAATAGCGATTTTCGTAACATTACTGCCTCCAAAGCAAGCTCGTACAAAGGCGTCGCGACTCCAGCGCGCGACCTCTCGCCGCGATCAGGGGTCTTCCAATATTGGGCACCCGTGTAAAGCGGTCTGACCCATTCCAAGAAGTGCCTTTTCGTGACGGGATCATTAAGAAGGTTTAGGAAGAGGACTGTCAAGCTGCTATCGGGAAAATATGTGGGAATTTCGATATTTCCCTAGACGTTCCGGGTCAGGGGTGTAGCCTTCGGAAAACCTTTACGCAATGCCGGGCCGTCGGTGGTGGGACCAGTTCCGGAGAGCATGGCATCCGCACGTCAAGGGTGAGGGAGACTTTACCTGGGGTCACTAACTGAAGTTCCTCGAGTCCGTCCTGCCGGTCAGGTGGCATTCCCTTGCTGACTGGATCAAGATGCTTTAAAGCAAGGAAAACTCGCTAAGCCGGCGAAGCTGCTGAAGATTGGGTGGGGTGTTGGGGAAGCGGTTAGGGAGAACACAATCCCCCACACCTCCGATTCCGGTACAAGTGCTTACCGGAAGTCTGTATCACGCAGCGAGTGTGCCGTTTCGTCAAGGGTGTCGTCCAGGAGATTATTGCGTCCAAGCGCTCAGCGGGGGTGGGTAATACCTCAGATCGCCGACGAGGGGGCGCAGATAGCTATGGAAGGAATCCGTAACGGCAAGTGTCTGATCCTCTTCAATCCATTCAGGCGGAATTGTTCGGCTATGGCCGGCCGCCTTGGTGAGCGGTACGAGTTCGAATTTCTGGTGGTGCAGATTATCAATTGGAATTGGAAGAAGAGCGAGCATCTGATCCGTCTTTCCTGCCAATAAAGCGCGGACGCCCTCGCGGCCAACGAGTTCCGCATCTTCCAGGTCCTGCGGAGACACTTGGCTTGCACAGGATCGCCCAATGAGACCGGGCTTCTCACTGCGGCATCGTATGCCGAGGCTTTCAGAGACCACTCCCGAAAGATACTGGGCTACTCCGCCGATCAGCGGACGATTGTGTGTGGCACCGTGAGAGGCTATTTTCTGCTCGAAGACGGGCGTCCCATCGGCGTAGCTCGTTCCCTCGGAGACGATGACGACTGCCCAGCCGATTCTGCGAACGGTGTTATCGAGGTTTGAGAGGAAGGTGTCACGGACGAAGGGTACCTCAGGCAGATAGACAAGGTGGGGCGCGTCGCCGGCATCTTGCTTGGCCAACGTCGATGCTGCGGCGAGCCAGCCAACGTCGCGCCCAAGGGTCTCGAAGATCGACACGGGCTGCGGGAGCGAACGGATATCCATCGCGAGGTCGAGGGTTGACTGAGCCACGAAGCGCGCGGCGCTTGCAAATCCTGGGCAGCGGTCGGTTGCGGCGATGTCATTGTCGATCGTCTTTGGGACACCGATAATCTGGATTTCGAAGTTCAGCTTATTGCAGAACTCGCGAAAGAGTTGCGCACCTCGCATGGTTCCGTTGCCGCCCATGAAGATAAGGTGCCGGACCTTTCTTTGTCGCAGATGCTCGACGCAGTGCTCCAGGTCTTCCTCGGTTGGCTTGAAGCGTGAGGAACTGAGGGACGCGCCGGGGCTGTTTCGAAGTGCGACAAGATGAGCCGGCGTCAGGTTGGTCAGTTCGATGAGGTCGCCTGTCGATAAACCTTTCATCCCGGAGCGTGCGCCGAAGATCTGGCTGATACGAGGCTGTGACATGGCCTCCTGAATGATGCTGGCGAGACTGGCATTGAAGACGGCCGTTGGGCCGCCTCCCTGCACAATCAACAGATTCTCTTCGGGCATGCGGTGTTCCTCTGGGTAGGCTACCGGGTGTTCGTCACGACTTGCTTATTGACTTTTCTGACTCTGTTCAGAGGCCTTGAGGAGGTCGTTGAGGGGGTCGAGGATTACGAAGTCCAGCAGTTCCTTGTGCAAACTTGCCCTGCTGAGGACCTCCTTCTGCGTGGTAAGCCAATCGGACGTTGGGGCATTCCGAGATTCAATGTACGCCATAGCCTCAAGACCCAGGAAGGCCAGTTGCGGCAGTTCTCCTCGACGCTGGCTCACTTCGGCAATGAGCGGGCGGGTTGCTGCGAGTGCGTTCACCGCTGAGGAGCTTGCGAGCCACGACATGAAGATGCCGTGCAACTGAGTCCGGTATGCTTCATGCTTCTCGGGATTGCGATCGTGCAGGTAGGCATCGACCAAGATGGGAAGAGTGCGGCGCGGGGAGGGATCGGGCGCGGTGAAGTCGGCCAGGTGGCCAACGGGCGTCACGGTCGAAGGGTGCTGCTCTTTAGAGCGCTCACGGTAATCGACAGGCTGCAGGATAGAGGTGAATAACGCAAGCTTCCGGGCTCCTTCTTCACTGCCTGCCATTTGTCTGAAGGCACGCTGTGGCTCTACGAGATGATTGACGCCAATTGCGTCAAGACGGAGGGAGGTGGCATCCAGGCGGCGATACATGTCCACCGTATCGCGTGCGGTGGCGGGAGACCAGAGACGTTCGGCCACAACAGCGGAGCGTGGCCAGATGCGTGACTCTTCGTTGATCCAGGAGAGATGATTGCTCCACATGCAGGCTTCTCCCCCGAGTACCAATTTCGCCTGGGCTGGCGACAACGTGTTGCCTTCGGGCAGAGGATCAGCCGCGTACATCTGCGCGGCTGAGTACATGTGATCGAGATACCAGGGCTGAGAGAGAAAGCCGCGGTGGCCTTGACGGGCTCCGTTGCCAAGAAACTCCGTTCCGCGCCAGCTTTGGATGATGACGTCGGATGAGAGCTCCGGTTCAAGGATCTCGTCCCAGCCGACCATCTGCTTGCCATGTTTTTTGAGGATAGCCTGCACGCGGAGATTGAAGTATGCCTGCAGGGCTTTGCCGTCTTTGAGGGAATGCTTCTGCATGAAGATGACGATGGCCGGGTTCGCCATCCAATCGACGGTCTTCGCCTCGTCTCCACCGATATGCATGTACTCATCGGGGAAGAGACCGGCCATTTCACCAAGTAAGACATCGAGGAACTTGTAGGTCGAGTCGCGCGTGGGGTCCATGACCGCGTTGAAGATCTTGTTCTCGTGCTCGACGTGGTAGGGGCCGGGCGCCGCTGCGAGTTCCGGGTAGCCCACGAACCAAGCGGTGGAGTGGCCGGGGATGTCAAATTCTGGAACCACGCGGATTCCTCGCGCCGACGCGTACTGAACGATGTTGCGAGCCTCTTCCTGCGTGTAGTACTGCCCCTCCGAGCCAAGTTCGTGGAGCTGCGGGAACTTTTTGCTCTCGATCCGGAAGCCGAAGTCTTCGGTCAGGTGCCAGTGGAGGACGTTCAGCTTTACGGCGGCCATGCCGTCGAGGGTTCTCAGCACCTGCTCGACCGGCATATAGCGGCGTCCGGCGTCGAGCATGAGGCCTCTCCACGGGAAGCGGGGGCTATCAACGATGTGGACGGGTGGGATAACGAAGCCGTTGGGGCTCGGCTGGACAAGCTGAAGGAACGTCTCGAAGCCATGCATCGCTCCGAAGATGGTCTTCGCGCGCAGAAGCACTTTGCCCTGCGCTCCGTTGACGTCGAGGGAGTAGCTTTCGTCGACGCCCAGGGTCGGCCGAGTCATTGACGTGTCGTCGACTTCGATGCTCAGGATGGCTTCCGCCGAGGAGCGTGGATTCTTATCCAGTTGCACGAGCGTCTGTGCTTCGAGGCGGTCCAGCAGTTGTCTCGCGCTGGCGATAAGAAGAGGGTTCGTTGCTCCTTTGAAGGACAGGGCGAACGCAGAAGTGATCGCGACAGGGTCGCCGGAGACGTTCAGCGTTGACGGGAGCGGCATCAGATCGTTCTCGAAAGGCGCCCGCTGGCCCCTGGAGTGAATGGCTCCGAAGAGCGACACGGTGGCGAGAAGCGGGAGCAGGCGCTTGACAAGTGTTTTGACGCTGGGGTTCGTGCAGTATGCGGCGAGATTCGAGAGGCCGGTGCCATTCGTGAGATTGCGTTTCATTTCGAGGGTCCTCCTGCGGGCTCTTGCGCACACCGCGACCTCATCTGTGCGCTTTCGTTTCCAGTAAACATGAGAAAACGATTATAAAAAACATTTCTTTGCGCTTGCTAGGATGCAAAACGTAATGCATACTAGCGTCACCCTTCTCATAACGAAGCAGTAACACGGTCTTTCGACTCGACACCTTGCATTCGCCATCACACTGGAGGCTCACCATGAACAAGCCCTGTAGAAGGAATGCTTTCCTTTCTTCGGATCGATCCGGATTGGAATCCATCCGCCGCTTTCTTCTTGTTGCCAGCCTTGCCCTTTGCTTCCTGGTATTGCGGGTGCCGCTGTCCGGGCAGACGGTGAACGCCACCCTGCGCGGAACGGTGACGGACGCGTCCGGCGGTGCAGTTCCGGCGGTTCATTTGAGTCTTGTGGAGCCCTCGACCGGACAGGTTGTGCGCGAGGCCACCTCAATGGCGAATGGAGACTATGAGTTCGGGGAACTGAAGCCGGGTACTTACGAGCTTCGGTCGACAGCGGCTGGATACAAGATGTTCGTGGCGGCGAACATCCTGCTGGATAGCGGTCAGATACGACGCGTCGATGCGCAGCTAGCGCTCGGTGAGGCGGCTGAAGAGGTGACGGTTTCAGCGGGAGCTGCGCTGATCGCTACTGAGTCGGCGACGATCCAGGGTGTGTTCTCGGCGAAGCAGCATGATGAATCACCGCAGGTAACGATCTATCCCACGACCTACTCGATGCTTACGACGCTTTCCGGCGTACAGGGCGGAACGGGAACGCCGATCGCGAATGGGCAGCAGCAGGCGCAGCAGACGCAGACCTTCGACGGTATTCCGAACGATCTGCAGGGAGCGCAGAGCAACAACGCGAACTTCTTCGAAGAGGTCTCGGCGACGCTGTTCAACGCGCCGGCGGAAAGCGCGGTTCCGGTGCAGATCAACGAGGTAACCAAGCGCGGCAGCAACTCGTTTCACGGCAAGGCGAGCTATCGCATCTACGATTCGGTCTTCAACGCAGAGGGTTTCTACGATACTTCGAAGACTCCTTACATCCAGCATGAGTGGAACATCGAAGGTGGCGGGCCGATCTGGAAGGATCGCACCTTCTTCTATGGGCAGTGGTTCGCGCAGCGGATTCCACTGGGAACGCAGTATCACGCGAGCGTTCCGACGACGAACTGGAGAGCGGGCGTATTCGCTACCACGATCATCGATCCGACTACCGGGCAGCCGTTCGCCAACAATACGATTCCGACCAGCCGCATCAGCTCTGTCGCTCTGGCGTTCCAGAACAACTATCTCCCGGCTCCGAATACTGCTTCGAGCAGCCAGGTCAACGACTACTCGTTTCACTTCCCCTTCAACAGCGATCTCTATCGCGGTGACTGGCCGATTGCGCGTGTCGATCACAACCTGACGAAGAACAACAGCTTCTTCGTTCGGTGGTTGATGCGGCAAACTCCTTACGTGCTGAATGACGGTTTGCCTTCGTTGGTTTGGACGCGTCTTCGGCGGCACCAGCAGTATGCCGCTGGCGATACGCACATCTTCTCGGCGCGGCTGTTGAACAACTTCCGGTTTGGCTACTCGACTGACTATCTTATCGATGGTCAGTCGGAGGCGGGACAGACTCCTCCGGATGGAAGCAAGGTGCTTTCGACGACGGGACTACAGGGATCGAATCCTAGCGGGCAGACTGGTCAAGGGTTCCCGACGGTTACTATTACTGGGTTGACTTCGCTGGTGAATGTTCCAGGTGGTACGAAGGCGAATAATCACATCATCACGGCGAATGATTCCATTAGCTGGCAGGTCGGAAGACATGTCTGGAAGTTCGGTGGCGATGTGGAGCACTTCGATAACTTCTACGGACGTGTAACCGACTACGGAACGTTTGCGTTCGATGGTTCGATCACTGGTAGCGCTTATGCGGACTTCCTGCTTGGTCTGCCGAGGACGACTCAGAGGACGAATCCGCTTGGAGACCGGGAGCAGACGCTGACGGAATATGGTCTGTATGCGGAGGATTCGTTCAAGCTGACGCGTAAGTTGAGCCTGGACTATGGCATCCGCTGGGATCTGTATGGAACGCCGAGCGCGCAGGATCACCTGATGTATAACTTCGATCCGACGACTGGAGATGTGATCGTGGATCCTGCAGCGCTCTCGAAGGTGAGTCCGCTGTATCCCTCGACGATCACGGTGAAGACTGGCGATGTGCAGGCGATTGCCGATAAAACGAACTTCGTTCCGCGTCTCGGAGCGGCTTACCAGTTGTCCGATCACTCGGTGGTGCGGGGTGGATATGGGATCTATATCTCTCGTCTTGGTACTGCTGGCGCGTTCAACAACTTCCTTCCCATCAATCCGCAGCTTGGTTCTACTGGGCCGTTCGCGTTGAGCGAGATCTATGCGCAGAACACGCCGAGTCCGACGACTCCAGCGTTGCTGTCGTTCCCGAATCCTTATCCCTCGAGCACAGCGCTTGCTTCGGTTCCGAGCCAGAGTGTAAATGCTTATCCGCGGAATATCTCGAATGGCCATATTCACCAGTTCAGCGGAACGTATGAGGTCGAGTGGCGAAAGATCGGCATTCGGAGTTCGTATGTCGGTTCGCGCAGCACGGGTTTGAACTATTCGTTGAATACGAACAATCCTCCTGCGGGGACGACGGCTTTTACGACGAGTTCGCGGCCTTATCCAAATCTTGTTTCGACTACGTTTCTGCGGTTCGATGGTGGAGCAAAGTATGACAGCCTCCAGGTCGATGTAAAGCGGCGCGCTGGCGGGTTTACGTTCAATGCGAATTACTCTTACTCGCGGAGCAAGGCAAACTTTCTCGATACCGAGAATGCGTATGACGTGCTGAGCCACTGGTCGAACGATGGTTTGACTCGTCGACACTATGCGGTTGGAAGCGTGGTCTATGCGCTTCCATTCGGACACGGACGGCAGTTCCTTTCAAACAGCAATGGCTATCTTGACCGGGCTGTCGGGGGCTGGTCGACGAACCTGATCACGTACCTTGCTTCGGGAACTTACTTTTCGCCTTCGTTCTCGGGCTCGGATCCTTCGCACACGAATACGTTTGGCGGACTTCCGGACCTGGTTGGCGATCCGAACGCGGTTCCTGGCGGTAAGAGCAAGACCGACTGGTTCAACGTGGCGGCGTTTTCGATTCCTCAATCCGGACACTTCGGCAACGCGCTTCCGAACAGCCTGGAGAGCCAGAAGCTCTACCTGACGCACCTTTCGCTCATCAAGGAGACGGCGATCACGGAACGGGTGAAGTTCCAGTTCATCACGCAGATCTCGAACCTCTTCAACCATCCGCAGTTTGTTCCTCCGAGCGGAAGCATCACCGTCGCGGGTGGAAACCAATTTACGACGCAGGTTGGAACGTTCAGTTCACTCGAGGTGGCGAAGCCACGGCAGATCACTTTCCAGGGAGGCTTCACCTTCTGAGTTGTTTGCGAGACAGGCTGTGGGGGGGGGTACCCCCCCCTCCCATAGCCCGCGTCTAACTTATTTCTTTTCAATAAGATGCATACCACAAACCGCTGTAACTTACTCATAATAAGGAACTTACGGCTAAATATTAGATATCAAAGAAGTTAGGAACGAGCAGCGCAGGAGTCACTGGGACAACGCGGCTTTTTTTCTTCTTCTTCCATTATAGTGATCTGACCTAACTAAACGGACATGGCTAACCCTATTGATTTGAATGGGTTAGGTGGTTTCGGGGCTTGACACGCGAATTTGCTGGTGTTTTTGAAGGTGCTTCTCGAAAGTTTTCTAAAAAAGGAGCTCGGCGATGGGAAAGAAAGAGCAAGGGATGCCAGAGGACAGCACCCGGAGGGACTTTCTCCGTCTTGGCGCAGTGGCGACGATCGGAATCAGTGCGGCAGCGGCTCTTCCGGCGCAGGCGCAGAAGACGTCTGTAGGGACGATGGTGAACGTGCCGTTCGAGGCGAAGACCCCGCGCATCGCGATCGTGGGCGTGGGCGGGCGGGGAACTTCGCTGCTGAAGAACCTGCTTGGGACCGATGCGGAGATTGTCGCACTTTGCGACATTTACGAGGAGAAGGCCAAGAAGGCACAGGCTCTGGTGGAAGCTGCGGGACGGAAGAAGCCGGAGATCTACTTCGGCAATGAGCACTCGTTCGAAGACCTGATGAAGCGAACGGATGTCGACCTGGTGATCGCGGCGACGTACTGGCAGTGGCATGCGCCGATTGGCGTGGCGGCGATGGAGAGCGGAAAGCATGCGGCGCTCGAGGTTCCGGCGGTGACCACGATGGAGGACTGCTGGAAGATCGTGAACACTTCGGAGAAGACGCGAAAGCACTGCCTGATTCTCGAGAACTGTTGTTATGGGTACAACGAGACGCTTGTGCTGCGGATGACGCATGCGGGCGAGCTTGGCGACCTGCTGTATGGCGAGGGGGCTTACCTGCATGACCTGCGCGACATCCTGTTCTCGAGCGAGGGCGAGGGGCTTTGGCGGCGGGCGTCGCATACCCAGCATGATGGGAACCTGTATCCGACGCACGGGCTTGGGCCGGTGGCGAACTTCATGGGGATCCAGCGTGGCGACCGGTTTACGACGATGGTCTCGATGAGCTCGAGGCAGCGCGGACTGGACGTCTACCGCGCGCAGACGGTGAAGGCGGGCGATCCGCGGATGGCAGAGAAGTACATTGCGGGCGATATGAACGTGTCGCTGGTGAAGACGGCCGGCGGAAAGCTGATCACGGTGAAGCACGACGTGGTGAATCCGAGGCCTTACTCGCGGGTGAATACGGTTTCGGGGACGAAAGGTTTGTTCGAGGATTATCCGCCGCGCATTTATATCGATGGGCAGGCGGGTGGTGAGAAGTATGGGACGCTCGATGCGTGGAAGCAGTATGAGCATCCGCTTTGGAAGAACGAAGGGGAGAACGCGAAGAAGATGGGCGGTCACGGCGGGATGGACTTCCTGATGCTGTTTCGGCTGGTGCAGTGCATGAAGGAAGGGCTGCCGCCAGATATGGATGTGTACGACGCCGCGGCCTGGTCGTCGATTGGGCCGCTTAGTTTTGATTCGGTGGCGCATGGGGGCGGGCCGGTGGACGTTCCGGACTTTACGCGTGGGCACTGGCGGGATCGCAGCGCTTCGGCGATTGCTTTGCAGGCGTAGCTTCCGTGGATGGGCGGAGGGAGTTACGAGACGGGTCGTTGCGGGCGGTTGTGCTTGCCGATGAAGGTGGGCGGGTGCAATCGCTGCTCGATGTGGACACGGGTGTGGAGTTTCTGCTGCAGGCGGAGGGGACGTGGCGGGAGCAAGAAGCTTCGCTGAATGCGCGGTTCGAGGATGGGTGGTGCGCGGGGATTGAGGAGTGTCTGCCCAGCGTTGGCAAGTGTGGGCCGGAGACTGACGGTGGGGCCGTGCCGGATCATGGGGATTTCTGGCAGACGCCCTGGGTGGTGGAGGACGGACAGGGTGGGGTGAGGCTGACGGCTTTGGGCTTCAGCCGGCCACTGCGGTTTACCAAGACGATGGCGCTGCGGGGCCGGGCTTTCCTGGTGGATTACGTGGTGGAGAATGTGGGCTCAGAGACGACTTCCTTTCTCTACGCCTGCCATCCGCTGCTTGCGGTTGAAGAGGGCGACGTTGTGGTGATGCCGGCGGAGGTTACGCGGCTTGCGGTGCATTCCTCTCTTGGGGCTCGGCTCGGTGGGGAGGTTTCGTGGCCGGAGCATGAGGGGATGGACCTGGGGCTTGTGCTGGGGCGGGATGCGGGGGTGGCGGAGATGCTTTACACCCCGCGGCTGACTGCCGGGTGGTGTGGGGTGTATCGGGCTAAGGCTGGGCAGGGGATTGTGCTGCGGTTTGATCCGGAGATGCTGCCTTACGTGGGGATGTGGCTCTGCTATGGGGGCTGGCCGGTCCCTGGAGCGGAGCCGGTGCAGTATGCCGTTGCGCTGGAACCTACGGTGGCTGCTTGCGGGACGCTGGCGGAGGCTGAGAGGCTTGGGGTGGCTCGGGTGCTTGCTGCGGGTGGTACGGGTGGTTGGTGGATTGAGTTTGAGGTTTCGCAGGCGGGGATGGGGTTGGAGGAGTTTCGGGGGTTTTGTGATGGGACGCGTTCGTAAGGCAGAAGCAAACGCAGATTCCCTTCGGGAATGACAACCGGATAGGCAACGGCAAGTGCAACGACATCCGCGGGGTGCCAGTTTCAGGGGTTGGGGTGGGTGGCTAGGAAGTGTTCGCGGAACAGGGGGTCGCGGAAGGCTTCGGTGCCGCCGGCGCGCTGGGTGGAGAGGGCTCCGGTGATGTTGCCGAGGGCGGCGGCGCGCGTGGGGGATTCGCCTCGGAGCCAGGCGGTGAGGAAGCCGGTGTTGAAGCTGTCGCCGGCTCCGATGGTGTCGATGGGCTGAACGGTTAGGGGTGCGATGTGGTCGCGCTGGGAGCCTTGCTGGACGATGGCTCCGCGGCTACCGCACTTGACGACGATGAGGGGGATGCGCGGGGAGAGCTTGTCGAGGGCTTCTTCGAGGTTAGAGGCGCGGGCGATGCGGAGGATCTCGTCCTCGTTGGGGATGAGGATGTCGATGAGGTCGAGGAGGGGCGAGAGGACGCCGGACCATTGGTCGGCGGGGTCGTCGTTGGTGTCGAGGGAGAGGGTGAGGCCGCGGGACTTGAGGATGGTGAAGAGGTAAGGGAGGTCGGGTGCGAGGGCGGTCTGGAGGAAGAGGGAGGAGAGATGGAAGTGGCGGGAGTCGGCGAGGTAGTCGATGTCGAGGTCGGCGAGGTTCATCTCGGCCATGACGCCGGGGTAGGTGAGGATGTGACGCTTTGAACCGTGGGGGAGGAGAACGGTGACGCCGGTGCCGAGGGTGGGGTGGAGGGTGGAGCGGGAGAGGTCCACGCCGCTGGAGCGGAGGCGTTCGAGGGCGATGGCGCCCATGTCGTCGCGGCCGGTCTGGGTGATGAAGCCGACACGGTTGCCGAGGACGGCGAGGTTGTGGGCGAGGATGGCGGAGGAGCCGCCGAGGGTGAGTTGGAAGGCGTCGCCGAGGAGTTCGCGCTCGACAGGCATGTGTTCTGGGAGGCCGTAGAGGATGAGGTCTAGATTGGTTTCACCGGCGAGCGTAAGATCGAAGCGTTTTGTGCTTGGGGAAGAATCGGGCATCGAACGAGGGGCTCTTTTCTTTTGAAATGAAGCGAGCGAGCAGCTTGTTTGTTATTATTACTTATCTTTACTTACGATTCGCGAAAAAGAGAGGAACATCTTTGCGATGGCAAGCACTCAAATGACGACTTTAGCAGGCTTTCTTGAACTTTCGGTCGAGGAGCAGGAAGCCCGCGGGCTGCGGTTTACGCCGCAGGAGATCGCGCAGCAGCCGGATACCTGGGAGGCGACGGCGCGGCTCTTCCGCGAGAACCAGGGGCGGATCTGCGAGTTTCTGGATAGCGTCGGGGTGCGGTCGGGGGTTGAGGCAAAGCCGGTGGTGCTGCTGGTGGGGGCGGGGACGTCGGACTATATCGGGCGGTCGCTGAGCTTGCTGCTGCGGCGGACGTGGGGATGCGAGGTTTCGGCTTGTGCGAGCACGGAGCTGCTGCCGAATCTCGAGGACATGATTGTGCCGGGGCGGAAGTATCTGTGGGTTTCGTTTTCACGCTCGGGCGACTCGCCGGAGGGTGTGGCGGTGATCGAGCAGGCGGTGAGGCTGTATCCGGAGATTGCGCACCTGGTGGTGACGTGCCATGCGGAGGCGGCGATGATTTCGGTGGCGAAGAAGGCGGACCGGTCGTGCGTGCTGGTGCTGGATGACGCGGTGAACGATCGCAGCCTGGCGATGACGAGCTCGTTTACGAACATGGTGGTAGTGGGGCAGTGTTTGGCGCATGCGTGGTCGTTCGACGAATATGAACGGGTGATGGAGCGGCTGGCTCGCGCAGGGCGGGAGATGCTGGTGAGTGCGGGGAAGGAAGCCGAGCGGCTGGCGTCGAAGGGGTATGGGCGGATTTGCCTGGTGGGTACGGGGGCGCTGGCGGGCGTGGCGAAGGAGAGCGCGCTGAAGGTGCTCGAGATGACGGCGGGGCAGGTGAAGACGATTCCAGAGACGGTGCTTGGGCTGCGGCATGGACCGATGGCGGCGCTGGATTCGGGGACGTTGTTTGTCTGCTTTGTTTCTCAGGATGGGCGGCGGGCACGGTATGCGGGGGATCTGCTGCGGGAGATTGGGGCGAAGGGTGTTGCGGCGGAGAGGATCGCGGTTGGGCCGGCTTCGATGCGGGAGGAGTTTCGTGGGTGCTGCGAATCATACCTGGCGGTTCCGGATGAGATTGGCGATGGATATCGGCCGGTGGTGGATGTGATCTTCGGGCAGTTGCTTGGGCTTTTCAACTCGGTGGCGCATGGGTTGAAGCCGGATGCTCCGAGCCCGGGGGGCGTGATCAGCCGCGTGGTGCAGGAGTTCCGGATTTACTGATCGGAGTAATGGATGCGCCGTAACGCTGTTGAAGGTACTGCAAAGAAGCCGGTGGAGGAGATCGAGGGCGGGGCGCAGATGCTCATCGAGGAGCGGCGTCAGCACATCCTCGGGCTGGTGCAGCAGCATGGGCGGGTGCTGGTGGATGACCTGTCGCAGGCGCTGGGGATTTCGCGGATTACGATTCGCAAGGATCTCGATGCGCTGCAGATGCGCGGGGTTCTGCAGAGGACGCATGGCGGGGCTCTGCTGCCACAGGCTGGGACGCTGTTCGATCCTTCACTGAAGGAGAAGGAGACGCAGCGGTCGGAAGAGAAGGTACGGATTTCGGCGGCGGCGGTGGAGCTGGTGAAGGAAGGTCAGTGCGTGCTGCTGGATTCGGGTACGACGACGTCGGCGATTGCACGGGCGCTGAAGAAGTTCAGCCGGCTGACGGTGATTACGAACGCGGTGAATATAGCGGCGGAGCTGAGCAGTACGGACTTCGAGGTGATCATGACGGGTGGGTCGCTGCGGAAGAACTCGTTCTCGCTGGTAGGGCCGCTCGCGGAAGAGATGCTTCATGAGATGCATGCGGACATACTGTTTCTCGGGGTGGATGGGTTCGACCTAGAGATGGGGTTGACGACGCCGAACATGATGGAGTCGCGGGTGAACCGGGCGATGGTGAAGGCTTCGACGATGGTGGTGACGGTGTGCGATTCGACGAAGTTCAATCGGCGGAGCTTGTCGAAGATTGTGGATATTGGCGCGATTCATCATGTGATTACGGACGACAAGCTGCCGAAGGCGACGGCGGATGCGATCCGGAAGATGGGTATTCAGTTGACGTTGGTTTAGGTCTGCTTAGGAGATCGTGTGGCGGAGATTGAGGATAAGTTTGTTGCGATGGTGTCGGCGAAGGCCGAGGTTACGTTGCCGTTGAGCCAGTTTCATCCGCGAAGCATGCTGCATACGGCAGAGCACGAGATTTTGCGGCCTCGGTTTCCGGTGATTGATTATCACAACCACCTGGATGCGCAGGATCCGGCGAAGGTGCTCGCGATCATGGACGAGTGCGGGATCGAGCACACCGTCAACATCACGATGATGGTTGGAGATGAGGCGCTGCGGCAGATGGAGCGGTATCGGCTGGCGAGTGAGACGCGGTTCTCGACGATCGGGTGGATGGACTGGTCGGACGCGACGCATCCGGAGTTCGTGGAGCGGAGTGTGAAGCGGCTGGAACGGCTGGTGGAGCATGGGGCTGTGGGGTTCAAGATATGGAAGGATCTTGGGCTGTCGGTGAGAGATGCTTCGGGCAAGTTGATGCAGGTCGACGATGAGCGGCTTGCGCCGATCTTCGATCGGGCAGGGGAGCTTGGGATTCCGGTGATGGTGCATATTGGGGATCCGCTGGCTTTCTTTGAGCCGATCGATGGAAACAACGAACGGTATGAAGAGCTGGCGGCGCATCCTGACTGGGGATTTCATGGGGCGCAGTTCAGCAAGGCGGAGCTGCTGGAGCAGAGGGATCGGGTGTTCGCGCGGCATCCGGGGACGACGTTCGTGGGGGCGCATATCGGGGAGGACTCTGAGAACCTTGAGCGCGTGACGGCGATGATGGAGGCGAACCCGAATGTGATGGTGGATATCAGCGCGCGGGCTTCGGAACTGGGGCGTCAGCCTTACTCGGCGCGGAAGTTCTTTCTGCGGTTTGCGGATCGGATTCTGTTTGGCGCGGACCTGGTGCCAGAGGTATCGATGTACCGGCTGTACTACCGGTTCCTGGAGACGGCGGATGAGTACTTCGAGTATCCGACGCATGCATCGGGGCAGGGGCGATGGAATATCTACGGGATCGATCTGCCGGACGATGTGCTGCGCAAGGTGTATCGGGGGAATGCGCTTCGCCTGCTTCCCCGGCTTTCTGCTTAGTGGTTGAGGGGCAGCGGCTGTACTCTGGATTCAGATCCAACGCATCCTGAACGGCTGGAGTGAATGCCATCGAAACGTCTGTGCTCGAGACGACCGACGCACCTATCAGCGGTATCGAACGCTTTGCCATTCAGCCTGTCCCGGACTATCTCAAGACGGTCCGGTGGCCGGATCTGTTTCTGCTTGTCAGCAACTTTCTTATCAATCCTTCGACGATCGTGATTGGCGGGCTTGCGGTTGCATCAGGGCTGTCATTCTGGTCTACCGTAGTTACGTCGACGCTTGGGATACTTACTGCGTTCTCGGCTTACATCATCATGGCAACCGTTGGTGTCGACTACGGCATTACGGGACAGGTTGCGTGCCGCATGGTGTTTGGGATCCAAGGGGCGAAGTGGCTTCCTTCGATCATGCGGGTGATTGCTTCGACTTACTGGTTTGCGGTGCAGACGATTGTTGCGGCTAGTGTTGTCGTTGCTATCCGGCACCAGCTTACTGGTGGGAGCTACTCGGTGGTGTGGACCGGGATTGTGCTTGCGAGTGCGCAGGTTGTGCTGGCGCTGGTTGGATACGACTGGCTGAAGCAACTCTCGCGCTATGGGTTTCCGATCAAGATCGGCGGGATCGGATATATGTTCTGGCTGCTTGCGCATGTGGCCGAGCCGAGCTACCGGCCATCTGCCGTGCTGCATTTTCAGGAGCATACAGGGTGGCACTATGGGTTGTGCGCGGTGTGGCTCAACAGCATGGTGGCGGCGTGGCTTACGATGATCACCGATGCGGCGGACTTTTGCCGGTATACCCGCAGCCGCGGGGACATGTGGTGGGGAACGATGCTCGCCGGTTTGCTTGCGACCGCGTTCTCGGTCTCGCTTGGAGCTTATGCAGGGTGCGCCTCGCTTGGACGTGAGTCGAACCCCTTCTCGCTGGCGGCTACTATCGATCCGCACTGGTTTACGCTTGGGCTTATCCTGCTGGTCATCACGCTCGACGAGACTACGATCAATGTGATGAATCTTTATACGGGCGGGCTCTCGCTGACTAACTTCATCGAGCGTCCGGGGCGGTTCTGGAATACCCTAGCGGTTGGCGTCGTCAGCGTTGCGCTTTCTGCCTTTCCTTCTCTTCTTACACGGCTTCTTCCGTTCACTACTTTTCTTGGGAATCTCTTTGCTCCGCTGGCTGGAGTGCTGCTCTTCCACTATCTCTTCGTCGCGCGCATGCATATCGACCTACCGGCGCTGTTCGATCCGGACGGCATCTATCGGTACTTTCATGGGGTAAATGTCGTCGCGATCGCGTGGTGCGTGCTGGGTTATGGCTTCTACTCCGTGCTGCCTACTGGTGCGCTGCCAGCCGTGCTTACGCCCGTGGTTACCGGGCTTGGCTATCTCCTCTCGATGCGCCTGCTTCCCCATCAGTTTCGCCAGAGCCTTGGATAAGTGATGTCTACACCGCGCCGCGTTCTCTTCGATACCGATCCCTCGCCTGATGATGCAGTTGCTTTTCTGGCCGCGCTCGCCTCGCCTGATGAGCTTGACGTGCTTGGGATCACGACTGTGGCGGGGAATGTTCCGCTTGAGCTTACGACAAAGAATGCGCTGAAGGCTCTCGAACTTGGGCGGCGAACCGGTGTTCCTGTTTATGCCGGGGCGTCCGCGCCTTTGGTCCGCAAGCTCGTTACGGCAGAGCACGTTCATGGCCGGACCGGATTTGATGGCTACGACCTGCCGGAGCCCACGATGCGGCCACAGGCGGCCTTTGCGCCGGATGCGATTGTCGATCTCGTGATGAGCCTTCCGGCGCGCACAGTTACGCTTTGCTGCGTGGCTCCGCTTACAAACATTGCGCTTGCGATGGCGCGGGAGCCACGTCTCGCTGAGTATCTCGAAGGCATCGTGCTGATGGGTGGGTCGATGTCCGAGGCTGGGAATATCACACCCGCTGCGGAGTTCAACTTCTATGTCGATCCCGAGGCTGCCGCGCGGGTTTTTGGAAGCGGCGCGCCGATTACGATGATTCCGCTCGATTGCACGCACCAGGCCCTCATTACAGATGCACGTCTTGAGATGCTGCGCAAAGCCGGAACGCCAGTTGGCGACGCTTTCTATCATCTGCTCGAGTTCAACAAGCGCTTCGATCGGAGTAAGTACGGCTGGGCCGGCGGCCCGCTGCATGATGCTACCGTGACGGCTTACCTGCTGCAGCCGGATATCTTCGAGGGGCGGCACGTGCATGTCGATATCGAATGCAGTAGTGTGCTCACGCTGGGTGCAAGCGTGGTGGACTGGTGGGGCGTGACGGATAAGACGCCGAACGTGACCGTGCTGAGAAGCATGGATGCGGATCGTTACTTCGAGCTTATCTTCGGGCGGCTGCTTCGGTTGTAGGAGTTAGTTGACGGGCCAAGATCCAACAAAGATGCCTCCCGCGAAGTTAGCGCGGGAGGCATCTTTGCGTGGCCTGCTGTTGAGTTGTGCCTAGAACTTATAGGCGAAGGAGAACTGAAGTACGCGTGGAGGCGTGGACTGGTTGACGGCGGTCAGGGTCTGGAAGCCACCTGCGCCGTTGTTCGGCGTAAGCGTGCAGGTCTGGTTGATGGTCTTGCCGTCTCCGCAGGTTGCGCCGCTGGCCAGGTACTGGACCTGGTTGATGCCGCTGCCTGCATAGACGAAGTAGTTGGCTGAGTTGAGAAGGTTGAAGGCCTGGACCTTGAGGGTGATGAAGTTACGTTCGCGGATCTGGAAGGCGCGCTCGATGCCGAGGTCGGTCTCGGTGATCGGTGGTCCGGTGAAGGAATTGAGTCCTTCGCCAGGCGCCAGGCCGTAGCCGGGAGAGTTGCCGCCTACGAGGCCGGCTGCTGTGTTGGCGGTTGATTGCAGGGCTGCGGAATCGTTGAGGGAAGCGCCGAGGGCCGAGGCACCGATGACGCCGGTGTACGGGCGGCCGGAGTTGAGCTGCGTGATCATGCTTACCTTGAAGCCATTGAGGATGGCGCGGGCTGTCTCGCTGCCGCCGGTGAGGACGGGAGAGTAGACACCGGCGATCGAGAGTCGCTGGCGTTGATCGAGGAGAGAAAGACCGTGGGTCTGGTTGAGGGCGAACTGGTTGTAGAAGTCGACGCCGCTCTGCGTGCTCTTGGCCCAGGTGTAGGAGACGATGACGTTCGCGCCCCTGGCGACCTGGCGGTTGAACTGCACGAAGAGCGAGTTGTAGTTATTGATGCCGGGGCTAATGAGGGCGTTGATCTGTCCTACGCTCGAGCTGATGAGGCCTTCCTGGAGGAGGTTGCTATCGAGGTTCGGAGCTGTGACGCTGGTGCCGTTTGGCAGCATGTACTGCGTTGTTCCGGTGGGCTGCTTGAGGTTCTCGTCATAGGCTGTCGAGGAGGTGAGGTGCATGCCGTGCGACCAAAGGCTTCCAACGGTAAGGATGGTTCCCTTGGCGATCTCCTGGTCGATCTGGAGGCTCGAGTTGATGACCGAGGGAGTTTTGTAGTTGCTGGCCACGGTGACGATATTTCCGCCGGTGCTGAAGAGCGGGCTTGAGGCTGGGAGCGCGGCGGGATAGGCGGGACTCTGGTTGGCCGCGATGGTTGCGGTGCTGAAGTCGAGCAGTGTCAGGCCTTTTTGCGAGATGCCGTTTTGTTGCGTGGAGTTCTGATAGTTGCCGCCGACGAAGATCTCGTAATAGAGACCGATGCCTCCGCGGACGACGGTCTTCTCGAAGGGCGAGTAGGAGAAGCCAAGCCTTGGGGAGACGCGCTCGTACTGATTGTGGAAGACCTGGGTGGCGGGGAGCGCGGGATTGCCGGCCGGGTTCGGATACTTCTGGAAGTCTTCGCGGATGCCGCCTGTGAGCGTGAGGTTTGGAAGGACGTGGTAGGTGTCGTTGACGAAGAAACCCATGAAGGGATCGCTGAAGTTGTACTTCGGATCGCCGGAGGTCTGCTCGAAGATGTTCCACTTACCGAGAGCGAAGGCCTGCGGGCTGAGGAAGATGTACTGGCCGAAGAATGCGCCGGGATTGTTATTCGAGATGGTGTCGTAGTTGAGGCTGTAGCCGGCGTCGAACTGGTTCTTTCCATGCAGCCAGGTGAGGTGATCGGCGAACTGCGTCTGGTACTCGCGCAGGTTGTTATAGGAGAAAGTCGCGTTGCCGAGGAGGATGGTCTGGGGCGACGTGAGGATCATCTCGGGGCTGGTGGTGGAGCCGGCGAGCCCAGAGGGGTTATAAAGCTGCTCGTCGCGGGCGTAGCTGACGTAGGCATCATTCACGAGTGAAGGGGTGAAGGTGTGGGTGAGGTGGACGGTGCCTACGTGATCGCGCACGCCGTTGTCGGCGAGGAGTTCGGTGCCGGCGAAGGACTCGGGGCTGAAGGTGATGATGCCGCCGGGGGATTGGAAGTGGTTGTAGTTATAAAGGACGGTGAGGTGGGTCTTGTCGCTGAACTGCCAGTCGAACTTGGGGAAGAACTCGTAGTCGTCGCGACGGCGGGCGCGCGGGCCGAGGTTGCTGTGGATGACGTTGAGCGCGTTCGAGACGCCCTGGAGATAGATTGGGTTCGTGGGGTTGGCGGTGGCCTGGTCCTGCGAGATGGTGGAGGCTACGGGGTAGTGGCTGTTGGGAGCGGGCAGCGTGGTGCCGAGAGGGACGCCGAAGGTGGTCTCATTGGTTGCGGCCTGGCCTGCGTTTACGGCGTAGAGGGGGTCCTTATGCCTCTGCTGCTCGTAGTCGAAGTAGAAGAACATCTTGTCCTTCTTGATGGGCCCGCCGATGTCGGCTCCGAACTGCTGGAGGACGTTGACGGGCTTCGGGTTGCCGGCGCCTTTGTCGACTGCGTCGTTGGCCCCGGTGCCGGAGTTGCGGTTGTAGTAGAAGGCATCGCCATGCCAGGTGTTTGTGCCGGATTTGGTTACGGTATTGATGAAGCCCGCGCCTGCTCCGCCGTAGCCGGCGTTGTAGACGTTGGGCTGAACCTGGAACTCCTGGATGGACTGCAGGCCGAAGACATACGGGATGCGGGTGAAGCCGCGGTTGTCGCCGTAGTAGTAGCTGGTCGAGTCGGAGCCATCGACGGTGAAGGAGCTTGAGCCGTTCGCGTTGGAGGCTCCGCCGGCGGTGTTGTTATAGCCGGAGAGATCGCCGCCGGACTGGCCGGCAAAGCTGATGTGGCCAAACTGCCCATCCGAGGTGACGTTCGGGGTGAGTAGGACGAGATCCGTATAACGGCGTCCGCTCAAGGGGAGACCATCGATTGTTGTTTTCTGGACGAGGGTGCCGACGGTGGTGTCGGTCGGGTTGAGGGCCGAGCCCTCGTCGCTCTGGACGACGACCATCTCGCTGACCTGGCCGAGGGCGAGGGTTGCGCCTGCGTCGGTCGTGTGGCCGACACCGACGACGAGGCCTTTTGTCTCGGATGTCTTGAAGCCCTGGGACGTGAAGGAGACGTCGTAGGTGCCAATCTTGAGGGCGGGGAAGCTGAAGCTTCCGCTGCCGTTCGTGGTCGAGGTGACGCGCTCGCCGGTTGCTTCATTCACGGCGACAACGCCTGCGTTCACGACCACATTTCCGGATGGATCGCGAACGACGCCGGTGAGTGATCCGGTCGATACTGCATTTTGTGCATAGGTGAAACAGGAGGAAGCTGCGATAAGCCCAAGGACAAGGCCGAGGCGCTTTGGAGCGGAAGGTCGAATCAATGAAGTCTCCGGTAAGCTGCTAAGGACGATCTCTGCACATCGTGGAAGAGCGTCGGATACGCCAGGCGGAAGCGCCTTCCGGGCCCACAACAATCGAAGAGCGAATGACCGATGGATTTCCCTTGAGGCTCGGCTCAGGAACTCGGCTCAAATGGAGAAGTGTTGCCATACTGTAAATCAACTTCGCGCGCCGACTCAAGCGAATTCACGTGTGCGTCATGACGTACGACAGGAGAGTATGCTCTTGAAACCCACTGCCCCGCGACGACCCGTTCTCATCGATACGGATACCGCTTCCGATGATGCTGTTGCGCTGATCATGGCGCTTCGCTCGCCCGCCGTTGAGGTGGTGGCGATCACCATCGTGGCGGGGAATGTGCCGGTTGAGCAGGGTGCGCGCAATGCTCTATACACGGCTGAGCTCTGTGGCTCGGACGTGCCCGTGTACGTTGGCGCTTCGAAGCCGATTGTGCGGGATCTCGAATCGGCGGAATGGTTTCATGGGCTTGATGGGCTTGGCGATCATGGATATGCTCCGGCTCGCCGTACGCCCGAGACGATGCATGCGGTCGATGCCATCATTGCGGCGGCTCATCAACATCCGGGACTCGAGGTGATTACGCTCGGGCCGCTGACCAACCTTGCCCTTGCGCTGCATCGGGATCCTTCGATCGTGAGCCGTATCAGCCGGTGTGTCGTGATGGGTGGGGCGCCGTGCTGCGAGGGGAACGTTACGCCTGCCGCGGAGTTCAACATCTGGGTCGACCCGGAGGCGGCGCGGATGGTGTTTGCCTCCGGACTGCCGATCGAGATGATCGGATGGCAGCTTTCGCGGGATGAGGCGGTGCTTAGTGCGGACGATATTGCCCGGATCCTGGCAATTGGGACGCCGCTTGCGTCGTTCGCGATTCAGAGCAACAGCGTGGCTGCCGGTGCTTACGAAGAGCAGACCGGTGAGCCGGGGATCTCGCTCCCGGATCCTATCGCGATGGCAGTTCTGCTCGAGCCCGGACTCAGCCTTTCGGCCAGCTCCCATGCCGTGCAGATCGAGACGATCAGCCCGTTGACGCGGGGGATGACGGTCGTGGACAAGCTGAATGTCTCGGGTGATCAGAGGAATGCCAGCGTCTGGGCTGCGAGCGGTAGGGCTGAGATCTGCTGGAAGCTGGATGTTCCCGGGTGGAAGGCTGCGCTTGAGCGAAGCCTTCGTTAGGCGGCCTGTGCACTATACCGGGCGTATAGCGCGAAAATTATGGGGGAGATGTCCCTTCCTCGTCAACGCATCTCGGAATGGGAGCGATTTAGCTGGATGCCTCCTGGCGGGATTTGAGCGATAATCCTCGGTAGAGCATTTCAAGATGCCGCCGGTTCGGCAACGATGGTCGGTTTCACCCCTTATAGGCGAGGTCAGTATGAACAACAGAATCTTCAGGATGCTCACGGGAGCATCTGCCGCAGTAGTTTGTTGCGTGTCGGTTAGCGGGGCGCAGACGGTGACCGGTACTGTAACCGGTATGGTGAGCGATCCCAGTGGGGCGGTGATCGCGGGCGCGCGGATCGTGGCGCACAACGTGGATACGGGCGTTGACTCGCCGGCCAAGTCGGATGCGGCGGGGCTTTATCGCATCGCCTTCCTGCCCATCGGTCACTACACGGTCGCGGTAAGTGCGACCGGCTTCGGCAACCAGAATATCCCGCAGTTCACGCTCGAAGCGCTCCAGACGACCACGTTCAACGTGAAGCTCACGGTGGGTGGGTCCGAGACCACGGTCAACGTCTCCGAAGCCGCCGAGATCCTCGACACCAACGATGCAACGCTGAGCGGCACCTTTACCGCCAACACCATCCAGAACTTTCCCCTCAACGGTCTCGACTTCTCCGCGCTCACGCTTTATCTCCCCGGCTCGGTCAGCACCTACGGGACGAGTGGCACGACGAGCATCGAGCGCAGCCTCAACAACAACGACACCGTGAATTTGAACGGAAACCGCGCCCAGGCGAACAACTTCACCCTGGACGGCATCGACGACAACGAGACCTTCAACAACCTCATCGCCTACAGCCCCGCGCCTGAATCGCTCCAGGAGATCAAGGTCCTCACCGCCAACTCCCCTGCCGACTATGGCAACGTCAACGGCGGAGGCATCGTCAGCATCCTTAAGAGCGGGACGAATGCCTTCCACGGCTCTGCCTACGGCTATGTGCAGGACTATCGCACCAACGCCAACTCTTATGGCAACAAGCATGGTCAGCCCATCGTTGCGATCAACCCCTACTCCCAGTCTCAGTTCGGCGGAACCTTCGGCGGTCCGATCAAGCGCGACAAGCTTTTCTTCTTTGTCGACTACCTTGGCTCCCGCTATCACAAGGGCGGAACCGGGCAGGCGAGCGTCTTCTCCCAAGCGATGCGTAACGGCGACTTCTCCGCGCTGCTTGCGGGAAGCAATCCCATCCAGCTCTATGACTCCGAAAACAACTACGCTCCCTACACGGGTAACCTCGGCGTTCCCGTCGTCAACCCGGTAGCCAAGTACCTGTTCGCTCATCCTGAGCTTTATCCCCTGCCGAACGCGACCGCTTCGGACGGTATCGTCGAGAATAACTTCCAGGGACCGACGCGCAGCTATAAGGCCAACAACCAGGGCGACGTCAAGATCGAGTACGATCCTCGCCCCTCCGACAAGATCACGGGCTTTTATTCGATGTCGACCGCCTACGATGGATCGACCGCGCTTCTGCCCGTCAGCTTTCCCGGCGTCAGCATCTACCCAAGCAGGCTCTTCGGGGCTAACTGGGTTCACATCTTCTCGCCGTCCATCGTGAACTCCGCCCGCGCCGGCTTCACTCGCACGGACTGGAACCAGGGCGCCCCGCAGGATCCTACCGGCCTGTTCGGGACGAAGGGTAATGCCGTGGTGGGTATCTCGTTTCCCAACCAGACTTTCAACGGATTCTCCAGCCAGAACATCAACGGCCTCAGCAGCGTCGGAACGGCGGCCTTCGACGGCGGCCTTATCGATAACACCTTCAGCTACGTCGACAACATTACCTGGCAGCGCGGCAAGCACACGATCACGGCGGGCATCCAGGCGCTTCGCTACCAGAACAACTATCCGACGAGCAACAACAACGGCTACCTGGGCAACATCGGCTACGGTGGCGGCTTCACCAGCAACCCAAACCTCAGCAATGCCCCAGGGTACGGCGGAGCCGACTTTCTGCTCGATCGCGTCTCCTCCGCCGCAGTCACGCTTGGCAGCGTCAACGTGGGCCAGAGGCAGTGGCGCACCGCAGGTTTCGTAAGCGACGACTTCAAAGCGATGCCGAATCTTACGATCAACATCGGCATTCGCTACGAGTACGACCAGCCGTGGCTCGAATCCAACAACAAGACCGGCAACGTCGATATCGCGACGGGCCAGGTTCAGTATGCCGGGAGCGTGCCCGTCGGCGCACCGGTGGGTTCCGGAATCTGCAGCACGCGCGCCTGCTATGACGGCAACCACACCCAGATCATGCCTCGCGTCGGCTTCTCGTACCAGGGCAACAGCCGTTTCGTTGTCCGCGGCGGCTATGGAGCGACCAGCTTCTACGAAGGCAACTCCTCGAACCAGCGGCTTACCTCGATCACGCCGTTCATCCAGGCTGTCAACGTCAACGTGGTGACTCCCACGGTTGCCAACGCCGGCGCTCCTCGCACCGCGGAGCAGGGCTTTACCGGCGGCACAACCCAGTACGGCGGAACCTTCAACGTCTACCCCAAGAACATCCAGCCGGCCTATGTTCAGGAGTACAACCTCACCACCGAGTATGCGGTGACCCGCAGCCTCTCGCTGCAGGTGGGTTACCTCGGTGAGGGCGGTCAGCACATCGAAGACTACGGCAACCTCAACCAGTACAAGGTCAACGGAGACCCAACCTCCGCTCCCTACTACAACAACCAGTACATCGGCGTGAACGCAGCCGACCCGTCGATCAGCATTGGAAGCAACCCGCTGTTGATTACCGAGTCCCGTGCCGCCATGAACTACAACGCACTCCAGGCTGTCCTTCGCCAGCGCACCACGCACGGCCTCGAGTTCACCCTCAACTACACGTACGGCAAGGCCCTTACGAACAGCCTCGGCAACTATAGCCTCAACGTCGCTGGGTACGGCAGCGCCGGAGCCTTCCAGGATTACTACAACAGTGCCGCGGACTGGGGTCCTGCCGGATACGACATCCGCCATAACTTCAGCGGCAATGGCGTCTACGCCCTTCCCGTGGGACGGGGCAAGGACTACTTCTCGCACGTCAACCGCGTCGTCGACGAGGCCATCGGCGGCTGGAAGCTGGCGGTCGCGGGCGTTGCCTATACGGGCTTTCCGGGCACCGTCACCGGTCCGGGAAACAACTCAAGCGGTTACGGAACCACCCGGCCGAACCAGTACCGCGCGCTCAAGATCGTAAACCGGTCCTTGGATCACTGGTTCGGAACTGACCCGTCGGCGACACCGTGCACCACGCCTGGAGTCGATAACGGTGTCTGCGCCTTCGGGACCCCAGCCAACAACACCTTCGGAACCGCGCGCAACGGCAACGTCCGCGGCCCCGGCTACCTCAACGTCGATATGTCAGCCTTCAAGGATTTTCATACCTTCCGCGAACAGACGATCGGCTTCCGCTTCGATGCCTTCAACGCCTTCAACATCAGCAGCTATGGCAATCCCGACACCGGCCTCACGAGCAGCACCTTCGGGAATGTCTCGAACCAGGGTGTACGGTCGACGGAACGGCATCTGCAGTTTTCGGGCAGCTACCGCTTCTAACTTGTCCTGCAAGGCAACAGCAAACCCGCCGTATCCGTATGTTCTCGGATACGGCGGGTTTCTTTTTCAAGCACGAGATTCTTGTTAGCGGGTGGTGGAGACCTGGTCGGCAGCGGCGGGGGTGTTTACCTGGTTGGCGGCGGGGAGCTTGGTGGTATCCCAGCCGCCGCCGAGGGCCTGGATGAGCTGGACGGCGGCGGTCATCTGGGCGGTGCGGAGGGTGACCTGGGTCTGCTGGTCGGAGAGCAGGGTGGTCTGGGCGGTGATGACGTTGAGGTAGGGGTCGAGGCCGGTCTTGTAGCGATCGGTGGCGATGTTGAGGTAGCGCTGGGCGGCATCTACGGCGACTTGCTGCTGGACGATCTGCTGCGAGTTGATACGGAGGGTGGCGATGTAGTCTTCGACCTGCTGGAAGGCGGTGAGGGTGGTCTGGCGGTAGGCGGCGACGTCGGCGTTGAAGTTGGCGGTGTACTGCGCTACGGTTGCGCGGCGGAGGCCGGCGTCGAAGATGGTCTCGGATGCGGTGGAACCGACGGACCAGAGGAAGGATGGGGCAGAGAAGAGGCTGCCGATGGTGGACGAGGAGAGTCCTCCGGAGCCGGTGAGGGACAGGGTGGGGTAGTAGGCGGCCTGCTCGATGCCGATGATGGCGTTGGCTTCGGCCATAGTGCGCTCGGCGGCGGCGATGTCGGGGCGGCGCTCGAGGAGCTGGGACGGGAGGCCGACGGGGATGGGCGGGAGCGGCGTGGTGAGGTTGCGGACGGGGAGGGAGAAGTCTGAGGCGGGCTTGCCGATGAGGGTGGCGATGGCGTGCTCGTAGATGGCGCGGTTGGTGGCGACACCGGTTCCGGCTTCGACGGCGTTGGCGAGGGTGACTTCGGCCTGGGCGACGGCTTCGGGGCTGTCGATGCCGGTGTCGACGAGGGCCTGGGTGAGCTTGAGGGATTCGCGGTCGGCTGCGATGGTGGCGTCGTAGACCTGCTGGAGGGCGTCCTGACCGCGGAGCTCGAAGTAGAACTCGGCGAGGGAGGCCTGCTCGGAGAGGCGTTCGTTTTCGAGATCGGCGGCGGAGACCTGGGTGGCGTACTGGTACTCGCGGACCTCGTTCTGGATTTTGCCCCAGAGGTCAGGTTCCCAGGAGACGTCGAAGGGGAGGGAGATGGAAGTCGCGGTCGAGCCGCTGCGGGTGGTGGTCGCGGTGGTTGCGGTGCTGTTGAGGTTGGAGAGGGTTCCGGGGGTGTGGGTGCGGGTGTAGTCGGGGGCGACGGCGAGGGTGGGGAAGAAGCTGGAGCGGGCTTCGCGGACCTGGGCGCGGGCGGCGAGGAAGTTCTGGAAGTACTGCTTGATGTTCTGGTTGTTGATGTCGAGCTGGTCTTCGAGGGTGTTGAGCTCGGGCTCTTGGAAGATTTCCCACCACTTGCCTTTGAGGGCGGCGTCGGATGGGTTGGCAGGCTTCCAGGCTCCGTCGGCGGCACCGGTGTAGGCAGTCGGGGAGGACTCCTTGAATGCGGGCGGCGCGGGGGTGACGGGCTTGACGTACTTCGGGCCTACGCGGCAACCGGCGACAGAGAGAGAGACGAGGGAAGCAGCGAGGAGTCTTGAGGCGGGTTTCATGTGTGTTTACCTGGTGGCCGGGCTGGCGTGGAGCGACGGCTCGGGATGCTTGTCGCGGCTGAAGCGCAGCCGGAGATTGTCCATGAAGAGGTAGATCACGGGTGTGGTGTAGAGGGTGAGGACCTGCGAGACGATGAGTCCGCCGATGATGGAGATGCCGAGGGGTCGGCGGAGCTCGGAGCCGATGCCGGTTCCGACGGCGAGGGGCACGGCTCCGAAGAGGGCGGCCATGGTGGTCATGAGGATGGGGCGGAAGCGGAGCATGGAAGCTTCGAAGATGGAGTCGCGGGTGTTCTTGCCCTCGTTGCGCTCGGCGTTGAGGGCGAAGTCGATCATCATGATGGCGTTCTTCTTGACGATTCCGATAAGCAGGATGATGCCGATGATGCTCATGACGTCGAGATCGGAGCCGGTGATGAGGAGGGCGAGCATGGCTCCGATGGAGGCGGAGGGGAGAGTGGAGAGGATGGTGAGCGGGTGGATCAGGCTCTCGTAGAGGATGCCGAGGACGATGTAGACGGCGAGGATCGCTGTGAGGATGAGGTAGGGTTCGGAGCTGAGAGAAGCCTGGAAAGCCTGGAGTGTGCCGGAGAACTCGCCGTGGACGCTGGGAGGGACGCCGAGACGCTGCTGGATCGCTTCGATCTCCTGGGTGGCCTGTCCGAGCGAAAAGCCGGGAGCGAGGTTGAAGGAGACGGTGACGGAGGGAAAGAGCCCGGTGTGATTGACGGAGAGGGGTGAGGTCGACGGGGCGTACTTGACGAGGGCGTCGAGGGGGATGGCTCCGTTGCCGACGGTGGGCACGAGCCAGGTCTGCTTGAGGCCGTCGGGACCGGCCCAGTACTTGGGCGCGACTTCCATGATGACGTAGTACTGGTTGAGTTCGGTGTAGATGGTGGAGACTTCGGCCTGGCCGAAGGCGTCGTAGAGGGCGGTGTCGAGGGATTGTGGCGTGACGCCGAGGCGTGCGGCGGTGGGGCGGTCATAGTCGAGCAGGGCCTGAAGGCCGCGGTTCTGCTGGTCGGTGTTGACGTCCTGGATGCCGGGGGTCTTCTTGAGTTCGGTGACGAGCATGGGGCCGAACTTCTGCAGTTCCTGGGTGGTGTCGGCGGCGAGGGTGTACTGGTACTGGGCGGAGGACTGGCGGCCACCGATGCGGATATCCTGCGCGGCCTGGAGGAAGGTGGCGGCTCCGGAGATGCGGGCGAGTTTGGGCCGGAGGCGGTTGATGATTTCGGCGGCGCTTGCCTTGCGTTCGGAGAGAGGCTTGAGGGCGATAAAGGTGAAGCCGCTGTTCACGGCTCCCTGGCCGCCGGTGAAGGCCATGACGTTGGCGACGCCGGGATCCGACTTGATGACGCTGACGGCCTCGCGGACGGAGGCGCTCATGGCGGTGAAGGAGGTGTCCTGCGGACCCTGCATGCCGCCCATCATGACGCCGGTGTCCTGCTGGGGGAAGAAGCCCTTGGGGACGCGGGCGATGAGGAAGATGTTCAGGCCGAGGGTTCCGAGGAAGACGAGGAGGATGAGGGCGGGGTGATCGAGCGTCCAGGTGAGGGTGACGCGGTAGAAGTTGAGGATGCGGTCGAAGACGCGCTCGGACCAGTTGTAGAGGCGGCCGTGCTGGATCTCCTTCTCCGGCTTGAGCAGCCGGGAGCACATCATCGGGGTCGTGGTTAGGGAGACGACCATGGAGACCAGGATGGCTGCCGAGAGCGTGATGGCGAACTCGCGGAAGAGGCGGCCGATGATGCCGCCCATCAAGAGCAAGGGGATAAAGACGGCGATGAGGGAGATGGAGATGGAGAAGACGGTGAAACCGATCTCCTCGGCTCCTTTGAGGGCTGCTTCGATGGGGTGGAAGCCCTCTTCGAGGTGGCGGGTGATGTTCTCCATGACGACGATGGCGTCGTCGACGACGAAGCCGCTGGCGATGGCGAGGGCCATGAGCGAGAGGTTGTCGATGGAGAAGCCGCAGAGGTACATCACTGCGCAGGTGCCGATAAGGGAGACAGGTACGGCGACAGCGGGGATGAGGGTGGCTCGGCCGTTGCGGAGGAAGATGAAGACGATGCCGATGACGAGGAAGACGCTGATGACAAGGGTGATCTCGATGTCGTTGACGGAGGCGCGAATGGTCGTCGTGCGATCGACGACGGTGATGATGTGCTGGCCCGAGGGGATGGTCGCCTGAAGGGAGGGAATCGCCGCCTTGATTCCATCGACGGTGGTGATGATGTTGGCGCCGGGCTGGCGGAAGATGATGATGTTCACGCCGGGCTTGCCGTTGAGATAGCCGGCCTGTCGCATACTCTGCTGCGAGTCGACGACGTCGGCGACATCCTGGAGGCGGACGGCAGCCCCGTTGTGATAGCCGACGATGAGGGGCTTGTAAAACTCGGCTTTGGAGATCTGATCGTTGGCGAGGATGTCGATGGTGGTGTCGCCGTTCGAGATCTGACCCTTGGCGGTGTTGGCGTTCTGGGCGGCGATGGCGGATTGAACGGTCTGGAGGCCGATCCCGTAGCTGGCGAGCTGGTTGGGGTTGAGCTCGACGCGGACGGCTGGGAGCGATGCTCCGACGACAGTGACCTGACCGACCCCGGTGATCTGGGAGATACGCTGCTCGATGACGGTGGAGGCTTCGTCGTAGAGGGCAGGGACGTCGTACACGTCGGACTGGACGCCGAGGACCATGATGGGCGAGTCGGCAGGATTGACCTTGCGGTAGGTGGGGTTCGCAGGGAGGTTGGCGGGAAGGTAAGTGCGAGCAGCGTTGATGCCGGCCTCTACGTCGCGGGCGGCTCCGTCGATGTTGCGGGAGAGATCAAATTGGAGGGTGACGCTGGTAGTGCCGATGGCCGACGACGAGGTCATCTCGGTGACGCCGGCGATGTGGCCGAACTGACGCTCGAGCGGGGTGGCGATGGAACTCGCCATGATGTCGGGGCTCGCGCCTGGGAGGGCGGCGGCGACGGTGATGGTGGGGAAGTCCACCTGCGGCAGCGGGGAGACGGGAAGGACGTTGAAGGCGATGATGCCGGCGAGGGCAACGGCGATGGTGAGGAGCGTTGTCGCTACAGGGCGATCGATGAAGAGGCGGGAGGGGTTCATACCGCCTCCGGCTGCTGTTCGGGCTGGGCTACTGTTGTCTTCGATGGGCGCTTGCCGGAGATACGGGCGCTGAGGTTGTCGAAGAAGATGTAGATGACGGGCGTGGTGTAGAGGGTGAGGACCTGCGAGAAGATGAGGCCGCCAACCATCGCGACGCCGAGGGGTTTGCGCAGCTCGGAGCCGATGCCGGACCCGAAGGCGAGTGGGATGCCTGAGAGCAGGGCAGCCATGGTGGTCATGAGGATGGGCCTGAAGCGGAGGATGGCCGCCTGATAGATGGCGTCCGTCGCGTTGAGGCCGTGGTGTCGCTCGCCTTCGAGGGCGAAGTCGACCATCATGATGCCGTTTTTCTTAACGATGCCTATGAGCAGGATGATTCCGATGATGCCGACGATGTCGAGATCGAGGTTGAAGAGACGAAGAGCGAGGAGGGCTCCGACACCGGCCGACGGAAGTGTTGAGAGGATGGTGATCGGATGGATGAAGCTCTCGTAGAGGACACCGAGGACGATGTAGACGGTGACGAGGGCTGCGAGGACGAGGATGGCCTCGTTCGAGAGGGAGCCTTCGAAGGCCGCGGCGGTGCCCTGGTAGTTGGCGACGACGCTCGGCGGGAGATCCGACTTGGCGAGGACCTCGTTGATGGCCGTGAGGGCCTGGCCGAGGGAGTAGCCGGTGTTGAGGTTAAACGAGATGGTGACCGCAGGGAACTGGCCCTGGTGATTGATCGAGAGCGCCTGGCTCTTCGATTCGAAGTGGGTGAAAGCGCTGAGCGGGACGGGGACGGAGGCGGTTGCCGTGGCTCCGGTCGCGCTTGTGGCTGCCGTGCCTCCGCCGCCAGATGAGGTGGAGGATGCGGTGCGACTGGTTCCGCTGGTGGAGGTGTTGTTTGCCGATGAGGTGCCGGTGGTGGTGCTGGCGCTCGAGATTACGTTCGAGCTTGTGCTTCCGCTGGAGGTAAGGGCGGAGGTGTTGCTTGAGGTGGTGGTGGCGTTCGAGGAGGACGCGTTGTTGGTGACGGCGTTCGAGTTCGAGTTGGTGGAGATGCCGGAGGTGGTGGTGGGGGTGAGGAGCGAGGTGGTTGTGGAGCTTGCGTTTCCGGCTCCTGCGGAGGATCCCTGGGTGGTGGCGGCGGTGGCTCCGACGGTTCCGGTTCCGGAGCTTGTGCCCTGGATGTAGATGTCGTGGAGACGCTCGGGCGTGAGCTGGAAGCGGGGATCGGTTTCGAGGATGACGTGGTACTGGTTCAACTGCGTGTACATCGTGTTGATCTGGCGCTGACCGAAGGCATCGTAGAGGGTGTTGTCGATGGCGTTCGGGGTGATGCCGAAGCGGGACGCGGTGGCGCGGTCGATGACGAGGGATTCGGCTTTGCCTCCAAGCTGCTGGTCGGTGACGACGTCAGCAAGCTGGGGGAGCTGCTTGAGACGGGCGACGACCTTGGCGGATACCTGGTCGAGCTCGGTCTGGCTTGGATCTTCAATCGTGTACTGGTACTCGGTGCGGCTGACGCGATCGTCGACGGTGAGGTCCTGGATCGGCTGCATGTAGAGCTTGATGCCGTCGACTTTTTCGAGATTGGGACCGAGACGGTCGATCACCTCGGTGGCGGAGATGCCACGGTCTTCGAGAGGCTTGAGATTGATCTGGATGCGGCCGCTGTTGAGGGTGGTGTTCGTTCCGTCGGGACCGATGAAGGAGGAGATGGAGTCGACGGCGGGATCCTGCAGGATGACTTTGCCGAGCTCCAACTGGCGCTTGGACATGGCGTCGAAGGAGATGGAGGCTGAGGCCTGGGTGATGCCCTGAATGATGCCGGTGTCCTGGGTGGGGAAGAAGCCCTTGGGGATGGTGATGTAGAGAACGACGGTGAGGATGAGGGTCGCAAGGGCGACGAGGAGGGTGAGGGTCTGGAAGCGCAGCACGAACTGCAGGGTGCGCCCATAGAAGTCGATGATGGATTCGAAGATGTGCTCGGAAACCTTGTAGAAGCGGCTCTGCTTCTCGGGCGGGGTGTAGGTGAGCAGGCGGGCCGACATCATCGGGGTAAGGGTGAGGGAGACGAAGGCCGAGATGAGGATTGTGACGGCGAGGGTGACGGCGAACTGGCGGAAGAGGCGTCCGGCGATGTCTCCCATAAAGAGGAGCGGTATCAGGACGGCGATGAGGGAGACGGTGAGCGAGAGGATGGTGAAGCCGATCTGCTCGGCGCCCTTGAGGGCGGCCTCCATGGGTTCTTCGCCCTCTTCGATGTAGCGGGAGATGTTCTCGATCATGACGATGGCATCGTCCACCACGAAGCCGGTGGAGATGGTGAGAGCCATCATGCTGAGGTTGTTGAGCGAGTAGCCGAAGAGGTACATCACGCCGAGCGTGCCGACGAGCGAGAGAGGCACGGCGATCGACGGAATGATGGTGGCGGAGATGGAGCGCAGAAAGAGGAAGATGACCATCACGACGAGGGCGATGGTGAGCATGAGCTCGAACTCGACGTCCTTGACGGAGGCGCGGATGGCGGTGGTGCGGTCGGTGACGATCTGGACGTGGACCGACTGGGGGAGGGTTGTCTCGAGCTGGGGCAGGAGGCGCTGGATAGAATCGACGACCTGGATGGTGTTGGCACCGGGCTGGCGCTGGATGTTGACGATGACGGCGGGAGTCGCGTTATTCCAGGCGGCGAGCTTATTGTTCTCGACACCGTCGAAGATGCGGGCGACCTGCGGAAGAAGGACGGGGGCTCCGTTGCGGTAGGCGACTACGACCTGCTTGTAGTCGTCGCTTGAGAGGAGCTGGTCGTTCGCGTTGATGGTGTAGTCCTGCGTGGGGCCGTCGAAGTTACCCTTGGCGGAGTTGAGCGAGTTGCTGGTGAGGGCGTTGCGGAGGTCTTCGAGGTTGATGCCGTAGTTCGAGAGGGCGGTGGGGTTGGCCTGGATGCGGACGGCGGGCTTCTGGCCACCGGAGATGGAAACAAGACCGACTCCGGAGATCTGGGAGATCTTGGGGGAGAGGCGGGTGTCTGCGAGGTCTTCGACCTGCGAGAGAGGGATCTCATTCGAGGTGAGGGCGAGGGTGAGGACGGGGGCGTCGGCGGGGTTCGACTTCGAGTAGATGGGTGGGGCGGGGAGGTTCGCGGGAAGGTAGCTCTGGCCGGCGTTGATGGCGGCCTGCACCTCTTGTTCAGCCACGTCGATATCGAGCGTGAGCTGGAACTGCATCACGATGACGGAGACACCACCGGCAGAGGTGGAGGTCATCTGGGAGAGGCCGGCGACCTGGCCGAACTGGCGCTCGAGCGGGGCGGTGACGGCGGAGGCGACTACGTCCGGACTGGCTCCGGGGTAGAAGGTGAGGACCTGCATGGTCGGATAGTTGACTTCAGGCAGTGCGGAGACGGGAAGCTGGAAGTAGGCCACGCCGCCGGCGAGAAAGATGGCGACCATGAGGAGAGCGGTCGCGACCGGGCGAAGGATAAAAGGGCGTGATGGGTTCATTTGCCCGGTGTCCCAGTCTGCGCGCCGGCGTTCGCGGAGTTCTTCGTTCCGGAGCTGCTGCCGTTGATCTGGACCTTGGTTCCTCCTTCGAGCCGGTCAAAGCCGCTGGTCGCCATGGTGAGATTGGGACCGATGCCTTGGACGGCGGTATTGGTGTCGTCGCTGGTGAGGACGGTGATGGGCTGCACGGCGACGGTGCCAGAGCTATTGGGGCCTGACTTGACGGCGTAGACGAACGACGCGGTTCCGTTATGCTGGACGGCGGCGGAGGGGATGAGGGTCGTGTTCTGCAGGGTGCGGACGTGGAGTCGCGCGTTGACGAACTGGTTCGGGTAGAGCTGGGACTGGGCGTTGGGGAAGCTGGCGCGGAACTTGACGGTTCCGGTGGTGGTGTCGATCTGGTTGTTCAGCGAGGTGAGCTTGCCGATGTCGAGGCGATTGTCGTTGGAGCGGTCGAAGGCGTCGACGGCGAGTTCACTGCGGCCGTGAAGCTGAGCCTGGACGCTGGGAAGGTCGTCTTCGGAGACGTTGAAGACGACGGTGATGGGCTGGACCTGAGTGATCACGACGAGGGTGGAACTCGATCCGGAGAAGATGGTGTTGCCGGGATCGACGAGGCGGAGGCCTACACGGCCCGTGATCGGCGCGACGATATGGCAGTAGCTGAGCTGGACGCGATCGGATTCGACGGTGCCCTCGTCTGCCTGGACGGTGCCTTCGTACTGGAGCACGGTCTGCTCCTGATCCTCAACCTGCTGGCGGGCGATGGCGTTGCGGGCGAAGGCGTCCTTGTAGCGGGCGTAGTCGATGCGGGCTTCGGCGAGGACTCCCTGATCGTGCTTGAGGGTGCCGAGGGCCTGGGTGAGGGCGGCTTCGTAGGGACGGGGATCGATCTCGACGAGGGCGTCGCCCTTGTGGACGAGCTGGCCTTCGCGGTAGTGGACCGCCATGACGCGGCCAGTGATCTGGCTATAGATGGTGACGGTGTTGGTGGGGGTGACGGTGCCGAGGGCGTCGACATAGATGTTCATGTTGCCGGTCTTCGACTGGGCCACCGTGATGGCGGCGGGGCCGTTCTGTCCTCGGCCGCCGGCTGCCGGGGCCTTGGCTGCGCCCGCGGCGGGCTCTTTTCTGGAGCGGTAGACGATAAATGCCGCAATGAGTAGGATGGCGAGCGTGATCCAGATCCAGAGATGTCGTCGCTTGCGGTGCTCAGGTGGCGTGGTGTTGTGCTCGACGAAGGAAGTACCGAGGTTACTTGCGGTTTGTGCTTCGAAGGATTCGCCGAGTTCCGGGCCGTCTGCCGGTTTACTACCTTGTTGCTGATCCATTCTGATCCTTCTTGATAGTCGTGCAGATGTTCAATTTGCGCGGAATTTCACCCGCGGGCGAGCGCGCTGGTACTTCTCCGCAGAGATCTCAAAACGTTTGACGTTTTGGAACTGTCTGGAAGTTTCGTTCTCAGCCTAGGTATTTCGCAGACGGAAGCCGTTTCCTTGCTTTTCGGGAGCGTGCGATCTGTCAGCTTCCAACGCGCCTTGATCGCTAACCCTTTTGTATGAGGGACTTGCGCGACTCACCGATTCGGCACTCGCCGGAGAAGCGACCCGATAATATTTGACCCGCCGGTCATTTTGCGCCTGCAGATCCGTCTTCTTCTACGACCGCGAAGCCCCACGGAGGCAGCGCCAGACTCGAGTTGGCCTGAACCGGAGCGTCATTCAGGAGGTTGCGGCCGGCGGCAAATCCGTAAGGAACACTTGACGGGTTGGCCGAGTAGTTGAGGACGTAATGGACGGGGTGGCCGTCGTGCAGGGTGCCACTCCGGATGATCATGGGGTAGTGAGCCTGCTGCGCGGGCGTGGTCAGACCGGCGCGAGTGACGGCTTCGGCCATGAGCTTCTCGAGGAGCGCGTCGGACGGCATAAAGCCGAGGTAGGTTACTTCGCCGCTCCCGTACTGGTTTCGGGTGATCGCGGCATAACGGCCCCAGGTGGGATGCTGGTAACGCGCGAGGACGGTTGCGGTGGTCGTCGGGGTGAGCAGTTCCATCCACCAGCGGGCCTGATTCTCCTTGGCGCCGACGTGGTAGGGGTCTCCTGCCAGGGAGACGTTGTCAGGCAGGGTGAACTGGTTGTAAGTGACGCCTGTGCTTTCGGTGAGCATGCCGGGCTGGTCGGTGTGGCGGACCTTGACGTTCTCGTCGGAGAAACCGCTTTTGAAGGTGTAGAAGACGTGTCCGCCGCTCTTCGCGAACTGATTGAGGCGGGTGAGTTCAGCGTCGGTCGCTGCGTAGAGGGCTGGGACGACGATGAGCTTGTAGGCGGAGAGATCGGTGGTGGAGGGGTCGATGAAGTCGACCTCGGCGTTGATGCGGTAGAGGGCGTCGTAAAAGGGGCGGAGGACGTCGTTGTAGGTCTCCTTCGAAGTCCAGCCGAACTTGAAGCTGTCGAAGGCGGTCAATGCGCGGTTGCTGACATAGATCGCGATCTTGTTGTGCTTCTGCATGTTGACGAGCCTGGGGCCGAGACGGGCCAGGTCGTCGCCTATTGTCTTCGCCTCATCGTAGGTGGCGTTTGGTTTTCCGTCCTGGCTGAGGAGGCCGCGCCAGTAGGTTTCGAATGCGTTGTTGGTGGTGCTCCAGTGCCAGTACTCGACCATGTTGGCTCCGGAGGCGAGGTGACTGAAGGCTTGCAGGCGGAGTTGGCCAGGATAGGGAAGCCACTCGGGAAAGCCCTGGGCCTCGGTTTCGATGAGAAGGTAGTTCTGGCCGTGACGGAGGGAGCGGGTGAGGTCGCCGCCGAAGGCTATTTCGGTGCCGGTGAGGTGGTCCTGGGTGGGGTGATAGATGTCGATGCCGGCGACGTCGAGAGTCTTGGCCGCGTCGAAGTGGTTGACCTGGGTCTGGACGCCGTAGGAGTAGCCGCGCCAGTCGAGGTCGAAGTTTTGCGTGACGAACTGGCCGGGGCGTGCGTGGGCGTGGACAAGGTCGCTCTGCCACTGCAGGTACTCGGTGACAAGGCCGCGCTGGAACTCGGCGAAGGCTGAGGCGAGGCTTGCGTTGATGGTGCCGGTGACGTCGGGGAAGTCGCTCCAGTCGTTGACGCGATTGCTCCAGTAGTCCAGACCGAACTCCTTGTTGAAGGCGTTCAGGTCAGGCCACTTCTGCTTCAGTTGCGTGACGAAGGCTGCCTGAACGTTGGGTCCGCTGGTGTGGTACGACTTCGTCTCGTTGTCGAGTTGATAGCCGATCACGCTCGGGTGATCTTTGACGTGGTCGACGAGGGCGATGATCATCGCCTTCGCCGCCGAGCGGAAGTGGACATTCGTGATGTCCATGTTCTGACGTGCGCCGTACTTGCCCGGTCCTTGCGGTGTGATGGCGAGGACGTCGGGATGCTCGCGTGCGAGCCAGGTGGGGACGGCGTAGGTCGGCGTGCCGACGATGACCTTGATGCCGGCCTTGTCCATCGCGTTGAGTACGCGGTCGACGTAGGAGAAGTCGAACTTGCCTTCCTGGGGTTCTTCGGTTCCCCACGTCGATTCCGCGATGCGGATGACGGAGATGTGCGCGGCCTTCATCATGGCGACGTCTTCGTCGAGGCGATCGGTGGGGGTGTACTCGGTGTAGTAGGCGGCTCCGAAGAGGATGGTGTCGGGGAGCCTGGGCGTCGGGCGAGCCTGGGAGAGGAGGGTGGGTGCGGCCGCCAATGCGGAGAGAGAGAATACGAGCCGGAGAGCGGTCCGGAGGGTCGGGCGAGTCGCGGTCATAAGGCTCCAGGCGTTACGTAGCACAGGACGGGGAAGATAGCTCGTTGAAGTCTACGTTGTTGGGCGTGAGCCGAGGATGAGGATTTCGACGAGTCGCTTCGCGCTTTGCGGCCAATCCGGCGTGGAAGCTACGTTCGAGACGCCGACGAGCGCACGAAGAAGATCGATGGGGTCGATGTCGGGGCGAATGTCGCCGCTTGCGATGGCACGGGAGACCAGGGCTTCTATCGCGTGTTTGACCAGGTCGCCTGTGGTGTCGAAGAGCCTGGATGGTCCGCCGACGATGGTATTGAGGGCCGGGGCGATGATCTGCTTGGCGGCGATGTAGTCGACGAAGAGGAGCATCCAGGCGCGCAGAGCTTCGACAGGCGGCAGGGTTTTCGCGAACTCTGCCTCGGCAGCAGCCAGCTTTCCTACCTCGGTGCGGTAGACGGCTTCGAGAAGAGCGTCGCGGGTGGGGAAGTGGCGGTAGAGGGTTCCGGGGCCGACTCCGGCCTGCCTGGCGACGTCGTCCAGGCTGATATTTGCGCCTTCGCGGGTAAAGGCCTCTTTGGCGATCTCGAGGATGCGGTCCCGGTTGCGCTGCGCGTCGGCGCGCGGTCTTCGCTCGGCGGGTTGTGATGGTTTCTCAGTCATGCTTCCGTCACGGAAAATTATTGCAACCGGAGAATGTCTCCGGTTGTCTGATACTTATTACGGAGAGCATCTCCGTTTTATGCGTGTCATAGCGGCGCGTCAACCGCGCTGCCTGGTTCCAATGAAAGGTCAAACTGCAGGGGGATGAAGATGGCGAACACTTTTGGTGCGAAGTCGACGACGGAAGATGTGCTTTCGGGTGTGAGGCTGGATGGCAGGCGGATTCTAGTTACCGGCGTTTCGGCTGGGATCGGCGTGGAGACGGCGCGGGCGCTGGTCGCGCATGGAGCCTATGTTGTCGGTGCGGCGCGGGATCTCGCAAAGGCCGAAGGCGCTACGGCGCAGGTGCGTGACGATGCGGCTGCGAATGGTGGCGGCTTCGAGCTGATTGCGCTTGATCTCTCCGACCTGAAAAGCGTTCGGGCTTGCGCGGATGAACTGCTGAAGAAAGGCGAACTCTTCGACGTGGTGATCGCGAATGCGGGCGTAATGGCGACACCGTTCGGGCATACCTCCGATGGCTTTGAGACGCAGTTCGGGACGAATCACCTGGGCCACTTTGTGCTCGTCAATCGGATTGCTTCCCTGATCCGAGACGGTGGACGGCTGATCAACCTTGCTTCCTCGGGACATCGGTTCGCGAACGTCGATCTAGTCGATCCAAACTTTGAACACACGACGTATGAGCCGTTTGTGGCTTACGGGCGATCGAAGACGGCGAATATTCTGTTCGCGGTCGAGTTCGATCGGCGGCACAAGGAGCGGGGCGTGCGGGCTGCGGCGGTTCATCCGGGCGGGATCTATACCGAGCTTGGCCGTCACATGGAGCCGGGGCAGCTCGAGGCGATGGTGGCGCAGATCAGCAAGCAACTCGAAGCGGAAGGCGGCGGCCCGTTTGAGTTCAAGACGATTCCGCAGGGCGCGGCGACGTCGGTCTGGGCGGGTGTCGTGGCTCCGGCTGAGGAGATTGGCGGACGGTACTGCGAGAACTGCCATGTCGGCAGGATTGTGGCGGACGATGTGACCATCAGCGCGATCAGCGAAGGTGTTCGTGCGTATGCGCTTGATCCTGACAATGCCAAGGCGCTCTGGAAGAAGAGCGAGGAGATGGTTGGGGAGTCCTTTTAGTACCTGCCGGTCCTGCTGAAAATCGGGATAGCGGTCTTACCACTGCCATCTCATCCCTTCGTCTGGTAGGATGCCCGGTTGAGTAGAGAAGCTTGGTCCAACGGTTGCGTGGAATCTATCCCGCGCCTCTGCCGCTGATCCCTTCTCCGCTCAATCGGGCGATTTATCTGATTTCAAACGAAGGACGAGGTGGTATGAGCAACGTCTCCAGGATTCTTCCCAAGGCTTCTTTCACGTGGCGCGTTTCGTCGGCTCTGCTTGTCTTCTGCGGACTGGTTCTACCGGTTTGCGCGCAGCAGCCGCTAAAGACACTGCTGGTTGGGGTGGACCGGCGTTCGGTTACTTCGCTTGATGGGGACTGGCATTATCTGGTGGATCAGCCACCAGCCAAGGGTCTTTATAAGCCGGATGGGACGGTGAAGGAAGACGGCTACGGGCTGAACACGCACCCGAACATCAGCAGCGGGCCGCATAACGATGAGTACGACTTTGCCACGGCTCCGACGATGAAGGTGCCGGGAGACTGGAACACGCAGGATCCGGCGTTGTTCCGGTTCGAGGGCGTGGTGTGGTTTGAGCGGGACTTCGACTTTCAGGCGAAGGCGGGGGCTCGGACGTTTTTACATATCGGCGCGGCGAACTACAAGTCGTTTGTGTGGATGAATGGGAAGCATGTTTGCGATCACGAGGGTGGGTTTACCCCGTTTGATTGCGAGGTGACGGCGATTTTGAAGCCGACGCAGAACTCCGTCGTGATTGCGGTGGACTCGACGCGGATGGTGGATGGTATTCCTTCGGTGTCGATCGACTGGTTCAACTATGGCGGACTGAACCGGGATGTATCTCTGGTGACGGTGCCGCCGGCGTTCATTGACGACTATGACGTCCACTTGAAGAAGGAGGCTACGTTTTCTTCAGTGAATGCGAATACGTTGACTGGGTATGTGCATGTCGTCGGTGCCGCTGCTGGTACGAATGTCACTGTCAGCGTTCCTGAAGCTGGGGTGAGGACGACGGCCAAGACGGATGGTGACGGTAAGGCGGCATTCGAGGTGAAGGCGAGCAAGCTTGAGCTTTGGTCTCATGAGACACCGAAGCTGTACAAGGTCGAGCTGGCTTCGGGTGAGGACAGGATCGATGAGGAGATCGGGTTCCGCGATATTCGGGTTGATGGGACGCGGATCCTGTTGAATGGGAAGGCAATCTTTCTGCAGGGCGCGAATATGCATGCCGAGGCTCCGATCCGGACGGGTCGCGCTTACAGCGATGAGGATGTAAAGAACATCTTCGGGTTTCTGAAGGATCTGAATGCGAACTTTGTGCGGCTTGCGCACTATCCGCATGATGAGCGCATGGAACGGATGGCGGACAAGCAGGGGATCATGATCTGGTCGGAGATTCCGCTGTGGCAGCATATCTCGTTCGAGAAGCCCGAGGTGTATGCGAAGGCTACGTTCATGCTGAACGAGATGATTCGGCGGGATAGGAACAAGGCTTCGGTGATCCTGTGGTCGGTTTCGAATGAGACGCCGAACAACCCGACGCGGACGAAGTTCCTGACGGATCTGGCGAACGAGGCGCGGAGGCTGGATGCGACGAGGCCGATTACGTCCGCGTTGATCGGACCGCATGCGAAGGGGGACCAGATCGTGCAGGATGATCCGCTGGCGAATGCTCTGGACGTGGTTGGGCAGAACGAGTACGTCGGTTGGTATGAGGGGACGCCGGATGAGGCAGACAAGCTGCATTGGACGATGCCGAATAAGCCTATCCTGATGTCGGAGTTTGGGGCAGAGGCGAAGTTCGGAGACCACGGTGGGAGGAACGATCGCTGGGCGGAGGAGCAGCAGGTGAACGTCTACGAACACCAGTTCGTGATGATCAACAAGATCCCGCAGGTGCGTGGGCTTGTGCCGTGGGTGCTGATGGACTTCCGCTCGCCGGGCCGCAATATTCCGAAGCTGCAGGATGGGTTCAATCGAAAAGGACTGTTCTCGGAGAAGGGGGAGAAGAAGCAGGCGTTCTATCTCTTCCAGAAGACGTACAAGGAGAGGTTGGTTGGTAAGGCGGAGTAGGCGGATGCTTAGTAGAGGATTTTGAGGGAAAACTGCACCTGGCGGGAAGTTCCGGCGGTCTTGCTGATGACGCCGAAGCCGGAGCCGGTGAGGATGTTCGCGGGCAGGCCGAGGTTAGCGATGTTGAAGACGTTGAAGAACTCCGAACGGAACTGGATGACGGCGAGTTCGCCCTTGCCTCGGTGGCCTACGGGCGTGTCCTTGATGAGGGAGACGTCGAAGTCGTAGAAGGCGGGGCCTCGGAAGGTGTTGCGGCCGAGGGTTCCGAAGCGGCCGGAGTTGGGGCCGGTCCCGCCGGGGATCCCGATGGGAATGCTGAAGAAGGATGCGTTGCCGTCGCCGAGGCCGAAGTAGTCCTCGCGCTTGGTTCGGGCGGTGGAGAGCGCGGGAGTTGTGATGAGGTCGGGGCGGTCGGCGGAGCCTGCTCCGGCTCCCGTCTGCTGAACGCCGGAGTAGACGGTGAAGGGAGAGCCGCTGGTGATGGTCGAGATGCTGATGACCTCCCATCCGGAACGGAGTTTCATGGGGAGCTGTTCGAGAGTCTGGATGCTCTCGAGGTGAAGGTCCTGGGCGGCGCTGAGGGAGAAGACGTGGGTTGTGTCGAACGAGGATGGGCCTTTTTCGGGGTGGGTGTCGAAGGGGTCTTGCGGGGAGGTGAGGGTGACCGCTCCGGAGGCTCCGGCGTTGAGACCGCCTGAGACGGTGCTTGTATCGTCGAGCGACTTCGACCAGGTGTAGCTTGCCTGGAGACCCGGGCCGCCATGGCCGGTTGTCCCCTGGAGCGAGGCCTGGAGGGCGTGGTAGCTGGAGTGCGAGGTGGCTCGGATGAGTTGCTCGGTGCCGAAGCCGCCGGTGACGTTTCCCTGCGCGTCGAACTCGGTGTGGCGGGCGAAGGCCGGGGTCGCGCCGGGGTAGGCGTTGGGGAAGCTGATGCGCGGCAGACGCATGGCTGCGGTTCCGATGTAGGTGGCGGAGGCGTTGAGGCTGCCGAAGGAACGCTCGAGGCCGGCGGTCCAGGTTCCGAGGTAGGCGTTGCCGAACTTGGGGTCGACGCCGCTGACGCTGATGGGATTGATCTGGTCTCCGGGAGAGATGGCGGCGAGGTCGCGCTCGTAGCGGTCGACGTCGAACAGGGTGTTGGGGGCGACGGCCTTGGTGTTGTTGTTGGGGAAGATGTCGGCGCCGTCCGGGGTGTAGGCGCGGGGGAGTTTGGAGGCGTCGATCTGGTAGCCGTAGGGAATGGGGTTCGCGCTGGAGGAGGTGAGGCGCGGATAGATGGCGAAGGGGGAGCCGCCGGTGAGGAGGTTGTCCTGCCAGATGTTGGGCGGGACGGTGGTGAGGGCTCCGCCGGCGTGGAGGATGAGGTGCTGGGGGAGTTGGGTGTCGAGCTGGACGCGGGGGGACCAGTTGAAGCGGCTGTTGTCGTATGCCGGTTGCGGGTTGACGACGAAGATCTGGCCGAGGGCGTTGTTGGCGTCGCGGAGGCTGGAGGTGCGGTGAGCGCGCTCTTCGATGGGGGTGTAGTGCTCGTAGCGGAGGCCGTAGTTGAGGGTGAAGCGGTCGTTGATCTTCCAGGTGTCCTGAATCCAGGCTCCCCAGGCGCTGCGGCTGGTGGCGGCGGGTCCGATGTGCTCTCCGCCGGAGGTGAAGGGGGAGGCGACGGCTACGTTGTAGTTGAAGGCGCTGCCGACGAGAAAGCTGGAGAGCGTGTCGGGAAGCGGGTCGCCGGCGTGAATGACGTGGGCGCCGGACTGCGAGCGGATCTCGACGGGGGAGTAGGCGGCGCCGCCACCGAAGTCGAATTCGCCGTTGAGGCTCTGGCCGAAGTAGCTTGTGTCGCGGTTGAGGCGAACCTCGGCACCTGCCTTGACGTTATGGCGTTTGGTGGTGAAACTGGCGGATTGGCGGAGGGAAAACAGGTTATTGAAGGCCGCGATCACACTTCCGGCGGTGGAATTGAAGGATTCGTAGAGGCCGTCGTTGAACTTGATGGCAGGGTCGGTGTGGTTGTTGGTGATGAAGGCGGGGGTGGTGCGGGTGATGTCGAACTGGGTTTCGAGGATGAGGCGGGGGGAGGCGGTGCGGGCGTAGTCGAAGGTGACGTTGCGCTGGTGATCGCGGTACTGGACGCCGAAGGAGGGGTCGAGGGCGGTTTGGTCGGGGTTTGTGGTGGGGCCGATCAGGTTGTCGAAGGAGACGCGGCCGAAGAAGTGGTTTTTCGGGCCGGCCTGATGGTCGAGGCGGACGGAGAACTGGTCGGAGGTGGTGAGGATCTTGGCGGAGGTGGCGTAGGTGTGGACGCCGAAGGCTCCCTGGGGGTAGTTGGGGAGGGGGTAGCGGGCGAGAATTTTGGCTATGCCGGGATCGATGCGGACGGTGAGGGGATCGCCGGGAAAGGCTGTGGAATCAATGCCTGAGCGCTCCTGGGCGGTGGGGACGGGGAATACCTGGGTGGTTCCAAGGACCTGGCGGAGGGCTTGAAGTTCAACAAAGTAGAAGGTTTTGCCCTCACCGTCGTAGATGTGCGGGAGGATGACGGGTCCGCCGTTGGTGAGGCCGAACTCGTTGCGGCGGAAGGGTGGGATTCGACCGGGATTTGCGGGGGAGGAGTGGTCGAAGTAGTTGCGGGCGTCGAGTGAGGAGTTGCGGATGAATTCGAAGAAAGAGCCGTGAATACGGGCATTTCCGGAGCGCGTGGAGATGTTGGTGAAGCCGGAGGAGCCGTGGCCGATCTCGGCGGGCATCCAGCCGGAGGTGGAATCGATGGCCTGGATGGCGTCCACGTTGAAGTTGGAGAAGGTGGAGCCGCCCATTTCGGGGTCGCTGGTTTCGGCTCCGTCCATGGCGAAGGTGGCCTCGACGCCGCGCTGGCCGTTGATGGCGAACTGGGGGGTGTAATTGGTTCCGTTGGAGTCGGTGCTTGTGCCGACGGAGAGCAGGAGAAGGGCGCTGAAATCGCGTTTATTCAGGGGAATTTCGCTGGCGGCGGAGCTGGCGAGGGATTCGGCCGGGGGCTTGGGGGCTTCCTGCGCGGAGTCGGTGGGGGTTTGGGAGTAAGCCGACGGGACGAGGAGGACGAGCGCGGCGATGGGGAGGCAGAGCTTCATGCGGATCGGGGCCTTATGTTGTTGATCCGAGTACAGTAACAGGCGGGGTGCGCGGCTGGCGCGTTTTGTGGTGCAGGATGCGGTCCAATGTACGGTAAACGTGGTTAGCGGGCCGGTAGAAAACGTGGTGAGGGGTGCGTCTTTCTTGGGCGGATGCGTTTTCGCAGCATGTTTTTCCGAAGTGCTGATGAAGGACGGGGTCTTCGCGGGCAGAGTCTGTCAAGTAGCGGCTGCTTTTGCCGTGATGGGAGTTCGCGAAACGACATTACAAAACTGTTACCGGGGCATGAACGCGCGCACCTGAGAATGGGGTATGACTTCTTCCCCAAAACGTAACGACCGGGGCGGCTTTCAGGCTGCCGTCCTCGCGGGTAACGAAGTCCCGGCCGAGCTTTCGCTGACGCGTGGCGGGCAGAAGCTGGCGCTGAACTGGCTTGTGCTTGGCTTCATGATCCTGTTCCATGTCGCTGCCGTGGCGGCGTTCTTCTTCTTTAGCTGGTCGGCACTGGCGGTTGCGGTCGCGCTCCACTTCGTGGCGATCAACGTCGGGATCGGGATGGGATACCACAGGCTGCTGACGCATCGCGGGTACAAGGTTCCGCGCTGGGTGGAGCATGTGCTTGCGGTTTGCGCGACGTTGAGTCTTGAAGGCGGCCCGCTGGTGTGGGTGGCGACGCACCGGATGCATCACCAACACACGGACAAGCCGGGTGATCCGCACTCGCCGTACGAGGGCGCGTGGTGGTCGCATGCGGGTTGGGTGATCTACGGGACAGGGGCGAGCGGAGAGCCGCAACTGATCTCGAAGTATGCGCCGGACCTGCAGCGGGATCCGTTTTATCCGTGGCTGACGCGTTTCCATTGGGTTCCGCTGACGGTGGTTGCACTTGTGCTGCTGGCGGTGGGCGGCTGGTCCTGGGTGCTGTGGGGAATCTTTTTCCGGGTGACGTTTGGGCTGCATGCGACGTGGCTGGTGAACTCGGCGACGCACATGTGGGGCTCGCGGCGGTTCGACACGCGGGACGAATCGAGAAACAACTGGTGGGTGGCCCTGCTGACGGGCGGCGAGGGATGGCACAACAACCATCACGCGCACCCGGTTTCGGCGCGGCATGGCATGGCGTGGTACGAGTTCGACCCTAACTACTATGGAATCTGGCTGTTGGGCAAGATGGGGATCGCCACGCACATCAACGCGCTCACGCTTGGGCAGGCGACAACGAGGGCGGTTCCGGCAGTTGTCGCGCCGGGTTCCCTGCATGATTAGCGCGATACTCTGCCTCACTCCACGAAGGTTGTATAGCGGATATCTGGCATCAGATGTCATAATGAGCCGATCCACTCCATGAAAGAAACCAATCTCGCGACCGAACGAACCTTTCCTTCTTCCTCTGGCAGGATGTTTGGAGATTACTTCACCCCTGCACGCTCCTGGGACTTCAAGAAGACGGAACTTCTGGATGCGCGTGCACGCCGCATCTTTGAGAATACGGCGCTTGCCTGTTCGGTGGATGCTTATCCCTTTCACATGCCTTTGCAGGCAAAGGCGGGTCCGTGCGTGACGGCGGACGGCCACCAGATGCTGATGATGTCGTCCTACGATTACCTGGGCTTGATCGGTGATCCGAGGATTGACGAGGCTGCGATCCAAGCGGTACTACGCTACGGCACGAGCACGAGCGGCGCGCGCCTGCTGACGGGAACGCTCGACATCCATCGGACCATGGAAGCCGATCTAGCAGCGTTTAAAGGCACCGAGGACGCGCTCACCTTCAGCTCGGGATACATGGCGAACCTTGGCGTGATCTACGGGCTCTTCGGGCCTGCGGATCGCGTCATCATCGACGAACTCTGTCATCGCAGCCTGCATGATGCCTGTCGTATGTCGGGGGTCAAGGTTCAGAGGTTCCGGCACAACGATCCGAACTCGGTCCGGGAAGAGTTGCAGCGGGAGAATACGGCGAACCGCACGCTGATCATCTCGGACGGCGTTTTTTCGATGGACGGCGACATCTGCTGCCTGCCGGAGCTTGTTGCGCTCAAGAAGGAGTTTGGCTGCTTCCTTCTGATCGACGAGGCGCATGCTTCGGGCGTGCTCGGCGCGACGGGGCGGGGAACAGACGAACACTTCGGGATTGCGACGGACGAGGTCGACATCTGGACGGGCTCGCTGGCAAAGTCGATTCCTTCGAACGGTGGTTTTGTCGCCGTGTCGCAGGAGGTTGCGATCTACCTGCAACATGCTTCGTCTCCGTACATTTTTTCGGCTGCCATGACAGCTTCCTCGGTTGCGGCGATTTCGATGGGGCTGTCGATCCTGAAGGAAGAGCCGGATCGCGTGGCCCGGCTGAAGTGGAATGGCGACTTTCTGCGCGCCGGGCTGCAGGAGCTTGGGTACGATACGGGTCTTTCGGAGACGGCGGTGATCCCGGTGATTCTGAAGGACGAGGCTCGGACGGCGCTGTTTGCGCGGAAGCTGCGTGACTTCGGGATTATTGCGGCCCCGGTGATGTTTCCGGCGGTGTCGCAGGGCCTGGCGCGGCTTCGGCTGTGCGTAACGGCGGCGCATACGAAGGAGCACCTGGACTTCGTGCTGGACGTGTTTCGCCAGATGGCTTCGAACTAGCGGTGGCGGTACTGGTGACGGGCGCGAGCGGCTTCCTCGGAGGCCGGCTCGCGGAGGTCCTTGCGGCACGGGGCGAGGATGTGGTGATCCTTGCGCGGGCTAAGTCGGATCTGAAGCACCTTGCGGGAACCAAGGTTCGGGTGGTGCGGGGGGATCTCTCGGACGCCGCCGCGCTTGGGGAGGCGGTTCGGGATGCGACGCAGATCTTTCATTGCGCGGCGTGTTCGACGGACTGGGCTTCGTGGAAGACTTACTTCGATGCGAATGTGGTGGGGACCAAGAATCTGCTTGCGGCGGCGCGTGGGGCTGCGAAGCTGGAGCGGTTTGTCCATGTGAGTACGACGGATGTGTACGGGTATCCGGTGGTTCCTTGTGGGGAGGAGCATCCGATTGTCGATGCCGGGTTGCCTTATAACCAGACCAAAGGGCAGGGGGAAGCGTTGGTCTGGAAGGCTTTTCGCGAGGATGGGCTGCCGGTGACGGTGGTGCGGCCGGCTACGATCTATGGCCCCCGGGGGAAGGACTTTACGGTCGAGATCGGGGAGATGCTGAGGCTGCGGTTGATGGCTACGATCGATGGTGGGCGAGCACCGGGTGGTTTCGCTTATGTCGATAATGTGGTGGATGGGATGCTTGCGGCTGCTGCGTCCGGATCGGCGGTGGGGGAGGCTTATAACCTATGCGACGGTACGGGGGCGACGTGGCTTGAGTATCTGAGACTATTTGCGGCTCGGCTTAAGACGCCTATGCCCTGGATCAACCTGTCGTTTCGGGCGGCTGATTCGCTGGCAGGGGTGCTTCAAATTCCGCATCGGCTGCTAAGGCTGGGGGGGCGGCCTCTGCTGACGCGGCATGCGGTGATTCTGCTGGGGCGGGATCAGGAGTTTCCGATTGCCAAGGCTGTGCGGGAGTTTGGGTTCAGACCGCTTGTTTCGCTTGAGGAGGGGATCGAGCGATCGGCGGGGTGGCTGCGGAGTCGATCGCGGTAGCGTCACGGGATGCGCTGCACCCATTGGCTTCGCCAGGCAGGAGCGTCGAAGGGATCGGCAAAATACTGCGTTTCATGGACGACCTTACCGTTGCGGAACTCCATCATGCTCACGGTGTACACGGGCAGTCCCTTGTAGACGATGGTGTATTCCGTGGTCCAGAGATTACCGCTTCCGATGATTCGCCTAACGCTGAAGCCTGACGGCTTGCCTGGATGATGGCTCCGCAAAGCCTGCAAATTTCGTCGCCCGAGGATTCGCTCGCCTGACTGGGGATAGTCGCAGATGGCGTCGTTATCGTAGATATCATGTTCGGCGTTTGCATCGCCGACTGCCGACGCGTGCCAGTGCGCGTCGAGGGCTTTCCGTATTTCTTCTTCCTGCATGGACTGCTCCAAGACGGCTGTTCTTCAGGATCTCACTCGCGGAATGAATCCGGGGCTGCCGGTATTCACGACGTCGTTGAGTCTCTGCCTGGTCTGTATGCGATTGATCAGTTCGAGATCCTCTTCCGGAAGGGCGGAGACGTTGAAGTTCTCTTTTGCGCGCTCCGCCGTCCTTGGCGTGGTCAGCAACGCTGTGCCACGCTGCGCCGCCCAGGCTAAGAGTACCTGCGCCGGAGTCTTTCCAACGCGCGCCGCGATTGCCAGAACGACCGGATCTTCGAGAGGTCCTGGCCTCATTCCATGGCCTAAGGGCGCGAAGGCCAGGAACACAATGCCCTTCTCCTTACAGAATTCGAGAAGATCCGTTTCCGGCAGATAGGGATGGGATTCGACCTGGACGACGGCCGGCTTGATTCGAGCTGATTCGTAGAGGGCCATGAGGCCGTTCAACGTGATGTCAGACAGCCCTATGGCGCGGCACTTGCCTTGATCCTGGAGAGCTTCCATCGCTCTCCAGGTATCGAGCAGAGTTACGCCCTTGTCGTAGAGGACATTGCCATTCTGATCCCGCGGATCCTGCTCCTCTCCGGGTTGAAACGCAAACGGAGTGTGGATGAGATAGAGATCCAGATACTTGAGGCGAAGCCTTTCGAGACTCGTTTCAAAGGCGGGTGCGACACGCTCAGGCCGATGGTTGGAGTTCCACAGTTTTGTGGTGATAAAGAGGTCTTCCCGGGCGATTCGTCCAGAGGCAAGTCCTGCCTGGAGGGCTTCGCCCACCTCGCGCTCGTTGCGGTACCGCTCCGCGCAATCGAAGTGGCGAAATCCGGCTTCGAGCGCATCGCGGGTGGCGCTTATGGTTACGGCTGCATCTGGAATCAGTGTGCCAAACCCGAGCACAGGTATCTGGCCGGTCCCGTGGCCGAGTGGAATTCTCGCTAACCGGAGATCAGAAGACTGAGCCATGGGACGCCTCCGCGCTCTTTGCGTCCACCATTATCGCCTGAATCGAATTTCAAGCTGAGATATTCGGCGTCAGCGACTCGCCGCCAGGCCAGGAATAGGCGCGGAAGGCGAGGACGGCATTAAGGCCTCCGAAGGCGAAAGAGTTCGAGAGGCAGGCTTCTACTTGTTTGGGACGCGGCTCGTTGGGGATGACGTCGAGATCGCACTCGGGGTCTTGCGTGGTGTAGTTGGCGGTGGGGGGGAGGATTCCGTTGCGGAGGGTGAGGATGGAGGCTACGGCTTCGAGGGCTCCGGCGGCACCCAAGGTGTGGCCGTGCATGGACTTGGTCGAGCTGATGGCGAGGTGGTTGGCGTGGGGGCCGAAGACCTCGCGGATGGCGGCGGTTTCGGTGCGGTCGTTGGCGACGGTGGCAGTGCCGTGGGCGTTGATGTAGCCGAACTGCTCGGGGGCCAGGCCAGAGTCGCGGATGGCTTTGCTCATGGCGCGGGCAGCTCCGATGTGGGAGGGCTGGGTGAGGTGGCTGGCGTCGGAGGTCATGCCGAAGCCTACGATCTCGGCTAACGGGGTTGCGCCGCGGGCCAGGGCTGCTTCCAAGGGCTCGAGGACGAGCATGGCTCCGCCTTCGCCGAGGATGAGGCCGGAGCGGTCGGCGGAGAAGGGGCGGCAGGTGTCCTTGCTGATGACGCGCATGGCCTCCCAGGCCTTGAGATTGCCGATGAATACGGTGGCTTCGCTGCCTCCTGTGATGGCCGCAGGGGCGATGCCGGAGCGGACGAGGTGGAAAGCCTGTCCGATGGCGTGGGCGGAGGAGGAGCAGGCGGTGGAGATGGTGTAGGCGGGTCCCTGGAGGCCGTAGCGGATGGAGATGTGGCTGGCGCCGGCGTTGCTCATGCTGAGGGGGATGGTGAGCGGGTGGACGCGGGTTCGGTTGTGGTGGAAGAGTTCCCAGTAGCCGGCTTCCTCGGCTGCGCGGCCGCCGAGCGAGGAGCCGGTGATGACGGCGGCGTCTTCGCGGAGGGCTTCGGTCCACTCGATGCCGGATTGCTTGACGGCCTCCTCGGCGGCGATGAGGGCGAACTGGGCGAAGCGGTCGAGGAAGGCGAGGTCTTTGGCGGGGAAGTGCTGCTCGGGGACGTAGCCTTTGACCTCGGCGGCGTTCTTGAAGCGGAGGTCGCTGACGTCGATGGAGGTGATTTCGGAGATTGCGGGAGTGCCGCTGGCGAGGCTGCTCCAGAAGGCTTCCTGATTGTTGCCGAGGGCGCTGATGACGCCCATGCCGGTGATGACGACACGATGCATTTAGACGGCGGGCGAAGGCTCGGACTTCGCGGGATTCGCGGCCTTGGCTTCTTTCTCGGCTAACAGGAGGTTGATGCCGTCGACCATCTGGCCGATATTGCTGACCGACTTGGCCTGCTCGTCGTCGATGTGAATGTCGAACTCACCCTCGAGGTCGAAGAGGAGGTTGAGGCGGTCGAGTGAATCGATGCCGAGCTGCTCGAAGGTGGTCTCGGGGTGCAGCGTCTCCGGCGAGATCTGACGTGCGGTTGCCACTACCCGGACTACGCGTTCCTGAACACTTTCGGACATCAATTTCCCCCTGGTGCTGCGTTTGGTGCCTCGATATGTCTCTTCACTTCATTGTAACGATGCACTGTGAGGATACACCGGCGCGGCGGTCAGGCGGTGGCCTGCGCGGGCTGGCCGCCATCGATCTCGTAGGGGGAGCGGGCGGGTTTCGCGGGCGCCTTCGCGGCTTCGGCAGAGACGTTCTGGAGGTACTTCGCCTTGGCGTGATGGAGCTGCTGGACCTGCTCTGGCTGCAGGGGGCGGGCGGTGCCGAGCTGGTGGGCGATGAGGGCGACGTGGGCGAGATGCTCGACGGTCTCCATCTTCATGAAGGCTTCGAGGAGGTTCTTGCCGTAGCTGACGGCCCCGTGGTTTTCAAGGAGGATGGACTCGTGGCCGGGCAGGTACGGGCGAAGGCTCTCGGCAACTTCGCTTGTGCCGGTAGTCGCGTAGCGGGCGAGGGGCACGGGGCCTACGGTCATGACGGCTTCCTGGCAGAGCACCTCGTCGAGGGCGCGGCCGGAGCAGGCGAAGGCGGTGGCGATGGGGGGATGAGAGTGAATGACTGCCTGAACGTCGGGGCGGTGCTTGTAGACGGCGAGATGCATGGAGATCTCGCTGGTGACGTTACGGGTTCCGGCGAGAAGGCGTCCCTGGAGGTCGACGATCACCATGTCAGTTGCTTTGACAAGGCCTTTGCTGACCCCGGTGGGGGTGACGAGGAGACGATGGGCGTCCAGTCGCGCGGAGAGGTTTCCCGACGTCCCGGGGGTGAACCCGAGACGCGAGAGCCACTTGCTGAACCGGACCAGATCCCGCCGCAAACCTTCTTCTGCCCTACACGCGCTTTCGTTCAAGGGGATGCTCCTCGTTCGTCCCAAGCTTCTGGGAGCTAGCTTTGCAGAATGTTGAACGATGCCGGGGCGGCCGGAGTCTCCGGCTTCGAGGCAAGCGATTCTTGCAGCTTACGCCAACCTTTGCCAAGCCGGTCGGACGCGAGAAAAAGATGGCCGGCGGTGAGGCCACCGACGACCTTGTGATGGCCCACGGCGGCCAGGCCCATCGAGGCGATACAGCCGCATTGGGAGCAGTCCGGATCCCCTCCAAACTGGCATGGGGTGATCTTTGTTTTGAGGTCGGCGGAGATGGTTTCGGTTGTACGGGCGAAGATGCAGGCTTCAGGACTCGTGGGCGGGGTGGCGATCTCGTCGATGACGAGGTCGTGCATGTCGAGTTTGGGGAAGAGGGGGCGGAGGCGACGCAGCTCGTTCATCACGAGGACGCGCTGGGCGGGCGAGAGGATCTCGGGGTCGGTGGCTCCACGCTGCGGGGTGAAGAGGCTGAACCAGATCTTCCGGATGGCGGGGTTGGCGCTCCAGAAGGTGAGGAACTCCTCGAGGTAGCCAGGGCGGGAGGCGATCTGGGAGGTGATGGTGGAGTGGATGGTGACCTGGGCGCCGAGGATGTTCTTGAGGATGCGCTCGTAGGTGGCGGGCTTGCGGCGCTCGTCGTGCTCGGGCTGGAGGCCGTCGATGGAGACGACGACATTGAGCTTCTTGTACTTGCGCCACTCGGCGGGGACGACGCGGAAGGCGCTGGTAACGATCTGGGTGTGGATGCCGCGGGCTTCGATCTGGGGGATGAGCTGCTCGAGCTCGCGGTAGCGGACGAAGGGGTCGCCGCCGACGAGAGAGAGGTGGAGGGGCTTGCGATCGTCGAGGATGGCGAGGATGCGGGTGACGAGCTCGTCGCCTTTGAAGTCGGAGAGCTGGCGGAGGAGGGTGTCGCTGCCGAGGTGGGCGGCGTCGAAGGCGTAGCAGCCGGGGCAGCGGAGCGGGCACTCCTTGGTGATTTCGATGGACAGCGAGGGGGCGCGGCCAGAGAGGATGGTGGCCCAGGCTTGAAGGACTTCGGATGTCTGCATTGCGTCTCCGGAAACAGGCTGGAGGGAATTCCAGTGTTTCGTTATCGAAAGGGTGCCGTTCGCCCTTGCGGGACCGTCACTTTCGCGGAGAGCGGATCAGACCTGGATGGGGAGGGTGTACATGCCGAGTGCCGGACTTGGCAGGGGCGAGGCGTGAACCGCAGCGATGAGGCCGCTGAAGCTTCCGGGAGTCGATGGGCCGGCTGGTCGAAGGACGAAGGCGAGCGAGCGGAGAACCTTGAGAGACAGGGCTACGACGCTGTTGCCATGGCGCGCCAGCAAGAGAACAAGGCAGAGGAAGGTCGCGAGAGCGACGAGCCCGAGCTCAACATCCTGACCGCCGTAGAGGAAGCGATCGAAGTGGCAGAATGCCTCGCTCCAGGGGGTAAGAACAACCAGCACCGCAGTGAGCATGAGGATGACCCGGCTTCCGGTCATCCATGCCCATGACATTCCTGTGGAGGGCACCCGGTCTGTTCTTGTGGATCGAATCATGGCCTACGGGTAGTCTACGCCTATTTGCGTGTTGGTCGAGCAGACGCCATGCCTGTAGCGCGCCGTTTTGGGACAGGAGAGGACGGTCGGTGCGTTAAGCGCGTCCGCGGCAAAGGCCCAAAGACCTTTGCCGCGGAGTTGATGGAGGAGAAGATTTAGGCTGCGAAGCTTGGCCGCTGAAGGGGGCTCCTTCGGCTGCTGTGCGTGGGGGTGAACTGTCCGGTGGTGTCGCCGTTGACGACCGAGCTGAGGATGCGGACGATGTCTTCGAGAGCCTCGGACTGGTGGGTGAGTTCTCCGGCGGCTTCGGCGCTTTGCTGAGCGCTGGCCGCGGAGGTCTGGGTGAGTTGCTCCATCTGGGAGATGGCCTGGGTAATGTTGCCGATGCCGTGGGTCTGTTCGGTGCTGCCGAGGTTGATCTGGTCCACGAGGAGCTTGACCTTGCCGGACTCTTCGGTGACTGCCTTGATGGCGATGGTGACCTCGTCGACTTTGTCCTTGCCGCTGTTGGACTTGTTGATGGATTCCTCGATGAGTGTTGCAGTGTCTCGAGCGGCCTGGGCGGAGCGCTGGGCGAGGCTGCGGACCTCATCAGCGACGACGGCGAATCCGCTTCCGGCTTCCCCGGCGCGGGCGGCTTCGACGGCTGCGTTGAGGGCGAGGATGTTGGTCTGGAAGGCGATCTCGTCGATGACCTTGATGATGCGCGAGATCTTGCCGCTGGAGGTGTTGATTTCGTCCATGGCGAGGACGAGCTCGGCAAGGGAGCGGTTGGTGACGGTGAACTTATCCTGCGACATGGACATCAGGTCGGCAGCGCTGCGGCAGTTGTCGGAGTTGCGCTGAGCCATGGAATTGATCTCTTCGGACGAGGCGGAGGTCTCTTCAAGAGAGGCGGCCTGGTTGGAGGAGTCGCGGGAGAGGGAGCTGCTTGAGGAGGCGATCTGGGTGGCCGAGGTGCCGATGCGGACGGCTCCGTCGGAGAGCCGGTCCACGAGTTCGCGGAGCGGGTGCGAGACCTGCTTCTCGAGTACGAAGACGGAGGCGGCGGCGAAGGCGGCGGCAAGAAGGAAGAGAACGAGACCAAGGAAACTCTGATGGCTGTTCGAGGTAGTGATGGCGTCGAGTTCAGCCTGGAAGTCGCGGGTGCCGATGGTTTCGTGCAGCTCGCTGAGAGAGTGCTGCAGCTTCACCGTCTCCTGCTCGATGCCTGTGAGGGCGGCCTGATCCTGCGACGAGAGATTCGTGGACCCGATCATCTTGGCGTAGGTGGATTTGGCGCGGCTATGAAGGTCATTGAAGGAGTCGAGTGCGGTGGCGGCCTCCTGCTGCAGGGCAGGGTTGTAGGCGAGCTTCTCGCGAGCGTTCTGGAGGGCTGTGGCACCGGCACGGGCGTCGGCGTCGGACGCGTTCAGGACGGAGGAGTCCTGCTGCATGACGGCGTCTTTGTAGCCCTTGGTCAGCTTCTGGAAGCTGGCTTCGGCGATCTGGATGTTGGAAGCCGCGGGAAAGAGCGACTCCGACGCGATGTTGATGTGTTTCTGGGTGGCGGAGGTGGTGACCTCCACCATGCCCAGGAACAGGATGTAACCGACCGCCAGCACACCGATGCTGAGCAGCAGCTTGCCTCGAATACTCATGATGAAATGCCTCAGTCTGTGCGCTAGTTGGGAAGAGATCGGGCCTTATTCGGCGTTGTCGAAGTTGATCTGGATGGTGACGGTTGCGACGCCATCGCCGGGAGCGAACTTCCAGCGCTTGACAGCGTCTTCGGCGGCGGCGGAGAGAATCTTGTTGGTGCCCTGACCCTCGACTTTGGTGACGGCTCCGGTTGCATCGACGGTGGTGAGAACACGGACGCTGCCGGTGATGTGCATGCGCTTTGCCATCTCGGGATAGACGGGCGCGATCTTGTGGACGACAGCGCGGTCATCCGCGTGGAGAGCGGCGGGGGTGAGAATGCCGAAGGCGAGAACGAGGGCGGGGGCGAAGCGGGCGAAGGGCGACGTCTTCTGGATGCGCATCTTTTTAGTGCTCCTATGTGGAATATGCATTTCCGAAAATTGGGTGCGACGGTTCAGAACTTCAGGTCTTCGATACGGGGTGGACTGCGAACTACGAGAGACGCTGCACCCTATCGGCAGAGGTCTTCGTTTTTTTCAATGACGGCAGGAAATTTTCTGGCGGAAGTGGGCTCCGGCCTTGTCTTGCGGCCTCTCGCCTCTATTTCTCTTTCGCTGCATGGGCTCTTCGGGGCATGAAGCGCGATGCGGAAGAGGCATGTTCAGAAGACGACGGGAGTCTTAGGATTCTGGTTCAGAGGGACTGACGTCATGAGCATGACAAGCTATGCAACGAGCGAGAGCTATCAGAATGGGATAGAGGTAAAGCGCGGGGAGTTCGACGGAATCGAGATGGCCGAAGGCGCACTGCGTCTTCCGGTCTCGCACCGATCGGATACCGTGAGGGCGGTTCTTGGGGTTGAGATTTCGCGTGCCCCGCGCCGGGCTGCCTAGACTTGACCCTCTAGTGCGCCGCGGGATCCGGCGGAGGCGCCGTCCTGGGGAAGGCGTGCGCGAGGTAGGCGGCGACCGCGTCGAACTCCTCGTCCGTGGCTACTGCTCCACGGCCAGCCATGACCTGGACGAGGTCGTTCCACTCCTTGGGGTCCATGCGCTTGTTTGCCGATACCTTTGCAGCGTGGCAACCGGAGCAGGTACGGAGCATGAGTTCGCGGCCAGGGCCGGGGGGGAAGAGAGCGGCGTCGGCGGCGGGCATCCCCTTGGGTAAGGCTGATGTGGCTGGAGCTGAGGCTGCGGTCTGGGCTGCCTGGGTGGGCGGAGCGACCTTGGACGGGGTGGACGAGGCGGCGGTGGGACCCTCGAGCGAATAGACGACGAGCGCGTCGCTCTCGAGCTTGGCTCCGATGAGGCCGCCGCCGGTGGCGACGATTGCGATGTATTGCCTGCCAGTTGAATCGGCGTAGGTGATGGGGGTGGACTCGGCAGAGGCTGGGAGTTTGGCTGTCCAGATCTCCTTGCCGGTGGCGGTTTCGAAGGCGCGGAAGCGGGCGTCGTCGGTGGCTCCAACGAAGGTGAGGCCGGAGGCGGTGAGGATGGCTCCGCCGAGGCCGGGGCGTCCGGTCTTCTGCTTACCTTCGGGGAAGCTGTCGGTGACGCCGAGGGTGGAGCGCCAGGCGATCTTGCCGGTGTTGACGTTGACGGCGACCAACTGGCCCCAGGGCGTGGGGGTGCAGGGGAGATGCGTGTCAGGGTTCCAGAACCGGGTGAGACCGGCGAGCGGGCCGGAGTTGTTGTAGCTGCCGTCGGGGTTCCTGACGATCCGCATGGGCTGGGAGAGGTTGTTGACGTTGGCGATGAAGAGGCCAAGTTTAGGGTCGAAGGCTCCGCCGTAGAAGTTGACGCCGCCCTGGGTGCCGGGCATGGTGACGGTGTAGCGGTCGAGCTGGGGCGGGGTGAACTCGACTTCGCCGAGGAGCATGTTGTTGTCGTCGACGTACTTCTTGCACCAGGCTGCGTGGTCGGGCGTGTCGTTGTAGAGGGTGGCGCGGGAGATGGTGGTCTGCGAGAGGGGCTCGGGCAGGACGGGGAAGGGTTGGGTGGGCGAAGTCTCTTCGCCGGGGACGTTGCTCTTGGGGACGGGGCGCTCCTCGACGCCGTAGATGGGCTTGCCGGTGACGCGGTCGAGGATGAACATCAGGCCGTTCTTGTTGACGGTGGCGACGGCGGGGATGGTCTTGCCATCGTGCTGGACGTCGAAGAGGGTGGGTGGAGACTGGGTGTCCATGTCCCAGATGTCGTGGTGGACAACCTGGAAGTACCAGAGGAGCTTGCCGGTGTCGGCGCTGACGGCGACGAGGGTGGATCCGAAGAGGTTGTTGCCGGGGCGGTCGACGCCGACGCGGTCGTTGTTAGGCGCGCCGAAGGGCATGTACAGGATGCCGCGGGCCATGTCGACGGTCATGTAGCCCCAGACGTTGACGCCCGAGCGATCCTTCCAGCTATCGCCGGACCAGGTGTCATGACCGGTTTCGCCGGGGCGGGGGACGGAGTGGAAGGTCCAGACGAGCTTGCCGGTCTTGGCATCCCAGGCGCGGGTGTCGCCGGCGGGGCCAAGGCCGCCGTCTTTGCCTCCGGGACCTTCGCCGGGGCCGGAGCCGGTGATGACGAGGTCCTTGTAGATGACGGGAGGCGACGGGAGGATGTAGCTCTTGTCCATGCCGGTGGTCATGACCTCGGGGGTCTTGAGGTCAACCATACCGTTGACGCCGAAGCCGGGGTTGAGCTGGCCGGTGGCGGCGCTGATGGAGTACATGCGGCCGCGACGGGTTCCGAAGATGATGGCGGGGGCGGCGCCTTCGCCGGCCCAGTAGGAGGCTCCACGCAGGGATGCGTTATCGCCGTCGGGAATGTTGAAGGCCCACTTCTCCTGGCCGGTGGCGGAGTCTAGCGCGACGACTCGGCTGTATGGGGTGACCACGTACATGGTCGTACCAATGACGAGGGGCTGGGTCTCCGACTGGTGAAGCGCGCTGACGTTGGCGGGCTTCATGTGATAGGTCCAGGCGACCTTGAGGCTGGCGACGTTGGCGGGGGTGATCTGGGTGAGCGGGGAGTAGCGCTGCTGGCCGAGGTCGCGGCCGACCATGGGCCAGTCGCCAGGTGCGGTGGCGGGCTGGGTCTGGGCTCCTTTGCCGATGGCTAACAGGGGCATGAGGAAGAGAGAGCTGATGAGGGTGGCTGACCATCCCCTGCTGAGTGGGGGTCTTTGTTCCGTTTGATTTACCTGCTTAGCGAGTTGCGCGAGTCGTGGATTGCGGATCACGTGGTTTTATCCCCAGCTCGCCTGTCAGCATATTCAGGAGAGGGATCTGTATATCACCTGTAAAAATGCAGTGTCAAAGAGGCGTGGCTTGCATTTGCGGGATTTTGCAACAGGTTTGAGTGCATATCACGTTTGTGGCTTATAAACGTAGAGGCACTTCGAGATACCGATATCGGTGGGTTCAACTATGAAGATTGATCTGACGGGTAAGACGGCTGTGGTGACGGGCGCGAGCCGCGGGCTTGGTGAAGCGATGTCGAAGTCTTTCGCCGAGGCTGGAGCGCAGGTGGCGCTTGTGGCGCGGAATGTGGCGAAGCTGGAAGGCGTGCGGGATGCGATCGTTGCAGCGGGCGGCGTGGCCGAATTGTTTGCGGGCGATGTGACGTCGGAGAGCGATGTGGCGGCGATCGCCGAGGCTGTGACGAAGAAGTTCGGTGCGCCGCAGATCGTGGTGAATAATGCGGGGTCGAATATTCGTAAGTCGCTGGTGGAGTTTACGCTCGAGGAGTTCAAGAGCGTGATGGACTCGAGCCTGATCTCGACGTTCCTGGTGAGCCGTGCGTTTGTGCCGGGGATGAAGGGTACGGGCTATGGGCGAGTGATCAATATGACTTCGATCATGGCGCATATCTCGCTTCCGGGAAGGACGGCTTACTCGTCGGCGAAGGCTTCGCTGCTTGGGTTTACACGGTCGCTGGCGCTGGAGCTGGCGGGTGAGGGAATTACCGTCAACGGCATCAGTCCGGGACCTTTTGGGACGGAGATGAATGCTGCGGTGATGAATAACCCTGAGGTGAATGCGCAGTTCCTGGCGAGTTTGCCGGTGGGGCGTTGGGGCAAGGTCGAAGAGATCGGGGCGTTGGCTTGCTACCTATGCTCGGACTATGCGGGGTTTATTACGGGCACGGATATCTTGATTGATGGTGGGTGGACGGCTAAGTAGCGCTGAAGCTTCCTAGATGGCTGCGTCGACTGCGATCTTCGGGATGGTGCGCTCGGGATTGAGGTAGAGCCAGCACAGGGCGGAGATGGTGGCTGCGCCAATCATGAGGTAGATGAGCGGGTTCCAGTTGCCGGCGGTTCGCTGGAGGATGAGGCCGCCGATGACCGGTGCGATGAAACCGGCGAGGTTGCCGAGCATGTTCATGGCGGCGGCTACGGTGGCCGTGTAAGCGCCGCCGATCTCGACGCAGGCGTTCCATGAGATGGGCATGGTGAGGTCGCTGCAGAAGCTGGCGAAGGCCATGCAGATCATGGCCGGAACGACGGCCTGAATGCGCGTGAAGACGAAGAGCAGGATGGCGGTTCCGAGGAAACCGAAGAAGGCCACGGCACGGCGCGGTATTCGCAGCGGCATGAGGCCCGAGATGAGGGAGCCGAAGCCTCCGAAGAGAAGAGGCAGGACGGACAGCGCGGCGGCGCGGGACGGGGACTGGCCGCGCGCTTCGCGCAGATAGGTTGGAAGCCAGGTGATGTAGAAGTACCAGACGAAGGAGAAGCAGAAGTACTGCGTGACGAGGATCAGGACTTGCGGTGTGAGGAGGAGAGACGGCCAGCCGGGGGCTGCTTCCTGATGCCGGGTGAGTACGCGTGAGGATTCGAGTAACTCGAGTTCGGCTGCGTTGACGGATGGGTGCTGGGCTGGGTCATCCTTGAACCAGAACATGAAGATCGCGCACCAGACGAGGCCGAGTGCGGCGAAGGCGACGAAGGCCCAACGCCATCCGCAGAGGGATATAGCGGCGAGGACGAGCGGTGGAGTTGCCGCTCCGCCCCACCGGGTGCAGGCCCACATGAGCGATTGGGCGGTGACGCGTTCGCGCTTCGGAAGCCAGGCGCTGAGCATGCGGGTGAGGTTGGGGAAGCAGCCTGCTTCGCCTGCGCCGAAGGCGAAACGGATGACGCAGAGGGAGACGATGTTCCAGGCCGCGCCGGTGAGGGCTGTGAAGATGGACCACGCCATGACGATCCGTAACAGGACGCGGCGCACACCGAGGCGGTCGCCGAGGATGCCCGCGGGTAATTCGAAGAGCGCGTACGAGAGGGCGAAGGCGCCGAAGACGAGGCCCATCTGCGCCTTGTTGAGGTGCAGGTCGCGAGAGATGGGACCGGCGGCCTGGGAGATGGCGACTCGTTGAATGTAAGAGAGGACGGCCAGACCGATGGCGAGGGCGACGACGTTGTATCGGGCTCGACTTGCCTGCATTCGGTATGCCTTTGGCGCATCCTCTTCAGGATGAGATGTCACTGGCTATGATGCTTGTTTGGATTTCGAGCTGATGGGAACATCGCGACTACTGTGGTTTGCGCGCGGGTGGCGGCGGAGCCTTGTAGTCGACGAGCTCGTTGATTGGTTTCTTTCCTGCCCATGCGATGCCGCGTAGGAGCATGTCCTGTAGCTGCGGGTTGGCAAAGTTGGCGTAAATGTGGCCCTGCATCCAGACGAAGGCTCGTGCGGGTTCACCGCCGGGAAGCGTGTGTTCGTAGGTCCAGATCTGCGGGGCGACCTCGCCCTTATGCGCGCCTGCACTTGGCGTTCCTGGGATGATCGCGGTCGCGAGGATATGGGGTGCGGGATCCCTGGCCCAGGTCATGTTGTAGAAGGCCTCGTCCTTAATGGTGAGGTCGGTCATGCCCTGCATGATGGGGTTCGACTTATCGACGATGGTGTAGGGGATGTCGGCGTCAAGGGTGTAGTTGACTTCGCCGTGCTTCTTCGCGCCGCCGACGAGGGTGGCGAAGTAGGCTGGGTCGGGGCCGCAGAGAACATCGTGAAGGCTGACGATGCCACCGCCGCGTTTGACGAAGGCTTCGAGCGCGGCCTTCTCGGTGTCGGTCATGTAGCCGGCGTCGCCCTTGTACATGACGATGACGTCGGTGTGTTCGAGCTCAGCGGCTGTGGGTGCATGCAGAGAGCCGTCGACGACCGCGCCGTGAGCGGTGAGGACCTTGCTCCAGTCGGCGAGGAACTGCGGGTAGTCATGCTGGCCGGCGAGATGGGACTTGAGCCCGGCGCGGATGTAGATGTGCATGCCGTCGGGGTTCTGTCCGGGAGCACGTGGCGCCCCCGGTGGTGAGGTCTGTCCCTGGGCTGATAAGACGGACATGCAGAGCATCGTGCCGACAGCGAGAGAGAGAGACCGCAACCACGGGGACGTCATAGTGTTCCTTTGATCCGTTTCAGAGGCACCGCTAGAGCCGGCCTCTGAGCAAGAAGGGTTATTCACCGCCTACCGCGTTCGTTTTCACGCTTGCGGCTGCGGGCGGGGCACTGGGTGTTGGTGGAGGAGCCAGGTTGGTGGAGAGGTAGGTGAGGATCTTGTCGTATTCGTCATCCGTGACGACGAGACCCTTGTCCTGCATCTTGGCGATGGTCTCGTCCCACGACTTTTGTGTGCGGCGCTGCGAAGCCCATACGGCGACGCTGTGGCACTGGGTGCACTTCTTCACGACGAGTGCCTTGTTAGGTGCTTCGGGAAGATCGTCCGCGGCGGCTTGCGCGTGGACGTGGGTGAGATCGAGGAGACGCGGTGCGATGGAGACTTCGAGCGCCATCATGGTTGCCGCCATCAGGATGCCCTGGATCGCCCGCTTTGTCTTGGTGTTCGCCTGGAATGCCATAAATGTGTCAGCCCCTTTTCGGGTTAATGGTACTACCAGCTCAACGCAGGACGAAGGCGTAGAGGGTATCTCCCGCCGCCGCAAGGAGATACTGCTTGCCATCGAGTTCGTAGGTGATGGGGCCGTTGTTGACGGACGCCTGGAGACCGGCGTGCCAGACGATGTCTCCATTGGCGGCGTCGAAGGCGACGAGGTTCGTGCTTGGATCGCCGACAAAGAGGAGGCCTCCGGCGGTGGTGAGGATGCCGGAGCGTGCGCCGGTGGTGGCCCAGTCGTGCGCCCACTTGATCTTGCCGGTCTGGTAGTCGATGGCGCGGAGGGCGGATTTGGCCCATCCGCCGCGATCGTTGCCGGCCCAGCCTTCGGGCTTCTCGCTATCGTCGAAGAGGTAGTAGACGCTGTAGGCGTCCTCGGCTTCGACGTAAAAGAGGCCGGTCTGGGGGTCGAAGCTTGGCGGGAACCAGTTGGCTGCGCCGCCCTGGTTGGGCGCGACGAGGGCACCGTTGACCTGGCCCATCTTGGCGGGCGACGGGATGGGCTGGCCCTTGGCGTCGACGCCGGAGGTCCAGTTCTGCTTGGCGAAGGGTGCGCTCACGAGAGCTTTGCCGTTGGTGCGGTCGAGGACGAAGAACCATCCGTTGCGGCTGGCCTGGGCGACGAGCTTGCGCTTCTGGCCCTTGAAGACGGCGTCGAAGAGGACGGGGGTTTCGACGGCGTCCCAGTCGTGGGTGTCGTGCGGGTTGGGTTGGAAGTACCAGACTAGCTTGCCGGTGTCGGGGTTTAGCGCGACGATGGTGGAGGCATAGAGGTTATTGCCGAGGCGGCCCTTGCCGTTGATGACGGGCTGCACGTTGCCGGTGCCGAGGATGTAGAGGTTCTGCTCGGGGTCGTAGGTGCCCGGGATCCAGGTGCTTCCGCCGCCATGCATCATGGCCTCGGTGTTGGGCCAGGTGGCGGCTTCGGGCGTGCCGGGTTCGGGATAGGCGTACCAGCGCCACTCGAGCTTGCCGGTGGTGGCGTCGTGCGATTCAAGGTAGCCGGGGACGTCGAGGTCGTCGCCGCCGATGCCGATGAGCACGTGGTTCCGCACGACGACGGGAGCGCCGGTGCCGAAGTTGAGGAAGTCCATGTTGCCAATGCTGCTGTGCCACTTCTCCTTGCCGGTGGTGATGTCGATCGCTACGAGATTGCAGTCGGTGGTCGCGAAGTAGAGCGTGCTGCCGGAGATGCCGGCGCCGCGGTTGCCAAGGGCCGAGCCGCCCTTGCTCTCCCAGTCGTAGACCCAGATCTCCGTGCCGGTACGGGCGTCGACGGCCCAGGCGCGGTTGGGCACGGTGAAGTAGAGGACGCCATTGACCTGGATCGGCGTGGCCGAGAGCCGCAAACGGCCCATCTGTCCGGTCGAGCCTTCGACGCGATACATCCAGGCAGGAGCGAGGGAGTTGACGGTGTTCTTGTTGATCTTGGTGAGCGGGCTGAAGCGGCGGCCGGAGTAGTCGCCGTTGTAAGTCGGCCAGGTGTCGGTGGGCTGCTGGAGAAGCTTGGCGGGATCGAGGGGAGTCTGCGCCGAGAGAGCCCCGGAGAGGGAGGCACACGCGATGAGGGTCGCGAGGATCTTGGTACCGATCATTTCAAGGTCTCCAGGTAGGTGGTCATGTTGTGGATGTCGTCGTCGGTGTAGTGGTCGAGGAGATCGACATGGCCCTGGTAGGGATCGATCGTCTTGACGATGACGCCCTTGCCGCGCGAGAAGGTCTGGGTGACGCCATCCTTGTCGCGCAGAGAGACGTTGAAGTCGTCGATGCGGCCGAGCTCGCCGCTGAAGGACTTGCCGTCGGGAAGGGTGACGGTGACCTGCATCTTCTTGACACGTGGGGCAGTGCGGGCGCCGCGTGGGCCGCTATTCGGGAAGATGAACTTCTGCTGCAGCGTGGCAGGGTCGTAGCGCTTGCCGACCCCGGCGAGGTCGCCCGTGGTGGAGTGGCACGTGGCGCAGGATGCCTGGAAGAAGGCTTCGCCGGCCTTCTTGTCGCCACTGAGCAGGTTGGTCGGCTCGTTCGAGTAACCGCTGCGCAGGGTCTTGTTCACATTCGTGACGAGGTACGCCGAAAGCTCGGTGAGCTGGTCCTTGTCGAACGTGAAGTGGTGCGTTGGGCCGGTCGAGAGATAGGGGCCGAGCTCGGAGCCGTGCAGGGCGTTCATGCGGTCGTGGAGGACGAGGGCTGAGCGGATGAGGTCGGGCGCGGTGTCGGTGCCGCGGCCCACCTTGCCGTGGCACGAGGCGCAGGACGAGGAGAAGATGGTTGCGCCACGAGTGACCGCGGTGGGGTCGATCGCTTGTGTCTGCCTGCCCTGACCGTTTGTGACGGTCGCTGCCACAAGCGTGAGAGCAGAGGCCGCAAGGGCGAAGCCTATAGGTCGACTCGACCATTTTGAAGATCCCATCCTGTCTCCTTCACCTCTTCGGGTGGTGTGTGGCGCGGGTCTAGACATCGCAGAGATTGGCTGCCTGCAGGAGCGAGGCTTTGGGATCACCCTTGGGGGAGTATTCGTGAGCGACGTAGCCCTGGTAGTTCGTGGCTGCGATGCCGCGCATGACGCCATCCCACTGGACTTCCTGGGTTCCGTCGAGGTCATGCCGGCCAGGGACGCCGCCAGTGTGGAAGTGGCCGATGTAGTCGATGTTGGCCTGGATGGTGGCGATGAGGTCACCTTCCATGATTTGCATATGGTAGATGTCGTAGAGCAGCTTGATGTTCGGGGATCCTACTTGCTTCATGACCTCGACACCCCACGCGGTGTGGTCGGCCATGTAGTCCTTGTGGTTGACCTTGCTGTTGAGGAGTTCGAGGACGAGAACGACCTTGTTGTCCTCGGCGACCTTCTTGAGGCGGTTGAGGCCGATGACGGTGTTCTTCGCGCCCTCTTCGTCCGACATTCCCATGCGGTTGCCGGAGAAGGTGATGACGTTGGGGACGCCCATCTTGGCGGCGATGGGGATATTCTTGCTGAGGCCTGCGACGATCTTGTCGTGATTTTCGACGCGGTTGAGGCCGTCCTTGATGCTTCCGCCCTCGGCGTAGCCCATGGTGCAGATGATGCCGTATTTGTGGGGGATCTCCCACTCAGTGGGCTGGAGGAGATCGACGCCCTTGAGGCCGATCGAGGCGGCGTAGGCGCAGAGTTCGTCGACGGTCATCTTGGGGTACTCCCAACGGCAGACGGACTGCTTGATGCGTCCTTTGCGCGGCATGGGCGTGGTGGAGTCGGCAGGCTTATCCTGCGCCCAGGTGGTGGGCGAGGCGGACGCGAGCGCCGCACCGGCGAGGGCTCCCTGAAGCATGCTTCGACGCGAGATGGCAGACATAATCGAACTCCGATCGTGGTGGAACCAGGAGAAGGGTTTCGTGGTCTTCAGAAGCCGGATGATGGTCGTTCGACAAACGCTTGCCGGCTGGCGAGCCGCTTGGGTGGCTCGTGCGCCGGCGTGTTTGCCGATGTGAAAAACAAGCGCTTCAGAGAGAACGTTTACGAAAGCGGAAAGCTCAACGCGGTGGACGAGGCTGCTGGTCGGTCCAAAGTTCGCGTTCCGTAAAAGAGTGATCTGTGAGGCGTATGTTCTTCTAGGCGTTGAGGGTTGCCGATGTCAAGGGCAATGTTCTAAGTGTTGCAATCGCTTACATTTGGCCATTTTTTCAGAATGGGTGAGTCCTGTTTCGCGGCTTCGCGCGGGAGAGGCGGGGTTCGTTGGGACCCGGTGCGATGTTCGCCGCGGATACTTGACAGTGACAGGTCGGACCGCTACCGTTGGTCTTCTTTATGATCTCTTGCGGTTTATAGCTGGGAAACCCGATGTTGGATGGAGCTTCATGCGAATGTTCGAAGGAAAATGTGCACGTTTTGCTGCTGCCTCGATGGCTGCTGTCTGCCTGATCGCAATGCCCAGCCTGGCGCAGACGCCCGCTGCGACTCCGCCGGCGCGTCCTGCTCCGGAACCGTATAACGGCAACCGGCCGCAGAGCATCAAGGACGGCGTGCAGATCCAGAAGGCTTATCGCGAGGACATGGTCGCAATGGAAGACGCGATTCCGACCAAGGCTCCGGCGACCCCGAAGCAGCCGCGCAAGGTTCTGGTGCTGTGCAAGGCGGCGGGGTTTGTCCATTCCTCGATTCCACTGGCGGCCGAGACCGTGAAGGCCATGGGCGAGAAGACCGGAGCGTATGCGACCACGATCAGCTACGACTCTGCCGACATTACGGCGGCGAACCTGGCGCAATATGACGCGATCTTCCTCGACAGCACCACGCTTGCTTTTCTTGATGATGCGAACGACGCCGCGGCTACCGAAGCGCGGCGCAAGGCTCTGATGGATTTCGTGCGTGGTGGCAAGGGGCTGGTCGGTATTCACGCTGCTGTCGATACGTACCATACCTCGTCCCGATCGGAAGACTCGGCGCCGACGGGGACGTGGCCTGAGTTCAACACCATGATTGGTGGCTACTTCAAGTTTCACTGGGTGTATCCGCAGGCGCTGACGGTGAAGATCGACGATCCGAAGAGCCCGCTGACGGCGATGTTCCATGGTCAGGAGTTTCAGATTCACGATGAGACCTACACCATGGTGCAGGACTCGTTCTCACGCAAGCGAGTGCATGTGCTGACGAGCATCGACTACTCGAAGATGAGCGATGAGGATAAGGCGAAGGAGAAGTTCAAGCGCACCGACGGCGACTATGCGCTGAGCTGGATCCGGCATGAGGGCAAGGGCCGAGTGTTCGTCGAGGTGCTTGGGCATAGTGAGCATATCTATGCCAACACACCGATGATGGAGCACGTGCTGGCCGGAATCCAGTATGCGCTTGGCGATCTGAAGGCGGACGACTCCCCGAGCGCGAAGTAACGGCGTTTGGTTAGCCGACTTCGGCTGGATCGTAGTTCAGGTTGGGGCCGAGCCATCGTTCGGCCTCTACCAAGCTCATTCCCTTGCGCTCACAGTAGTCTTCGACCTGGTCCAGGGCGATCTTGCCGAGCGAGAAGTAGCGCGAATTCGGATGGGCAAAGTAGATTCCGCTGATGCTTGAACCGGGCCACATGGCGAAGGATTCGGTGATCTGGATGCCGGCGTTCGCCTCGACGTCGAGTAGCTTCCAGATAGTGCCCTTTTCGGTGTGATCGGGGCATCCGGGATAGCCGGGTGCGGGGCGGATGCCGCGATATTTTTCCTGGATGAGATCGCCTGGAGCAAGGTTCTCGTCGAGGCCGTAACCCCATTCATCGCGGACGAGCTTATGGAGGCACTCGGCGAAGGCTTCGGCGAGACGGTCGGCGATCGCTTCGGCCATGATGGCGTTGTAGTCGTCGTTCTCGGCGCGATAGCGATCGCTGAGTTCCTTCATCCCGATGCCGGTGGTGACGGCGAAGCAGCCGATGTGATCAGGCAGGCCGGTTTCCTTCGGAGCGACGAAGTCGGCGAGCGAACGGCATGGCTCGCTGCCCTCGCGGTTTACCTGCTGGCGCAGGAAGTGGAAGCGGTTGAGAACTTCGCTGCGTGAGTCGGCGGTGTAGAGCTCGATGTCGTCGCCGACTGCTGAAGCGGGAAAGAAGCCGTAGACCGCGCGTGCGGTGAGCAGCTTCTGCTCGATGATGTGCTCGAGAAGCTTCTGGCCGTCGTTGTAGACCTTGGTGGCCTCTGCGCCCTGGCGCTCGTCGTCGAGGATGCGCGGGAAGATGCCTTTGAGGCCCCAGGTGTGGAAGAAGGGGCTCCAGTCGATGTAGTCGCGGAGGGTGGCGAGAGGGAAGTCGTCTAGTACGCGGACACCGGTGAAGGCGGGTGTGGGGATGTCGTCCGCGGTCCACTCGATGGGTGTGCGGCGGGCGCGTGCCGTCTCGATGGGGATGGCCTTCATGCGCGGGGCGAGGTGGGCCTTGCGCAGGGCTTCGTACTCGGCGTGATACTGCCCGACGAACTCTTCGCGGCCGTCTTCGCTGAGGAGGCTTGTGGTGACCGGAACGGCGCGGCTTGCGTCGAGGATGTGGATGACGGGTTCGCTGTAGTGCGGGGCGATCTTGATGGCGGTGTGGGCGCGGCTCGTGGTGGCTCCGCCGATCAGCAGCGGAAGCTTGAAGCCCTGGCGCTCCATCTCCTTGGCGACGTGGACCATCTCGTCGAGCGAGGGCGTGATCAGGCCGCTGAGGCCGATCATGTCGGCCTTTTCTTCGCGGGCTCGGGCGAGAATTTTTTCCGACGAGACCATGACGCCGAGGTCGATCACGTCGTAGTTGTTGCAGGAGAGTACGACGCCGACGATGTTCTTGCCGATGTCGTGGACGTCGCCTTTGACGGTGGCGAGGATGATCTTGCCCTGCGCCTTGACGATCTCACCGGCGGCTTCGAGGGCGGCCTTCTCGGCTTCCATGTAGGGCGTGAGGTGGGCGACGGCCTTCTTCATCACGCGGGCGGATTTGACCACCTGCGGGAGGAACATCTTGCCAGCGCCGAAGAGGTCGCCGACGACGCTCATGCCGGCCATCAGCGGGCCTTCGATGACGAGAAGGGGACGGCCGAGTTTGACGCGGGCCTCTTCGGTGTCGATTTCGATGTAGGCGTCGACGCCGCGGACGAGGGCGTGCGAGAGGCGCTCTTCGACCGTGCCGTGCCGCCACTCTTCGGCCTGCTTCTCGGTGACGACGACGCCCACGTTCTTGAGCTTCTCGCCGAGTTCGACGAGGCGTTCGGTCGAGTCGGGGCGGCGGTTGAGGAGGACGTCTTCAACTAGCACTTTAAGTTCGGGCTCGATCTCCTCGTAAAGCTCGAGCATGCCGGCGTTGACGATGCCCATGTCCATGCCGGCGGCGATCGCGTGGTAGAGGAACGCGGAGTGCATGGCCTCGCGGACCTTGTTGTTGCCGCGAAAGCTGAACGAGATGTTCGAGACGCCGCCGCTGACCTTGGCGTGGGGGAGGTTCTGCTTGATCCAGCGCGTCGCATTGATGAAGTCGACGGCGTAGTTGTTGTGCTCCTCCATGCCGGTGGCGACGGTGAGGATGTTGGGGTCGAAGATGATGTCTTCGGGAGGGAAGCCGACCTCGTCGACGAGGATCCGGTAGGCGCGCTCGCAGATGCGGATCTTCTCTTCGAAGGTGGCGGCCTGGCCCTGCTCGTCGAAGGCCATGACAACGACGGCGGCGCCGTACTTGAGGACCTTGCGGGCGTTCAGCCGGAACTTGTCTTCGCCTTCCTTGAGCGAGATGGAGTTGACGATGCCCTTGCCCTGCAGGCATTTGAGACCGGCCTCGATCACCTCCCACTTCGAGGAGTCCACCATGAAGGGGACCTTGGCGACCTCGGGCTCGCTGGCGAGGAGTTGCAGGTAGCGGGACATGGCGGCGACGCCGTCGATCATGCCCTCGTCCATGCAGATGTCAATGATGTTGGCGCCGTTTTCGACCTGCTGGCGGGCTACGCTGACGGCGTCTTCGTACTTGCCTTCTTTGACCAGCCTGGCGAACTTCGGCGATCCGGCGACGTTGGTGCGCTCGCCGATCATGATGTACACGCCGGGCTGCTGGGTGAAGGGCTGGGAGCCGGAGAGGCGGAGAGGCTTCGTTTCTACGACGCTCAAGCTGCTACCCCGACCTGTGTCCCGTTCGGTCCGAGCACGCGCGGAGCCTTGCCTTCCAGAGCCTTGGCGATCGCGGCGATGTGCTCGGGCGTGTTGCCGCAGCATCCTCCGGCGATGTTGATGAGGCCGCCCTTGGCGAAGTCGCCGAGGTAGCGGGCCATGTCGGGCGGGCCGAGGTCGAAGCCGGTCTCGGAGAGCGGGTTGGGCAAGCCGGCGTTTGGGTAGCAGGAGATGGCGACGTCAGCCTTGGCCGAGAGCTCTTCGAGGAAGGGGTACATGAGGTCCGGACCGAGCGAGCAGTTGAGGCCGACGGAGAGTGGCTTGACGTGCTTGACGGCGTTCCAAAAGGCTTCGGTGGTCTGGGCGGAGATGAGCGTCTCGCCGCCACGGCCTACGGCTGCCGAGATCATGACGGGAAGCTCGGTGCTGTCTTCGTCGAAGACGTCACGGATGGCGACGAGGGCGGCCTTCGCGTTGAGCGAGTCGAAGATGGTCTCGACGAGCAGGAGGTCGGAGCCGCCGGCGATGAGGGCGCGGATCTGCTCCATGTAGGCGATGCGGACTTGGTCGAAGGTGACAACGCGGAAGCCTGCGTCGTCGGCGTCGGGGGAGTTCGAGAGGGATACGGTCAGCGGGCCGATGGCACCGGCGACGAAGCGCTGGCGGCCGGTCAGGTTGGCGACGCGGTCGGCCTCCGCGCGGCACTGGCGGGCGGAGGTCTCGTTGATGTCCCAGGCGAGCTGCTGGAGGAACTTGTCTTCGATGATCGCCTGGTAGAAGGCCGGGTCCTTACGGCCGCCGTGCTCGCGGGGGTCTTCGACGAAGAACTCGCTCTGCGTGATGGTGGTCGCGCCGAAGGTGTTGGTCTCGATGATGTCCGCGCCGGCCTCGAGGAAGCGGCGATGGATGTCGGTGATCATCTTCGGCTGCGTGAGCGAGAAGAGGTCGCCGTTATTCAGCAGATCCTTGGTGGAGTCCTTGAACCGTTCTCCGCGGATGTCCGCTTCCTTCATGCCGTAGGTGCGGATGGTGGTGCCCATCGCGCCGTCGATGATGGCGATCCGGTTGGCGAGAATCTTCTGCAGAGGATGTTGGCTGGCTGTGGTCATGTCTCCCCGAGGTCGCTTTCCGCCGGGCGATTTGGCATCGCGGGCGCGCCGCTCCGAGGGGTGGCTGATTGCTCAGCAGTGGAGTGGCCACGCTGAGAGGCGCCTCGGGCGCAACCTCCATTATAGCGATTCGGCGGGCACGGAGTTACTGGATGGTCGGGGTGAGCGGGATATGCCGGGCTCCCTGCATTGGAGAACGACGTGAGATAGTGCTACGAGAGACTCAAGCACAGTATCGAGACATCCGAAATCTATGGAGATGCTGCCCCATGCCTGACGGAACGCCGTCGCAGCCCGTTTCCGGGAACCGCTTGCCTTTGCGCAGGGTTTTGCCTGCCGCGCTGGCGCTTGTCGCCTGTGCCCTAAGCGGCGATTCGGCCTTCGCGCAGACGGCCTCTGCGCATACGACTTGGCGGGAGTATGGCGGGTCGGCGGATGGGTCGCAGTATTCGGCACTGAAGGAGGTCGACCGCTCGAACGTGAGCAAGCTGCAGGTTGCCTGGACCTACCGGACCGGAGATGAGCGGAAGTACTCGTTCAATCCGCTGGTCGTCGATGGGGTCATGTACGTGCTCGCGAAGAGCAACACGATCGTCGCGCTCGATGCCGGGACCGGCAAGGAGATCTGGGTCCATGAGACGGATCCGAAGACGACCTTGATCACGAATCGGGGGATCAACTATTGGGAGAGTTCGGACCGGTCGGACCGGAGGCTTCTGTTTGCGGTCCGCAACGAGTTGCAGGCGATCGACGCGCGGACGGGTAAGTCGATTGCGACGTTCGGGACCAATGGGCGGGTGGATGTGCGTGAGGGGCTGGGGCGCGCGCCGAAGAGCCTGACGCTGGTGCAGTCGTACAACCCAGGGCGCGTGTTTGGCGACCTGCTGATCCTTGGGTCGGCGACGAATGAGGAGTACGACTCTGGCCCGGGCGACATTCGCGCCTATAACGTCATTACCGGCAAGCTGGCGTGGACGTTTCACACTATTCCGCACCCGGGCGAGATTGGCTATGAGACGTGGCCGAAGGATGCCTGGAAGACCGTGGGCGGGGCGAACGACTGGGCCGGGATGGCGCTCGATGAGAAGCGTGGGATTGTCTACATCCCGACAGCTAGCCCCAAGTACAACTTCTACGGCGGCAACCGGGCGGGCGCGAACCTCTTTGGCGACTGCCTGATTGCGCTGAACGCGCGCACGGGAAAGTTGGTGTGGTATTTCCAGATGGTGCATCACGATATCTGGGATTACGACAACGGGACGACTCCGATGCTGGCTACCGTCCGGCATAACGGGAAGATGGTCGATGTCGTGGCGCAGGCCGGCAAGGTGGGGTTTGTGTGGGTCTTCGATCGGGAGACCGGTAAGCCGTTGTGGCCTGTCGAGGAGCGACCGGAGCCGAAGTCGGATGTTCCGGGCGAGCAGACCTGGCCGACGCAGCCGTTTCCGACCAAACCTCCGCCGTTTGCACGGCAGACGTTCACGGCCGACGACCTGAGTCCATTTCTCGAGGCGGACGAGCGAGAGCAGATTACGAAGCAGATGCAGGCTGCCAGGAATCATGGGCTGTTTACGCCGCCGGGGCTCGGCGATACCGTCGAAATGCCGGGAAATAATGGCGGCGCGAACTTTGGCGGCGCGGCTGTCGATCCGACGAACGGCAACATGTACGTCATCTCAAAGGATCTTCCGGCGATGCTGAAACTTGAGCTGGCGACGGCAGTCTCGCATGCCGGGTCTCCCGAGGCGCAGGGGCGTTCGATCTTCGCAGCGAACTGCAGCATCTGCCATGGAGCCGATCGCGCGGGGAAGCCACCAGCGATTCCGTCGCTGGTCGATGTAGATTCGAGGCTGGGCAAGGACCGGATTGAGAGCGTTGTGAGGCATGGGCAGGGTCCGATGCCGGCGTTTGCGAAGCTGTCGGACGCGGACCTGCATTCGCTGCTGGCGTACCTGGCGAAACCCGATCTTGCGCCAGCCACGGAGGCTCCGGTGCAAGCTGCTCCTGCGGATGCGGCTCCGGGCAGCGCGCACTATAAAAGTGGCTTCGGCTTCATGTTCGCGAGAAGCGGGCTGCCCGTGATCGCGCCGCCCTGGACGACACTCACAGCCTACGACCTGAACACAGGGACGATCCGCTGGCAGGAGCCGCTTGGAGTGGTTCCTGAGCTTGCGGCCAAGGGCTTCACCGACACGGGCTCGCAGTTCCCGAAAGTCAACCCGGTCGTAACGGCCGGGGGCTTGATCTTCACCGGGACGCGCGACCGCAAGGTGCGGGCCCTCGACTCATCCACGGGGAAGGTGCTTTGGGAGGCCGAGGTGCCCGCCGCGCTCGAAGGGATGCCCGCGATCTACGAGGTCGGCGGGAAGCAGTTCATTGTCTTCTGTGCAGCGGCACAGGCAACCACGTACACTCACAACGTTCCTGGACATGCAGCTTCCACGGACCCTATTCCGGGCGCGTACGTTGCGTTTGCTTTACCCGGCACGTCAACCAATTAGAACGGCTTTCACCATGGGACATCGCTCATGAACATGCAGATCAAAGTTCGTCTTGGCATCATGATGTTTCTGGAGTACTTCATCTGGGGCGCGTGGTACGTCACGGTCGGCACCTGGCTCTCGACGACGCTTCACTTCACCGGGCAGCAGGTGGGCCTCATCGCGGGCAGCACGGCTGTCGGTGCCATCGTTGCCCCGTTCTTCGTGGGGCTGATCGCGGACAAGCTCTTCTCGACCGAAAAAGTTCTTGCCACGTTGCATATCGGGGGAGCGGTATTGCTGTTCTTTGCCTCGCGGCAACTGAGCTTTACCTCCATCTACGCGGTGATTCTGCTGTACTGTCTTTGCTTCATGCCGACGCTGGCGCTGACTAATTCGCTGTCGTTCCGCCTGATGAGCGACCCCAAGATCGAGTTCGGCCCGATCCGGGTGCTCGGGACGGCTGGATGGATCGTCGCCGGACTTGGTATCGGCGCGATGAAACTCGAAGCGACGACGCACCCGCTTGAGATCGCTGCTGCCGTTTCAGCGTTGATGGGCGTCTACTGCCTGTCGCTTCCGCACACGCCGCCTCTGGCGCGGGACGGCAAGTTCTCTATCGGCAGTCTGTTTCCGCGCGAGGCGATCGCTCTTCTAAAAGAGCGGTCGATGGCCGTCTTCGCGATCGCCTCGTTCTTGATCTGCATTCCACTGCAGTTCTACTACGCCTTCACGAACCTCTTTCTCAACAAGACGGGAGTCGTGAACGCGGCCGGCAAGATGACCGGCGGGCAGATGTCGGAGCTCTTCTGCATGCTCCTGATCCCGTGGTTCTTCCGCAGGCTCGGCGTGAAGTACATGCTGGCGGCCGGCATGTTTGCCTGGGTGCTGCGGTACCTGCTATTCGCGTACGGCAACGCGGGACCGGGTGTGTGGATGTTCTGGCTCGGCATCCTGCTGCACGGCATCTGCTATGACTTCTTTTTTGTCACCGGCCAGATTTATATCGATCGCAAGGCATCGTTGGCGCTTCGTGCGGCGGCACAGGGACTTATCTCGTTCATCACGTATGGCCTCGGGATGTTCGTTGGCTCGTGGCTCTCCGGTCTCGTGGTCGATCACTACGCGCAGCAGGGCGCGGACGGAGTGGTGACGTACGACTGGCGGTCAATCTGGATCTTTGCCGCGGCGACGTCAGCAGTGGTTCTTGTGCTGTTCCTTGTTACTTTCTTCGAGCGCGAGTCGGGTGAGGTGCGCTCGCCGGCGGCGGAGGGCATGGAAGGGGTTCCGCTATAAGGCAGGCAACGCGGGCCGGTTGTTGAACGCAGGACAACAGGATGAGAACAGGATACGGAGAGCGTGCATATGACCTCAGGCGACGGAGTGCGCGGCAGTCTCGACCGACGGAAATTCCTACGGGATGCCGGCGGGAGCCTGGCGGCGGGCCTCCTAGTGGCATCCTCCACGACACCCGCCGGTGCGCAGATTGCTTCCGAGCCCATCACGCATGGCGGGGCCGCGCGTCCTCTGACCGACCAGGAGAAGGTCAAACGCATCGCATCCAACAGCTACCCCATCCGCTGGATCTTCAAAACGCACAGCAATGTGGGCGATAAAGCAACTGTCGCCGACATGAAGAAGAAGTATGGCGAGATCACCATGCTCGACTACCCGGAGTTCACGAAGAAGACCTTCCCGGGTGTCACAAAGATGGATCTGTGGTCCAGTCTCTTCGGCGACCCGACAGACGACAGCCAGTATGTGAAGAGCACCATCCTTGGCTATGACGGCAAGCCGCGCGAGATCTCCGAGTTCGACCCTTCGACCATGTCAGGCAGGAAATGGCTGGAGACGATGGCGAACAAGCAGATGACGACCGGGACGCAGTGTCATCACATCTCGAACAACGCTCCACGGGATATCTGCGAACTCGATCCAGCCAAGCGGAAGGCAGGTGTCGAGGTGGCGAAGAAATGGCTCGACGGCGCTGCCTTGCTGGGTGCGAAGTCCATGCGTGTGAATAGCGGCGGCCGGCGCATCGCACCGAGCCCGGTTGCCGACCCGACAAGCTATCCGAAGAACCCCGACCTCGAGGTCTATCTCACGAACTGCATCGAGTCGTTCAAGGAGATGGCGGACTACGGTGGAAAGGTCGGCGTGAAGGTAACGCTCGAGAACCACTGGGGGCTGACGGCTAACCCGATCAACATCAAGATCATTATTGAAGAGGTGAACAATCCCTTCTGCGAGGCGTCTCCCGACTTCTGCAACTGGGAGCACAAGTACCTGATGTACCACGCACTCAACGATCTCGCGCCCTATGCCCACACCACCGTGCATGCCAAGTACTGGAATCGCTGGCAGGAGCCGGATGTGCAGCGGAATGTGCGGATTATGCTGAACAACAACTACACCGGCATCTTCGCGCTGGAGTACGAGGAAGGTCCCTGGGATGGGATCGAGGGCGCGAAGAGACTGTATCAAGAGGTCCTGGCGGCGCTCTAGCACGAACCCGCGGTTGATAGCGGTCCATGGCCCGTTTTCGCTTCGGCTCGATCCAGTTACACTGAAATCTCAAGACACTGGAGGCTCATGCGCGTGAAGACGAGATGGGTAGCCGCTGCCCTGTCGGGGTTGTTGGCCGGCTCGGCGTTCTGGACATCAGCTCAGCAGCCTGCACCCGCGGCCCCGCCACAACCGAAGCCCGCGCTGCAGCCGCAGCAGGAAGCTCCGCCGTTGCAGCCGACGACCGGTGGTTTCGCCCGGGGCCAGAAGCGCGCACCCATCGATCCTGCCCTGGCGGCACACGGGAAAGCGCTCTACGCGGTGAGTTGCCAAGCCTGCCACGGGCCAGACCTGCGTGGAGGCGATCTGGGTGGACCCAACCTCCTGCGCTCACAGGTCACGCTGGCCGACCAGGACGGCGAGCTGATCACGCCCATCATTCAAGGCTCACGTCAGGCGATGGGCATGCCAAATATCGGCCTGAATCCTGAGGATTCGAAGGCGGTTGCTGCGTATATTCGCAGCGTGATCGGCCAGATCGGGAGCCAGGGAAAACCGCCGGGCCAGGCGAAGCCACTCAACATCCTCACTGGCGACGCGTCTGCCGGTCACGCTTATTTTGATGCCACCTGCGCGAAATGCCACACGAGCGCCATGAGCCTCAGCGGGATTGCTTCGAAGATCACCGAACCGAAGGCGATGCAGCAGGCGTGGCTCACGGGGGGCGTTCGTGGTGAAAATAGCAGTGCCTCGATCCCGAAGGCTACGGTTATGGCCTCATCGGGTGTGGTTACAACAGGCGCGTTGGTCCACGTCGACGACTTCCTCGTGACACTGAAGCTCAGCGACGGCAGCGTACGAAGTTTTGGACGGCTCGGCGACATGCCGAAGGTGACGATCGACGATCCGCTGCAGGCGCACAAGAATCTGCTTCCGATGCTGACCGATAAACAAATTCATGATGTGACGGCATACCTGGTGACCTTGAAATGATTCGAACGAGATTGCTTCCAAGATTGTCTCTAGGAGCCGCATTTTTATTGTCGCCCGTTTTGCTGATGGGGCAGGGAACCGGGGTTGCGCCGGATGAGTTACTGAAGCCGCTCAAAGACTCGTGGCCGACCTATAACGGCGACTACACAGGCCAGCGCTACAGCGCGCTTGCACAAGTCGACAAGACGACCGTGAAGCACCTGACGCTCGGGTGGATGTCGCAGATGACGCCGGGCGAAGATAAGCCAACTCCGTCCGGCCCGGGCGGTGGGCGGCGCGCGAACATGGTGCCGCAGATCGTTGGCGGGGAAGGCCCGGGCGACATCGTCATTCGTGGCGGATCGATGAAGGGATCCATCCTCGCGATAGACGGCACACTTTATGTCACGATGCCCGATAACGCATGGGCGCTCGATGCCCGTGACGGGCACCAGTTGTGGCACTACTTCTGGAAGACCAAGGGCGGAACCCACATCGGCAACCGCGGCTTCGGGATGTGGAACGGCTATCTCTTCATGGAGACGCCGGACGACTATCTCGTGTCGCTCGAGGCGAAGACCGGCAAGGAACGCTGGCACAAGAAGATCGCCGACGTCGATCTTGGCTATTTTTCGACGCCCGCGCCGATCGTGATCGGCAACCATGTGCTCGTCGGCGTCGGCAACGATATCGACTCGCCGGGCTTTCTCCAGTCCTACGACCCCGAGACGGGGGAGTTGCAGTGGAAGCACTACACCGTACCGATGCAGAAAGGCGATCCTGGCGAGAGCAGCTGGGCGAGTCTCGATGCCGCGCGTCACGGCGGAGCGCAGACCTGGATTACCGGAGCCTACGACCCCGAGACGAAGCTGTACATCTTTGGCACCGGCAATCCAACGCCTGCCTACACCAATGCCCCACGCGGCGCCGATAAGGATAACCTCTTCACGTGCTCGCTCGTTGCGGTCAACGTCGACACCGGCAAGATGGCCTGGTACTACCAGACCTCTCCGCACGACATGCACGATTACGACTCCGCGCAGACCCCCGTGCTCGTCGATGGCACGTTCAACGGCAAGATGCGGAAGATGGTCCTGACGGCCGCGCGCAATGGCTACTTCTTCACCCTGGACCGTGTCACGGGCGAGCATCTTGTTACCAGCAAGTACGGTAAGACGACCGACTGGGCCAAGGGCCTGACCAAGAACGGCAACCCGGAGCATGATCCCGAAAAGGATGCCACCGTTTCGGGTTCGCTGGCTTCACCAAACTCGAGCGGTACGGTGAACTGGCAGCCGCCCGCCTTTTCTCCGCAGACCGGACTCCTCTACACTCCCGAGGTTGATTCGTTCTCCGTCTTCTATCTCACGGATACTGATCCACGCGGTTCGATGGGCCTCGGAGGCCATGAAGAGACGCAGATCGGCTCGGCCGGAAGCTACCTGACCGCGATCGACTATAAGACCGGCAAGGCGGCTTGGAGGCATCGCTACTACGGCGGCGGTATGGGTGGTGGAGTCCTGGCAACCGCCGGCGGCCTGGTCTTCAACGGAGATGGCTCCGGAAGCCTCGTGGCGCATGATGCGGCGAGCGGGGAACCGCTGTGGCACACGCGCATCGGCGACGTCTCGAACGCGCCGCAGACGTTTATGCTCGACGGGCATCAGTACGTGATTGCCGCCACCGGGCAGGCGCTTTGGGCCTTCCTGCTTTACTAGTCTGAGAACGGATACGGGGCCGCCCTACAGCCCCGCGTCGGCCTTCCACTGCTTCAGCCGCTCGACGGCTGCGTGAACGTCGGCAGTCCGTTGCGCGGTGTCTGGCTCCTCGCGCTCGATGCACAGAAGTCCCTGGTAGCCGATCTTCTTCAGCGTTTCGAGGAATCCTGGAAAGCCGACCTGGCCATCGCCGAGCCTGCACTCCGCGCCGAGCTTTCCGCCGCCCACGTTGATCGCTGTCGCGTCCTTGCAGTGCACCGAGATGACATGCGGGCTCAGCATCTCGAGCGCCACCATGGGATCGCCCGATTGATACATGATCATGTTTGCCGGGTCGAAGTTCACCTTCAGATTGTCGCGCTCAACGTTCGCTATAAACGCGAGCAGGATCTCCGCTGACTCCTGACCGGTCTCGAGCACGAAGTTCTGCCCATTCCCCGCGCAGTGATCGCATATCTCGCGTGTGAGGTCGCGCAGATCGACGTAGAGTTTTTCTGTGGGGTCATTGGGGATAAAGCCTAAGTGGCAGGAGACAGCGCCGATGCCGAGCGCATGGCCGAAGTCCGCGACCTCCTTGGTCCTTGCGATGCGCTCGGACCTGTACTCCGGCGTGGTGAAGCCGACGGAACGGTGGATCGTTGCGAGGTCCGCGTAGTCCTCGCCCTTGTAGCTGCATACGGCACTCGTCATGGCAAAGTCTCCGGCGATCAGCCCGGACGACCAGTCTTCTACCGCGCCCTTGCAGACGAACTCAGGTGGCACGCCTAACTGGCCGGCTGTAAGCCCAAATGACTTCAACTGCCCCAGAGAACCGGCGCTGTTTTGTTCGGCCCAGAAGACGAGGCCAAGCTCGAGCGGTGTTATCGCGCGCATGAAAGTCCCTTTCCGTTCTGTTCTCTCGAAGCTCTGAGAAGATTCGCGATCCTGAGCGCCTCGGCCGACTCACTCGGCATGCAGCGCTCCGGCGGGACCTGCTTTGCGCAGCAGTCAGCGAAGTAGGCTATCTCGTCGAGATAGGCGTCTTCCTCCGCTACCTCGATCTGCTCTTCTTTCCCTGCGGTGGTGCGTTGAAGCTTGTCGTCCTTGAAGCTCAGGGAAGTTTCACCGCTCGCGAGCTCGAAGCCATGGGAGAAGGGAACATCGGGCGCAAGCCATCCGCCCTCGATCGTGACGGCGAGACCATCCGCATAGCGCAACGTCCCGCGCATCGTGTCGATCTCGCCCTCGCTCACGGCACTCACCGACTCCGGCATGCCAAAGAGCACAAGCGCCTGGTCGATGTCATGGCTGAGGAGATCGACGATCGCTCCGCCACATAGCTCCTCGCGCGAGAGCCACTCGCTCCACTGCGGATAGCCGGTTCGGCGGCTCAGGGTGCATATGGTGATATTGCTGCGACCTACCTGCTCGACGAACGTGGAGGCATAGCGATACGGAAACATGAAGCGTAGGACCTGGCCGATCATGAACGTCCGTCCGCTCTTCGTGGCTGCTTCCATCATCACGTCGCAGTCTTCGGTCGTGAGCGCCATCGGCTTTTCGCAAAGCACATGCTTCCCAAGCTCGAAGGCACGGAGCGCCACCTGGCGATGCATGGGTGTCGGCAGGCAGATATCGACCGCGTCCAGTTCTGCATCGGACAGCATCTCGCGCCAATCCCCGTACCACTGGACGTGATCGGGAAGGGGGGTGCTCTTCAGATGCTTGAGGTTGCCACGCGCAGGAGCATCGGCAGACGGTCGTGTGCGCGAGGCGACCGAGGTAAGGGTGAGGCCCTGAATGCGCTCGATTGCGGCAACATGAACGCCGCCCATGAATCCGGACCCAATGACGCCTATCTTCATAGTTCCCTGAGGCACAGGCTTAGCGCTTCGAGAGGTCGCGGATCCAGAGATCCTTGAACTGCATGTTGCCCTCGCCGCCTGCATGAAGCTGCAGCGCGATCTTGCCGTCAAAGGAGCTCGGCTTCGGATCAGTGAAGTCAACCATCTGCACGCCGTTCAGACGTGACTTGTAGTGGTTGCCGACGACCTCGACGAGATAGTCGTTCCACTCGCCCATACGCACCACGCCCTCGTTCTCAGGCGACGGCCACACCACCCAGCCGCGGCCATCTTCGGCATAGACACCTGCAGTGTGATGCATCATCTTGCAGTCGATCTCGAACTGCATGCCCTGCGTCGTGTCGACCGAGTTGGGCTTGAAACCGGTATGAAAGAAGACGCCGCTATTGCCGTCGCCGACGCACTTGAAGCGCAGCGACATCTGGAAGTCCTTATAGTCATTCTCGGTCTCGAGATAGCCGTAGGCCTTGGTCAGGCCCTTGCCATGGAGAAGCCCATCCTCAACCGTCCAGCTCTCTGCGCCGATCTTCGTCCAGCCGGTGAGATCGGTTCCATTGAAGAGCTGAATCCAGTCGTTGCCCGGGAGCTTCACTCTCTGTTGCGCGATCAGTACCGCGCCCACAGCCGTCGTAGCCAGCACGAGGGCACCCGCGAGGAAGCGCTTCCGAAGCTTTGACGGCGGAGCCTGAAGTGCGGTGGCCGGCGTCTGCTCCTGGCTTGGGGAGACCTCATGGGAAGTGTGCATGTCGGGCGCTTTCCTTTCAAACAGGTGGCAATTGCTCGAATCCTATCATAGCGATGATGGCGCACTTGCTTGCGGTCGTCTGGGCTTATACCGCTGTCCGGGTGAGGGCGTGCTTCGCGGTTTGGACGGAGTAGGCCGTGGCAGCGGAGACGGTGATCTCTACCTCGGTGCCAGCGCCGGGTGTGCTCCAGATATCGAGTTTCGCGCCGATGCGGGCTGCGCGTTCCTTCATGCCGGTGACACCCCAATGGCCGGCGGGTGATCCCGCGTCGAGTTGCTGCCTGCTCATGCCCTTGCCATTGTCGCGGCAACGCACGCGCAGGTGGGTCGAGCCGTAGCTGATCTCTACCTCAATGCGGGTCGCGGCGGCGTGCCGGAGAGCGTTAGTGATGGCCTCGCGACCGACGCAGTAGACTTCGTCGTGGACGATGGTTCGCAGGGGCCTTGGCTCTCCTTCGACGAGGACCTCGATGGGAGCGGCGTTCCTGGCGCGGACCAAAGAGCTGACCTGCGCGAGGGCCTGGGGCAGGTCGGTCGCCGTGCTCTCTTCGGAACGGAGAGTGCGGACGCGCTCGCGGCCTTCATTGATGACAGCTTCGGCGCGGTCGAGGGTCTTCTCGAGAAGGGCGCGGGCGGGCAGATCGTCCGGGACTTCTTCAATATCGGAGTGGAAGCAGAGGATGAGCCCCTGCACGCCTTGCAGGAGGGTGTCGTGCAGGTCGCGTGCAATGCGGACTCGTTCCTGCGCGCGTTCTTCGAGGCGGCGCCTTAGCTGGTTGGTTGCGTAGTCGAAGCGCATGCGAAAGGCGATGCGGAGGAGAAGGCCGAGGGCGAGGAGACAGAAGGCAACAAACCACCAGCGTTGATAGAACGCCGGGAGGACGACGAACTGGAGAGGCCGGTCCGCTTCGCTCCAGATGCCGTCTCCGTTGGATGCGGCGACGTGGAAGGTGTAGGAACCGGGTTTGAGGTTGGTGTAGACGGCTTCGGTGCGGGTCCCTACGTCCTCCCATGCCTGGTCCTGACCATCGAGACGATAGCGGTAGGAGACTCGCTCCGGCGCGCTGAGATGAGCGCCGAAATAGCGAATGCGCAGAGTGTGCTTGCCGGGCTCGATGGTGGGGTGCGGTTCGTACCGGGGGGTTTCATTATCGGTGAAGGCCTGGATGGAGGTGATCGCGGGAACGGTATCGCGGTGGACACGGTCGGGATCGACGTAGACGGCTGTCGATGAGGTCGCGATCCAGATGCGGCCGTTGGGAGCGATGACCGCTGTGGGTAGCTCGTAGCCCTGGTAGGCGAAGCCGACGATGCCGTCCCCCGAGAAGTGCTCCGACTGCATGCGGTAGCTGGGCCAGGTGATTCCTTTCGCGAGCTCCTCGGAGGGGATGCGAAAGACGCCGCGTGCGCCATTGAGCCAGAGATCGCCGCGATGATCTTCAACCAGGCCGGAGACGCCCTGTACTGCGTCCGGATCGAGCGTGGCGAGAGATTGAAAGTGGTCTCCATGCAGGACGGCGATGCCGTGAGCGCCTCCGGCGACAACGCCTTTGTGCATCGCGAGGATAGCCTGCACGTTGCCGACGCCGGGGCTGGCATCGACGGGAAATGTTCTGCCCGCCGAACCGTCGAGCATGCCGATCTTGTTATCGATATAGCCCGTCCACACGCGTCCGGCGCTGTCCTGCGAGATGGCGAGAGGCGTTTCGTCGGGGAAGCCGGGAACTTCAATTTTCGTCCACGCATCGCTGCTATGACGCCATAAGCCGCTTCGCGCGCACGTGGCGTAGAGGTTATCGACGTCGCCGACCATCTGCACTACGCAGTAGAAGAGGTGAACGGGAGGCGCCGGGAAGCTGCGTTCGACGCCGTTCCTGAGGGAGACGACCTTGCCGACGCGGCTGTACCAGATGGTATTGTTGCGGTCGCAGTAGAGGCCCCAGAGTTCGCCGAGGCTGTGGTGGGTGATCCTGTCCCCGACGACGGAGACAAGGAAGTCTCCGCTGCCCATCCAGACCTCCCCGTTGGGGCAGGCGGTGACGCCGACGTCGCCCTCGATCGTCGGGTCGGGCAGGCGCGTGAGGGTGGGCATGCGGAAGCGGTCGAGGCCGCGCGTGGTTCCGGCCCAGATGGTGCCGCTTGCGTCGCGGAAGACGGTGAAGGAGCCGATGCCAGTGAGGCCGGCCTGCTGATCGAAGGTCTGAACATCGTGGCTGGTGCGCTGGATGAGCCCGGATCGCTGGAGCCCCAGGCCGGAAGCCGAGAGGCGCTGCACGCCGTTGCGACTGCTCGCGACCCAGAGGTCTCCGGTGGGGTCGAGCGCGATGCTTGAGGCTTCGACGGGGAAGGTGAGGGGCTTCGATGTGGGATGGCCGGGTACGGAGAGCCGCCGCACGGACGCGACGGGAGCGAGGACATCGGCCCAGAGGCTACCGTCCGCCATCTCGACGATCTCGGCGAGACTGCCGACGTTCTCCTGCGTCTTCCGTGGGACTGTGCTTCCCGGGGGGACAAACCAAAGCCACGATCGCGTCGCGATCCAGAGGGTGCCGGCGCGATCGAAGAAAAAATGGCTCACCTCGCCGACTTCTTCGCTATGTGGCAGCGCTTCGACCCAGCGGTCTCCAAGCTGACGGTAGAGGAGGCCGTGGCTCAGGACCCACATGGAGTTATCCGGCGCCTGCAGCATTTGAACGACGGCGACGCCGGGCAGGCCGTCCTGTCCGCCAAAGATACGGGGATGGCCGTCGCGAATGCGGATGAGGTCCTTAAGCCACGGGGCGACCCACAACGCGCCGCCACGGTCGATGTAGACGCTTCGCATCTCGATGGAGGGAAGGGTCGGGTCGCTTGCGGGCGGGAGATAGAGGCTGAAGTGTAGGCCGTCGAACTTGTAGAGGCCGCCACGTGTTGCGAGCCATAGGGTTCCGTCGCGATCCGCGGCGATACCATTCACGCCGATTGGTGCGCCATCGCGGGCGGTCCAGGCGGTATGGTCCAGTTGCTTCAGGGTCAGATCGCGCGGGAGAGAGTCCGCGCGCGCGTGACCAAGCGCCAACGCCAGCAGACAGGCGAGTTCCCGGATGCGGGTTCGAACGCGCAACACGCTGGATACCATACGGTGGCCGGGCCTTTCGATACCCAAGTATAGGTCTCGAGCCTGCGCCAGCTAGTACACGAAAGGACTACCGCACGGGGGCTCTAAAGCAGTTCTGATATCTAGCCCAGAGTCGGTAGCCTTTTCATGGATGTGGAGTATGCAGAGACTTTTTGGTACCTTTCCTGATCGAGGCGCCGGGGCGGCGCTCGTGTTGCTGCGCTTGACGGTAGCTGTCGTTCTGGTAACTCACAATTCGTTTTGTCCTTCGCCGGAGTCCGAGGTGCTGTTGGCACTCTCGCGCATCGCGGCGGGTTTCATCGTACTCGGGCTCTTCACGCCGATCGTTTCGATGGCGGCGGTCCTTCTTTCGCTCGCCGCGCTTTGGCTGTGCACAGAACCGCTTGGCAGCGCGCTGTTGATCGCTATACTGATCTCCATCGCGCTCCTGGGAGCCGGGGCTTACTCCGTCGATGCGAAGCTGTACGGGAGACGCCGGCTCGTGGTGGTCCGTGGAGACAACAAGATGGGCTGATTGCCGCGAAGCCTGCGGCGGTCTCTCCCGGTGCGCGACCACCGCTAGTTTTCCCGAGGCAAGATGCCATGAGTACGACACCTTCTCCTGCGAAAAAAATTCGGATTCTCACGGTCGACGATCATCCCCTGATCCTTGAAGGGATCGCGAACGTACTGCAGAAGCAGGCGGACATGGAAGTTGTCGGCGAGGCCGCGGATGGGCATGAAGCGATCGAAGCGTATGCCAAGCACAGGCCAGATGTGATGCTCATCGATCTGCAGATGCCGGGAATCAACGGGATCGACACGATCATCCAGATCCTCGAGAAGTGGCCGAATGCCCGGTGTGTGGTGCTGACAACGTATGCGGGGGATGTGCAGGCGGCGCGTGCGCTCAAGGCTGGCGCGAAGGGCTATCTGCTAAAGAGCATGCTGCGCAAGGATCTGGTCGACACGATCCGGATCGTTCACTCGGGCAAGACCCGCATCCCGCCCGAGATCGCTTCGGAGCTTGCGAATCACTTCAGTTCGGATGCGCTTTCAGCGAGGGAGATCGAGGTGCTCCGCATGGTCGGCGAGGGGTGCTCGAACAAGATCGTCGCCGATCATCTGCACATCGCGGAGGATACGGTAAAGGGACACATGCGCAGCATCCTCTCGAAGCTGAACGCGAACGATCGTACGCACGCCGTGATGATCGCGGTGAAGCGCGGCTTTCTTGAGGGATGATCGGCGCTTCGCTTAGGCGAGTGCGCGCAGGCCCTGCCTGAGGCTCTCGGGTTGTCCTGCGGGGAGAGTGGCTTCGACCTCTGCGTGGGTTTGCTCCCAAATAGGCAAGGCGGAGGCTAGTACATTCTTTCCTTCGAGCGTCAGTTCGAGATTTCGGCTGCGACGGTCAGACGGGTCCGGCGTGATGAGGACGAGATTGCGGCGCACGAGCGGCTTGAGAGCGGCGGTGAGGGTGGTCCGGTCCATCGCGAGCAGATCCGCGACGCCTGCCATAGGCGCGGGTTTGGGACGATTGAGCGACATGAGGATGGAGAACTGGCCGTTCGTCAGGTTCACGGGCCGAAGGGCAATATCGAACCTCCTCGCCAGAGCTCTTGCGGCTCGCTGTACGTGAAGGCACAGGCAGCAATCGCGAACCATCAGGGTTGTTTCGTAGGGGACGGTATTTGGCCTTGACATCGTCTCTAATATGTTGATATCAACGTTCAAAGTCAAGAGCGCCCAACTAAACGGAACCAGGGCATCCGTTGGAGCACACCTATGTCGTTCCTCCACGATCTGAAAATTGCACTGCGGTCTCTTGCGAGAGCTCGCACGTTGTGGATCACCGTCGCGCTGACTCTGGCTCTTGGCATTGGGGCCAATGCAGCCATCTTCAGCGTGGTCAGGTCTGTACTCCTGCGGCCACTGGCGAATCGGGATGAAGACCGCCTGCTCTATCTGCGGCAAAGTGCCCCGGGACTCGGCAATGAGAACACGACTTTCTCGGTGCCGGAGATCCAGGACCTTGGGCGTGACCTCAAGACGGTCACGGAGCTTGGAACGGTCTCCGCGATCGACTTCAGCCTCGTGGGTCTGGGAACACCCCGCGAGATTCACGCCGCAGTCGTCGACGGAAGTTACTTCGAGGTGATGGGGCTGCGGGCGGTGGCTGGCCGCCTCCTGACAACTGCCGATGACGGTCCGAATGCAGCGGGCGCAGCGGTGCTGACCTACCGTTTCTGGACGAACACGTTGCACTCGGATCCAGGCGTGATCGGAAAGACGGTACGGCTTGAAAGTTCGATGGGCGCGCGGCCAGCGGTGATCGTAGGGGTTCTGGAGCAGTCGGTGCCGTATCCCGTGGAGACGGACCTGATTGCGAATCTCGTCACGAGCCCGCACCATCTCTCCGCGACGATGGTCACGGGGCGAGAGCATCGGATGACCGAAGTGTTCGCGAGACTGGCTCCGGGCGCTACGCTCGAGGCCGCGCGTGCGGAACTCAGCACGACCCACGCGGCGATCGTCGCCGCGCATCCCGAGGTCTATAAGGCTGCGGATCGCTACAAGATCAACGTGACGCGGATTCATGATCAGATCAACTCGCGCGCCAATACGGTGCTGTGGGTGCTGTTTGCAGCAGCGGGCCTATTATTTGTGATTGCCTGCTCGAATGTTGCGAACCTTGTGCTGGCGCGAACGGTTCGGCGTGAATCGGAACTGGCGGTGCGTTCTGCTCTTGGAGCGAGTACGGCAGCGCTGCGCCGTTCGCTGCTCGCTGAGAGTTTGATCCTGTGCGGGAGTGGTGCGCTGGCGTCGCTGCTTATCGCAGCACCCATGGTGTCGGTGCTGGCGCGATATGCTTCGCGGTTTTCCGCGCGCACAGATGACCTGACACTCGACTTCAGCCTCGTATGGTTTGGCATCGCGCTGGCGCTGATTGCGGCAGTGTGCCTTGCGTTTGTTCCGAGGCTGCCGTCTGGAAGCGCATCACAGAACTTCACGCTCAGCAATGGTGTCCAGCGGGCCGTCAGTGGAAGCAGCCGGCGTCTTCGCATCTTTGCCGTAACGCAGATCGCCGCATCGTTTCTCCTGCTGATCGGGGCGTGCGCGTTGATGCGGATCCTTTTCGTGTTGGAGAAGACTCCGCCGCCGTTTGCTACGGCTAATGTGCTGGCGTTCAACCTGCCGGTGATGACGTTCGGACGGACGCCTCAGCAGGTGAATGACTTCTATCGCGAGGTGCAGCGCCGCGTCGGCAACCTGCCGGGAGTGCAACAGGCGTCCCAGGGCTTCAGCACGCCATGGCGCGATGTGCGGGGGCTCGATATCAACTTCATGTTCGCGGTCGACGGGGCGAAGCGCGCCAACGGCCAGGACGATCTGCGGGCACGGTTCCGGCCCATATCGCCTGGGTTCTTCGAGACGCTTGGAATGCCTCTGCTTGAAGGACGCAACTTCAAGGATTCCGATCGTGAAGGTTCGGAACGGGTGGTCATCGTCAGCAAGAGCGTCGCGCAGGCGCTGTTTCCTGGCCAGTCGGCGCTGAACCGGGACTTGCGGTGGACGGATGGGGTGATCAAGTTCATCGGCATCAGCGGTGAGCCGAGAAGGATCATTGGGGTCGTGCCTGATTTGGACGATGAGAACATCATTCCTGCTCCCGCCATGGCGGTGTATCAGCCGCTCGATGAGGAACAAGGGTGGAACGGCCGGCTCTTCGTTCGCACGGAACATGATCCCTACTCGCTTGTTCCGCTGATTGCTCGCACCATTCACCAACTCGACGCAGATCAGCCGGTCGAACGGGCAAGCACACTCGCGGATATCCGTGCAGAGGTCCTAACTCCGGATCGCCTGAATGCTATTGTGTTCGGTGGATTCGCAGGAGTGGCTCTGTTGATCTCCGTGGTGGGAGTTGCGGGTGTGCTCGCGTTCTCTGTGAGCGGGCGGACACGCGAGTTTGGAATCCGCATGGCACTCGGTGCTCCGCCGCGCAGCATTCTTACGGATGTGCTGCGGGAGGGCCTGATCATGGCAGGCATTGGCGTGGGAGCGGGTGTGCTGCTTGCTCTCGTGCTTCCGGTTGTGATCGGCTCGTACATTGCCGAGGTGAAGATACCGGGCGTGCTTGCTTTCGTGGGATCAGCACTGGTGATTCTGGCTGCGGCAATCATCGCGTCGGCGGTGCCGGCTGCTCGCGCAGCGAGGGTCAATGCGGTAGAAGCTCTGCGAGCCGAGTAGCTCGCTGCCGCGCAGACTTTACCACCATCGGGCTTCGTTATTCCGCTCGCGGACTCCCTCGCAGCCCTCGCATTCGTCGCACAGGGGCAAGAGCTTCAGCGGATACAGGCCCTTCGACGAGCGATGCGGATGTGAGGGGAATATCCGCATCCCGCCATATTCGATGGAACTCGTTGTAATCGTCTCTAGCCTTCGATAGATCTCCTGCCTGTTCTTCGGCCTTCGCGAGGCTTAGTCTTGCAAGAGGGCCGACGATGTAGTTCCGCGTCACACCGCGGTGGTCGAGAATGGTTCGAAAGGCCGCCGCGGCTTCGTTAGTCTGGCCGGAGGCAAGGTAGGCCTGCCCAAGGGTATAGAGGGGCACCATAGAGAGATTCCCGCTCATCATGTAAGGAGAGGCTGGGGCGAGCGCTTCGACGGCACGGCGCGCCTCCTCGTGCGACTTTCCCTTTCCCAGCAGTCCGCAGGCGTTGATCGTGGCTGCCGCGATCTGTGCGAGCGTATCGGTGGGGTAGCGCTTGCTCATATCTTCCGCGATATGCTGTCCCTCTACGCGGTCGCCGGCGAGCGCATCCGCCATGCCGGCAAGAGATTCAACGCCGGAGCTATTGGATAGGGCGAGAGCGGCTTTCGCCTTCTGTTGAGCGACTATGCTGTTGCCGGCGAGTGCCTCCTGCAACGCAGCCTCCCCGAGGTATCCGGCGGCATCCTCGGAGTTCTGTTCGCGCATCACGGCCTGCACGGCTTGATTGTTCAGCGAGCGGGCCAGGGCGAATTTGCCAAAGTAACTCGCCGTGACCGACTCAAGCTCGAGCATGTTGCCGTCCCAACCGGGCTGAGACCGGACATACGAGGCCTCAGACGCCATCGCGGCGCTGTCGTTCTGCAGGAAGTAAATCTCATAAAGGTAATAGTGATGGACCGGGCTATCGACATGATGAGCCAACGCATCCATGAGCACGGCCTTTGCTTCTTCTGTGCGATTGAGAAACATCAGGGTCGTGGCGAGCCGGGCAGCATTGCCGGTCGGCGTGCCCGGACTGTTCTTTACGATCGTTTCCACCAGGGGAAGAGCGCGCTCGTACTCTCCAGTCGTGAGATAGAGCTTTAGAAGATTTGGACCGGGATCTCCATCGTGCGGGTACGTCTCGGACCAGGTTTCGAGGATCTTGCGTGCGGCACTCAGGTTCCCGGTGGCGTATTGCTCGTAGTGCGATTCAAGGTAGAGCCTCTCACGGTCGCTCACCCGTCCACGGAGATCGTACGCCCGGCGGGTGGCATCAACGCCTTCCTGGCTGGAGTCGCAGACTCCAAGATGGCTATATGCCATCGCGAACTCAGGATCATCAGCGATCGCCTTCTTGAAGAAGGCGATCGCCGGCAGACAGTCCCCCCGAACCTGCGCTTGAATGCCGAGACCGTATGCTTCAAGCGCGTCGAGTGATCCCGTCGTGATGTCCTGGGGCGGCGCATCGTACTTTTGCAGTGATGGCAGGGATTCGCCAAGCCTGCGGCGGAGCTTGCCGGCAGCAATACCAAGTGCCCGCAGAACATGCTCCTTACTGTCAGCGGTTTCCTGGTCCTGGGCCAGAACATCACCGGTCCGGCACTGGAGTGCCCTCAGCCCAAGCACATACTGGCTGCCGAGTTTCGCGACGGATCCTTCGATCAAGGCAGCGCTGCCGGTACGTTCACAGACCTGCCGGGCCAGGTTCGGTGTGAGGCTTGCCTGCGCAGGCCGGGCCATGAGCTTCATTGTCTGCGCAATACGTGCGTCCGAGATCACCCCGAGGTTCGGGGACTGCTCCAGCTCGGCGGAAAGGCCTTGGTTCAGGGCCGCGTCGAATGCCGGATCCCCGGTGCTGTTCTCGAAGGTGGCAAGGACTACGTTGCCCAGGAGAGTCGGCTTCGGCTTTTGCCGCAGATACCAGATGCACAGAGACGCTGCTGCCGAGAAAAGGAGAGCGATGCCAACGGCGAGCAAGATTCGTTGCGGATGGGTGGAGCGTCCGACAACTTCCCAAACTGCATTCTGAACCGCTGCGCCCCCAGGAAATGCTGCGGCACTCTCGTCGACGCTCGGTCGCGATTCAGCTTGCGCCGAGACCGGAAGGGAGTCTGCAACCTCTGTGAAGACCGGGTTAGCCGCGAACTGGTATCCCTCACCAGGGACGGTGACGATATATCGAGCTTGCCCCGGTTGCTCGCTGAGCGCCTTGCGCAGGAGAAAGATGCTCTGCGTTAGGTTGGCCTCTTCGACAAAGGACTTCGGCCAGACAGCACTCATGAGTTCGCGCTTGGTAAGGAGTCTGCGCGGGTTCGTAACAAGGTAGAGAAGGAGTTGAAAGGCTTTCTGCGGGACCGGAACGGGTATGCCGGCTCGGCAAAGTTGACGCCGGACAGGATCAATCAGGAAATCGTCGAACTGATAGAAGCCCAGCTTTTCCATAGGGATACAGGCGATTGAGAACGATTGAGACAAATTGATTGGTCAACGCGGCGAATTCCGGCGAATGTGTGCGTGTCGAATGCATTGCATGCGTCGATGCACGACAACGCTACCAGCCGCCGGAGGCTCGGGCAATAGCCGAACGTGGCCGGCCCTGCCACGAAGGAGTGTCCATGAAGTCCCGCCAGTTATCCCTTTTCGCCCTAAGCCTCAGTTTGTTTCTCCCCGCCACCTTGCACGCCGCCAGGAAAGATGCGTGCAGCTTGATTGCATCCTCCGACGCCCAGGCTGCGCTCGGCGAACCAGTCGGTCCTTCAAAGGAAGAGAACCGCAGCTATGGAAAGGGCGAGGCGACCTCGTGTCAATACCGCTCCACGCTGGGATCGGCACTTCGCGGCAAATCGGTGTCTCTCGAGGTGCGCTACAGCGATGACGATCTCACCGGGAGCGCCAAGGGCATCGCCGAGAGTCTCCAGTCAGCTGGCTTCAAAGATGTCCACCTGGTCGCAGGTGCTGGATCCGCCGCTGTCTGGGGCAGCAACTCGATCCTCGGCCGGACCCAGGGCGAGCTTACCGTCATCCAGGGAAAGTCCGTGATGCTGATCATCATCATCAGCGGCATTCCCGACGAAGCGGATGCGATCTCGAAAGCGAAAGCCATGGCCCTCAAGGCATTGGCGAGTGTATGAGCACTACCCTCGAGCCCCATCGTCCATTGTTCGTCTCTAACTGCCGCAAGGATCCTCCATTCGCGGCCTCACTTACAGAAAGGATCGCTATGGCCACCTTCCCAATTACAGTAGACGCCACGGCTCTCAGTAACACGGCTTACCTGATCATTGGTCCGCCTACCGGCTTTAACATCTTCCCGCCGAACTCATCAGCATTGGGCTGGACGGCAAATTCACAGGCCTATACCGTCTCCATGGAGACGGGAGACTATCTCTTCCAGATCGAGTCTGGCGGGGTCAACAGCTTTCACTTCCAGATCTCTGCGACTGGGACAATTACCTACGCGGCGGAGTATGCTGCGTTCCTCTCCGGTGAAGGAACAAGCGAGTTGCGCGTCCTGGGTTACAAGGTGCAACTCGATGCGAGATACATCACGGGCCAGGTTTTCTGGTCCGGTAACCTGGCGATCGATAACAACAACCTCCCCATTCCTCTGGAGACTTTTAACTTGATACCCCTCGACACCTATAAGGTGTCAGCCTCGGACGAGAATGACTGGGCTTTTGGGGTCGACAATACCGGCAAGGTCTTTTACGACCAATCGTTCGACTACGCGCAGGGCGGATTCCTTCAAGGCGCAGGAACCACGAAGCTTACACTTCTTGGTTACCCGCTCCTCATCGACGCACGTAACGCCGGCGAAGCGGGCGTGAGAATCAGTTCCGATACCGGTGTGCCCTTTGCCACATCCGGAGTCACCTATGCCAACCTGTTACCCGGCTGCATCTATGTGCTCGAGTTTGAAGACGGTGTTCTGTCGAGCGCGACCTTCCGCTTTAGCGATGTGGGAGTACTTACCCTGACGCATCAACTGCCCTGGGTACTCTCGCTGGATAAGTTTCACGGTGTGCCAAGACTCACCGTGAATCGTGTGACGCTCGCACACTGAAGCGTCCGAGAAGTAGTACCCCGGCAGCATCACGATCACGTTGCTATAAACCTTGTCACTCAAACCATGAAGGAGAGTCACCATGTCCGTTCCTAACGACGCAATAAACGCCGAGAAGCCCATCCAGCCCCGCAAAGACACTGACGAGCTAAACGACAAACAGCTCGATGAGGTCTCCGGTGGTCTCAACCCGCAACCCGAGCCTCCAGGACGTCATTTCAAACACTAAACACAGAGCACAACAGTTGACGTATGACTGGCAGCCCTGCGGTGTGGCCGCTCCCGATTCGCCCGGCAGAGAAGACGGCCGCCGGGAGCCGCCGCGAACGCAGTCCTACGCGGCTTCTAACCCGGACATCGAAGGGTGGGAAATGGATGCTTTGCTTCCTCCTTTCCGGTGGCAGTGGCCGAATCTCACTGTCTCAACAGCCGCCCTGGCAAAGAACACGCGGCAAACGATCTAAGCGGCCTGCTTCAGTTGCACTATGAGAAGAACTGCAATCGGCCACCGGCCATCAACTCCGTATGAGGGAGGGTAGAAGCATTCACGGCACGGCCGTTCCAAAGCACCTTGGTAGTCAACTGACCCGGCTTCGCCGCCTCTATGTGAAGGCTGCGTCCCTGGCCGAGGTGAACCGTAGAGGAAGGGAAGTAAGCCTGACCGAGGGTGTACTCCGGCTTGCCCGGACACAGCGGATAGAAGCCTAGCGCGCTGAAGATATACCATGCCGCCATCGAACCAGTATCTTCATCTCCTGCGAAGGCGTCGGGAGTGTAGAGCTCGTTCATCACTTTATCGACCCAGAAGCGCGTGCGATCTGGCCTGCCCGCCGCCGCAAACAGGTAGAGCACATGATGCACCGGCTGGTTGCTATGGGCGTACTGCCCAAAGTGAACGGCCGCCATCTCGGACATCTCGTGGATCTCGTCTCCGTAGGAGCCTACATTGAACTCGGACGACATCGTCACCATCTGCTCAAGCGCGGCAACAACCTTCTCTTTGCCTCCCATGCCCTCAAACAGAGCGTCCATGTCATGCGGGACGTCCCAGCGATGCTGCCAGGCCGAACCCTCAACATACGGGTCGCCCCACGTGATCGGATCGAATGGCTCGAGCCATTGACCAGCCACTGTCTTGCCGCGCAGGAAGCCAGTCTTCGTGTCAAAAAGTTGACGCCAGTTCTGCGAACGCTTGAGGAACATCTCCGCGTCGTCCCGCTTGCCGAGCGCAAGTGCCACCTGTGCAATGCAGAAGTCGCCGTATGCCGCATCGACCGTCTCTGCGGCCGATTGGCTGACTAAACCAGCCGGACAGAAGCCATACTTCAGGTACTCCTCCAGGCCACGCCTGCCGTAGCCCGCGTCTGGATTGCCTCGCTCGGTCGCATGCTTCTTCAGACCGGCGTATGCGGTCGCGAGATCGAACCCTGGGAGCTTCTTCGCGGCGGCATCGCCAAAGATGGAATCAATGAGGCTGCCCGTCATGCAGGCGCGATAACCCGGGCATGGAAATTGCGGCAGCCATCCGCCTTCCTTGTACACGTTCACCCAGGCCTGCAGAATTTCCGCAAGTCGTTCGGGAAACAGGAGAGTCATCAACGGATACCACGCCCGATACACATCCCAGTACCCGTGATCCGCGAACATCATGCCGGGGATCACCTTGCCGTTATAGGGGCTGCGATGCTGCATGGTCCCATCCGCCGCTGGCTCGTGCCAAATGCGCGGAAAAAGCAGGGTGCGATAGAGGCACGAGTAGAACGTTCGCCTCTGATCCAATGTGCCGCCATTAATCTCGATGCGGCCCAGCAGCTCGTTCCACACCGTTGCGCCTTCTTTGCGGAGAGTCTCAGCGGACTTCGTGCCAAGCTCAAGCGTTAGATTGCGCCGAGCTTGCTCGAACGAGATGAAAGACGTGGCAACACGCACTTCAATCGTCCGAGCAGCGCCGCCGAAGTAAACTAACCCCGAACTCTGCCCCTTTAATGCCTTGAGCTCGAACTTCAACCAGGGTTCCGAGAACTGGAGTACATAGTAAGTCGCGAAACCCTCCGGAACTCCGCCCTGATTCTTGGTCGAGGTAAACGAGATGCTATGGCTCGACTCATCCGGTTGGCAAAGAGCGGTCTCGTCTCCCGGGATGTCGAAGAGCCATCCAGGATCAGCTTTGCTAAAGCTCGCCGTCAACAGGGCACAGCGCTCCGTCGGGATCAACTCCGCATCGATCCCATAGCGCAGGAGGCGGAGCCGCATGGAGTGCGGTGAGAGGTGCGACTCCTCCGGCCGAAACGAGCTTGCTCGCGCTCCGGGCTCCGGCTTGATGTTGCCGGAGAAAGGCAGGAAGACCGCGTGACCATAATCTCCAAGCCAAGGGCTGAGCTGATGGGTTGCGCGAAAGCCCTGGATTCTTCTTTCACCCGGTTGGAACATCCATGAGTTCCCGGCCCGAGACTGCAACGTCCAGTGCGCCATGCCAAATGGCCGCGCCGCGATGGGCAGGGTGTTGCCACGCGAGAAGACCGGCGTAGAGTCGGTACCCTGCAGAATATTGACCATCGAGACCAGGTCCGATGGCAGGGCTGCGGGATCGCGCGGATGGTCTGATGCCCTCGCATCGCGACCTCCGCTTCCTGTTACGGCGGCGGCGACGGCCAGGCCAGTGGACTTTAGAAAGGAGCGGCGTTTCAGCCGCAACGACGGAAGTGTGGACTCGTTCAAGCACCTGACCTCATGCTGCAAGCATAACGCCTCAGGCGAGACCGGAAAGAGGACCGATTCATCTCGGTCGCGCGTCGATCGAAGTCTTACCCTTCGATACAGTCATTTGGCAGCCTTAAGCAAAAAAGGGCGACCGTGTTCCCGGTCGCCCTTTCGGTTGGGACAGCGACTAGAAATCGAAGCGAAGAGCGAACTGTCCGGTACGATTGCCCGCATTCTCCGCCGTGGTCGCCGCTTGAAGAACGCCGAAGCCTGCGTTGTCAATCTGGGTTGCGGGTGGAGCGAAGTTAGTGTGGTTGAGGACGTTGGTAAAGGTACTCTCGAAGCGTATCTTCGTGCCCTCGGTGACGCGAAAAGATTTTGCGACGCCGAGTGAGACGGTCTTGGTTCCGGGGCCCTCGAGGATGCCTACGCCTGCGTTGCCGAAGCGTCCCGCGTTGGTTGGGGTTGGGGCGAAGGCTGCAAGGTTGAAGTACTGGGCGCGGCTGCGTCCGGCGGCAAAGTCATTGGAGACGAGATCGGGGCGCAGGAAGGCTCCGCGGTTCTGGACGTTGGTGTTGGATTGATCAGCCGACGGGCTGATGCTCGGGGTTAGCCATGGGCCTGAGGAGAGGAGAGTGATGGTGTTGAGGTCCCAGCCGCCAAGGATGCGATCGGTGATGCCGCCTCCATTGAGGAACTTGCGGCCCGCGCCGAAGGGAAGCTGCACAATGCCGGTAAGCAGGAAGCGGTTACGGCGTGTGCCTTCCAAGTTGCCGTAGGCTCCCGGGATGTTGAAGCGATCGGCGATTGGAATGCCGTAGTTGACCTCTCCGGCAAAGCCGCTGGGAACATCACCTTGGTTATCCGCCTGGTTTTTGGCGAGGGTGTAGTTGGCGTCGAAGTAGACGCCGTGAGCCATGTGATGCGAAGCTTCGATCTCAAGAGCCTTGTAGTTGGCCTTCCCGCCGTTGACGGTGGTGTAGAGCTCATTCCAGTTCTGATAGGGGGCGCGGCTGTCGACGTAGACCCCTTGGGTGCCCGCCGCAGCGGAGTTATAGGGAGTGGTGCTGGCGTGGATCTGGTTGAGGTCCTCGGTGATGTTAAGACGGTAGGAGTGCATGCCGACGAAGCTGACGCGAAGGGTGTCGGCGTTGGTGAGTTCACGTTCGATAGTGAGGTTGTACTGGTTGGATTGGGGGTCGCGGAAGTTTGGATTCACAGCCTGATCGAGATTGCCGCCGCCATATGTGACTCCGGTGGTGGCAGGCTTGGTGTTGGGAAACTGGATGAGGGGTTGGCCGGACGTGTTGGTGTAGGTGTGAAGGTTCGAGGTCGGGTTACCGCTGTTGTTGAACGATAGCGGTCCGAGGTTGGTCATGGTGTAGACGCCGAAGCCACCGCGAACGACAGTTTTGGTGTCGTTGAAGGGACGATAGGCGAGGGAGATACGCGGCTGGAAATCGCCTTTATACACTTCGCGAAGACCCTGCGGAAGGCCTGCCTGCGAAGCTGTCTTGTAATTCGTGCAGGGAAGGCTGGTGTAGCCGAGATTGCAGGCGTTGAAGGATTGCTGGAACGCGAGGTTCGAGGCTTGCAGGTTCTGCTTCGGAAGGTTCGAGGCGAGGGCGTCGGGAACAATAATCGAGTTGGTTGCAGGGTCGAAGTTGGCAAGGTCTCCGATGTCTTCTTTGAAGGCCGGAAGAAGCTGGTAGCGAAGGCCATAGCTGACCGTCAGGCGGCTGGTGAGCTGCCACTCATCCTGCGCGAAGAAGCTTGACTGGGTCGTGCGACCGCTGACGTCCGGGCTGGAGACCGCGAAGAAGATTGTGGTGGGTGTGCCTTCCAGAAAGTCTCCGAAGGCGTTCCCAGTGAAGGTTGGCTGGAAGGTGAAGGAGCCGAAATCGTCGGACGGGAGGAAGAGTTCGGTGTCCTGGTAGCGGAGCCGACGGATGTCTACACCACCCTTGAACGTGTGCTTGCCGGCTGTGAACGTTAGGTTGTCCGAGAACTGCAGTGTGTGAGAGGCGGTGACGCCGGTCTTGTCGCGGCCGATTGGCTCGAAGTTCGTCCCCGAGTTGAAATTGAAAGTAGGGAACGCGTTGGTAAGAGGATGCTGGCTAAGATCGACACCCAGGAGGCCGAGTTGCGTGATAGCAGCCGCACCCTGGATCGGAAAGTTGACGGCCGTGCTGACGTTGGTGATGCCGAAGCGGAACTCGTTGAGGAGACGCGGCGTGAGGGTATACGTATGCGAGACGAGAAGGCTGCGGTTGTGGATAGAGTCAGAGTCGTTGGGAAGGAAAGGGTTCGGGTAGTCTGCCGTGATGTTCTTGCGGCTTACGCGGGCGTAGATGGATTGCTTTGAGTTGATCGTCTGATCGAGGCGCGCGTCGGCTCCGTCGGTACGAGCAGGAGTGGACTGGAAGTTCTCGTAGTTATAACCCGCGTTCCCTGCGACGTTCGGCAGGGGGTAGTACTGCAACAAGGCCGCCGCGGTGGCATTGATGCTGGATGCCGGGATCACTGGGCCGCCAAGAGCGCTGAGGTCGCCGCCACGCTCTGCTGCCGTGGGGACGAGGAACTGCTGAGCGACGGAGAGCGTGCGACGATTGCCTTCGTAGTCGGCGAAGAAGAACGTGCGGTTCTGCCCGTTGTAGAGGTGCGGGATGCTAACAGGACCGGAGAGCGAGCCACCGAAGGTGTTGAAGTTCTTTGCAGCCTTGCCATTGAAACCGTAAGGGCTGGCATCAAGGGCGGAGTTCTGAAAGTATTCGAAGAGACTGCCGTGGTAGCGATTTCCACCGCTCTTGGTGGTGAAGGTGACGTCGCCTACCTGGGAGAACTCGGCCGAGTTGTTGAAAGCCGTGACCTTGACGCCCGCAATGCCTTCCTGCGAGGGATAGGCGTCCTGCAGTGCGCCATTCTGGCGGACGTTTGCGGTGGAGATGCCATCCACGGAAAAGTTGACCATGGACGAGCTTGCGCCGCCCAGCGCTATGTTTCCCTGGCTATCCTGCTGGACGTTGGCGGAGAGGCTCAGAGCGCCGAGAGGGCTGGTGGTGACGGCGCGATTGTTGAGAGGAAGCTGGGTGATGAGGGTGTTATCTTTCGAATCACCGATCGTGCCGTTCTCGGTGTTGATCTGATCGGCCGAGGAGGTCACCTCCACAGTGGTTTGCTCTGCAGCTACGTTCAGTGTGACTGCGAGACGAAGGTCTTGGCGTGCCTCGAGCGCGATGCCGGTCAGGTTTGTCAGCGAGAAGCCTTCATGCGACGCCCGGAGGGTATAGTGACCAGGCTTGAGGTTCTCGAGAACGAAGGACCCGGAGTCGTCTGTGGTGGTCGTGCGGTCGGCGTTCTCTTCGACGCTGTGAAGGGTAATAATCGTGGCCGGGACGATGGCCCCGGTGGTGTCAGTGGAGGCACCGCGAATGCTGCCGAAGGTAGACTGCGCGCGGGCTGCCAGGCTGAGCGTGAATCCTAGGGTGAGGACGAGCGATAGCTTCAGGATGCGATTCGGTAGATCGCTATAGGTTTGCTTGGTGCGGTTCATCGGACTTAGCCTCGTGGGCGGCACCTGCTTCTCGTGCCGCTACGCTTAGTGGAAAACGCAATGCGTAAGGGAGGCATCGGGCGGGAGACTTTATTTTCCTTATGCCGTCCTCATGAGTTATCGGCGGGTAAAACGAAGAGGCGCTCCCTTGCCGGAGCGCCTCTTCGCGTGTCGTGATCTGTTGTGTGACTTCGGCTGATACTTTTTATTGGGCCGGGCTGTGGTGTCTCTTGCGGACCACTCCTTGCTTCCGCTCGATTGCCCTTTGTAAATCGTAGTCGGAGAGGCATAAGGAAGACATAAGGACGGAATGAATCTGCGTACTATGGAAGAGCGATGAGAGCTTTGCAGGTTGGTGTTCGCACGATCGATTCGAAGCGAGTGTTGTTCCGCTTGCTGCGAGGGGTGCTTTGTTTCGTGCTTGGCGGCGGAGTTGCCGGGATCTCTTTTATTCTGCATTTGAACCTGTCGACGGCTGGATCGCTGGAGCTTCTGCTGATCTTGCTGATCGCTTTGCGATGGGGATTTGGCGCTGCAACCGTTGCATCGCTGAGTGCCGTGGCGGGGCTGAATTATCTCTTCACGCCTCCCTTGTTCGAGTTCACCGTCGCGGATCCGGAGAACTGGATTTCGCTGGCTACGTTTGAAGGCACAGCTTTGCTGGTGAGCGGCCTGTCCGCGAAGGTTCGGCTGCATGCGGAACAGGTTGAACTGCAGAGGGCACGGGCGGAGAAGCTATATGCCCTGAGCCGCGCTGTCCTTTTAATCGACAGCCGTAAGCCGATTGGGGAGCAACTCGTCTCGCTGATTCGTGAGTTGATCGGGGCTAAGGCGGTGGAGCTATGGATCGCTGACGACACTCCCTCGTTGCCGTGGGATGCCGAAGCCGGTTCGGCGCGCGCCACCTTCGAGAGTGGCCTGGATGACGATGAGGAAACTGTCTCGCGAAGGGTACTGCGACTTGGGATGACTCCCGTTGGGGCGATGGTACTTCGCGAATGGGAGATGGATGCCTCACTCGCGGATGCGGTGGCATCGCTTGCTGCGGTCGCGCTGGAAAGAGCGCGGGCTCTGCGGAAAGAGAATAGGGCCGAGGCGGAACGCAATACGGAGCAGCTACGGACGGGAGTGCTGGATGGTCTTGCACATGGATTCAAGACGCCGTTAACGGCTATTCAGACGGCCAGTTCTGGTCTGCTTGCGATCGGTGGCTTGAACGAGACCCAGACGGAGCTTGTCTCGATTGTGGACGAAGAGGCCACCAAACTGGCAAGGATGACGACCCGTCTGCTGCAGACAGCTTCGCTCGACGCGCGCGAGGTACGATTGACCCGGTCGTCGGTGATGATCGCTGACCTGGTGATGGATGTCATCGGACAGCTTGATGAGGCGGCGCAACGGAGAGTGGCAGTGTCGATCGACCCGGGAGTTTCGCCGATGCAGGTTGATTCGCAGATGATCGGTCTTGCAATTCTGCAGTTGGTTGATAACGCGGCGAAATACGGCGAAGTGGGAAGCAGAATCACGATCGGGATTCTGCAGAGCGACAGTGAGATAAAGGTAGAGGTAACGAATCTGGGGACGCCGATCCGGCGGGAGGAGCGGGAGAGAATCTTCGAGCGGTTTTATCGTGGTGTGGATGCCGTACATGGTCCGACAGGAACGGGGATCGGTTTGTCTGTGGTAAAGAAAGCGGTCGAGGCACATGGGGGCAGCGTTGGGGTGGAGTGTGAGGGGGGCGCAACCAAGTTTGTGCTAACACTGCCGCGGCATGTGGGGAGGGGGTAAGGCATGGAGAGTGGACAGGGAACCGTATTGCTGGTGGAAGATGACCTCTCAATCCGGCGCGGGTTGAAGACAACGCTTACTGCGCTGGGGTTCGATATCGGCGAGGCATCAACCGGAGAAGAGGCGTTGACGCGTCTGCGTATGGTGGATTATGACGCGGTGTTGATGGACTTGAATATGCCGGGTATGGGAGGCGTCGAGGCATGCCGGAGGGTGCGGAAGGAATTTCCGCATCTATCGATTCTTGTGGTCACCGTGAGGGACAACGAAGAGGACAAGATCGGGGCACTCGACGCTGGCGCTGACGATTACGTGACGAAGCCGTTCCAGGTACGGGAACTGGCAGCGCGGATACGGGCAGCGGTGCGAAGAAGGAGGACGCCGGCGAGCGTGTCGGCAGAGCCTACACTTTCGGTGGGGATCTTCGAGCTAAGCGCGGAGCGGCGGATGCTGAAGAAGCGGGGTCAGGAAATCAAGCTAACTCCGACCGAGTTCGATCTGCTGGCTTACCTGATGATGCATGCGGGGCACCCGATCCTTCACTCGAAACTCTTGAGTACGGTCTGGGGAGCCGAGTACGGTGATGAGCGGGAGTATTTAAGGACGTTCATTTTGCAGCTTCGCAGGAAACTGGAAGACGATCCGTCGAACCCTGCTTATCTGAAGACGGTGAACTACCTTGGATATCTCTTCTTTGACCCTAGCGAAGATGCCTGATTTGAGACCGCCCTTTCGGCGATCAAAACGGCCAAGATCAGCAGAGCAGAGAGATCATGATGACGATGGTAAAAGGAAAGGCTTGTTTCACCCGAGCGGCTTCTCGTTCTTGCCTTCCCGTTCGAGAATGGAAAGGTCAACGTCTGATAACGAATCTTACGTATAGCCGAGGTGCGCGGCTCGATAGAAGAGAGTTCCCAACCCGTAACTTATGGTTTCATTGGCATCTCTGTCGAAGTGCCTTCTTGGTCCTAACACGCAAACGAGTTCATCGAGGCTGCCCCATGGAGACGGCTATGTATATGTCGTTCACCTGACTGAAGCTTCCCGATGGCGGCGTCGATCTGGACAGGACCCTACTCGAATGCAGTGAGTCCTATGCTGGTCTATTGAGCGGCGCGGGGCTGTCGGGCAAACCGAAACCGTTCCTCTCAAAGAGGGTTGCGGCCTGCTTCCCTCGCAACCAGTTCAGGAACCGCAATGCACCTTGAGCATTTTCGGATGGCGTCAGGGCCGCTGCGTAGAAGACAAGGGACTCGGGATAGAAGGTTTTCTTCTCGAACGCCAACGAAAGATCGGGATGGTTTTCGTGGATACGAGGGCCGCTTAGATTCACGTCTGCGGGAAGCGTCAAAAACGGAATATTGCTGAGTCGTGTCGCTATCTTGTAGCTGCCTGCCGCATCGATCGTCCCATTCTCCAGGCCTGTTCGGACGCTTGTCCCGGGCCGCACCTGTGAGGGGTTCAAGGGGGCGCCAAGCACCTTCTCCAGGAGATCCGGCTGACCATACTTTTTTGCCGCGAGCATCATCGTGAAGAGAATGCAGCGGCCGCTTGGGTCGTCGTTGGGATTGCTTCGGGCGAAGTTGAGGCCCGGCTCCTGTAGGACCTCCCACCAGTTGCGCTTGCCCTCGGCAGCGGCGGCGAACGCAGGAGCGAACCGGCTCTTTGCGCTGTAAAGGATGACCATCTCGGTTCGTGCGATAGGGTAAGCGGTCTGTGCCCTTCCTGACTGCATCACCGTCCGCATCGGCTCCGCGGTAATGGGAATGAAGATGTCCGCGGACAGAATTCCATCGACAATGCTTCGCGCGATCGCATCGGCTCCGCCGGAGTGGGTATGCAGGTCAAGCCGAAGATCAGTCGTCGCCGCGTCTTTCAGCGGGCCGTCAAGCATGGCGCGGATCGATCCCGCCGACGCGACCTCGAGCCCAGGCAGGCTTTGTGCAAACAGGCCTTCGTGACGAGGCAAAGCCAGCGCGGTTGCGGCGAGGGTGCCGTTGCGTACCATCTGTCTTCTACTGAAGTATTTCGGGCTCACTCGTTGCGTGTCATTCCATGGCATCGGTGTCTCCAGAAGGCCCCCGTCACATTATTTCGGATGTTGAATCAATACGGATCGATTCGTGCATCTAATCGTTGCGTCCATTGTCTTCTTATGTGCCACCTCGTGTCGCTTAACACTTTTTCAGCGGCCCCTAGCCAGCGGATGACGTTCAACGTCCCGTCTGCCACTCGGAGTTTGATCTTGCGTATCCCTCATCGCCTCCCCAGCCGGTTTGCCCTTTTGAGCCTGCCCTGTGCCCTCCTGTTCCCTGCTCCCGTCCACGCTCAAACGGCCTCCGTAACCGGCACTGTCCACGACCCTTCTCAGCTCGCATTGCCGGGTGCCCAGATCAACCTTGATGGGGCCGACGTCCACCTCAGCACGGTCAGCGACAACACCGGACACTACGCTTTTCCGTCTCCCGGCTCAGGGAGCTACACCATCACGGCGCAGAAGCCCGGCTTTAACCCCGTTAGCCTCACCTTTGTGGTCCCTGCAGGCACAAGCCTCACCGAGGACCTCAACTTCACCACGCTGAACTCTTCGTCCAGTGTCACCGTGCATGCCGCCGCCTCTGGAACCTCCGCCGCGGGATACTACGTTGGCACCGTCGACCGCGGGGTACTCGGGGACTCGCCAATCCTCGATCAGCCATACACCATCACCGTGCTCCCGTCCGACCAGATCGCGAATACCCAGGTCAAGAACCTGCGTGACGCGCTCAAGTACCTTCCGCTCGTGCAATTTACCGAGCAGCAGGGCCCGGAGATCATCCGCCCGGCCACGCGCGGCATGCAGGGCTCCATCGCGCAGAACACCCGTATGGATGGCCTGGCGATGGCCATCACCGGCGGCAACCCGATGGAGCAGTATCAGGAGCTGCAGGTGGAGAACGGCCTCGGCGCACCGGTCTATGGCCCCGCGAACCCATCGGGAATGTTCGACTTCGTGCTCAAGCGCCCTACCGAAGCCCGCACCACGAGCCTCTACCTCGAGCAGGATAGCAGCACAGTCGGGACCGCGTGGCTCGATAGCGGCGGCCGTGGCGGCCCGCACAAGATGTTTGGCTATCGGACCAACCTGCTCTATGGTGACGGCACACAGTTCGTCCAGGCAAGCCGCCTGCGCCGCCGCCTCGCTATGTTCGCAGGCGATGTCCGCTTCACCGACCGCACCACGCTCGACGCGCACTACAGCGTCTACGACATCGTGCAGCGCGGCTACCCCGGCTGGTTCACCTACGGCCAGAACACGCCGGCTGGCGGAACCACGCAGAATCCTGCGCCCGACTTCATTCTGCCCAGCGCACCCGACCCAACAGTTCGCGGCTTTGGACAGGCCTACGCCGGCGTGAACCTCACGACACAGAGCACAAGCGTTCGCTTCCTCCACGACTTTTCTCCCAACTGGCATGCCATGGCGGGTGGCCTCGGCCAACGTCTCGATCGCTTCATCGACACCCCCGTCAATGTGCTAACCAACAACGCGGGAGCTTACCGGCAGTCGCTCGCTACCGGCTTCGCTCCGCGCTTCCGCGTTGAGAGCGATCTCGGCTACATCACCGGCACGGTGAACAAGTGGGGACTCCGCCAGAATGTCGTCCTTGGGAGCGAAGGCTATCGCTTCAACCAGTACGCCTACACCGCGCCCCCTGCCGCCAACGTCCTGATTGGGAATGCCAGCATCAGCGATCCTCTCGTCTTACCGGCCCCCAGCGTCGGCCTGCCGAAGAACGTGAACATCTATCAATCAGCGGTCGTTGAACAGCAGGGCTTCAACCTCGGCGACATGATCTACTTTCCCAAGTACTTCGCGGTACGCGTTGCGGCAAGTCAGGACTTCATCGGCGTCGATAACAACACGCTGAACACAACCACTCTCGCTCAAACGCGGAGCTCCGGGTCCAACAAGAATGGGGTTAGCCCTTCCGCCAGCGTGATGTTCAAACCGGTGAGCTGGATGACCGCCTACGGCACCTTCGCCAGCAGCCTTCAGCAGGGCGACATTGCGCCTGGCTCAGCCAATGTCGTTAACGCCAACCAGTCCCTCGATCCCTACCGCAGCAAGGAGTGGGAGATCGGCTACAAGACGGACGCTCGCCCCCTGGCAATCACAGCGGACCTCTTCCGCATCTCACGTCCGTTCGCGAACACCGTCTCGTATAACGGCAGCACCACGGAGAACATCTTCAAGATCGTCGGCAATCAGGTGAACTACGGGGCCGAACTCCAGGCCCAGGGAACGCTGTTTCGTCGGCTTCTGATCGATGCCGGCTTCACCGCGCTCAACGCCAGGTTGAACGACACCCAGATCGCGGCGACGAATGGAAAGCGCTTCGTCGGCATTCCGGGATACCGCACGGGAACATACTCTGAGTACCGCGTCCCCGGCGTCTCGCGCCTGAGCGTGACGGGGGCATGGGAGTTCATTGGCCAGCGTCCGCAGGACGACGAGAACCTGCACCGAACGCCGGGAAGCAGCGAGTTCGACCTCGGCTTCCGCTACTCGAGGCCGCTCTTCGAGAAGCTCGCCACCCTCCGCTTCAACTGCCAGAACATCACCGACACTCACTACTACTCGACCATCGCCGCGGGCGACATCACCGGAACCAACGCCAGCAGCAATACTGCGCACCTTGGTCTGCCACGAACGATCTCGACATCACTGCAGTTTTCCTTTTGAGATACACGGAATTTCTGAGCTCGTCCATAGGGACGAGCTCAGTGGCTCCAGAACATTTAGCACTTGCTCCGCTGCGCGTACCCGTGAAGCCGAACCAAACGGGGCGAGCATATCTCGTAGCACCTTCGCGGAACGACACCAAAGGCCTGTTCCGAATCGCGCATTGGAAGGCGTTCCAGGCCATCTTCACCGCCCAATCCTTTACTCGGTGATTGGAACGACCGGGAGGCTGATATAGCTGGCAGTTTCACCGCTGTGCCATATGCGTTGTGTGGCTTTCTGGTAATCCGCAGGTTTGGCATCGAAGATATTAGGAACGAATCTCTGGGGATTACGGTCATAGAGCGGGAACAGGGTCGACTGGATCTGGACCATCAAGCGATGACCTGGTTGTATGGTGTGATTGATCATCGGAAGCCCGAAAGTGAAGGGCAAAGGCTCATCCGGGGTCAAAGCGGCGGGCTTCTCGAAGCTGGTGCGATAACGGCCACGGAAAATGTCGGTTGACAAAGGAAGCTCATAGCCATTCATGTCGACGGGCGGTGTCCCACGATCGGGAAAGACGTCGATGATCTTGACGACCCAGTCTGAGTCAGTTCCAGAGGTAGAGGCGAACAGATGGGCGACGGGTTCACCTGAGAGCTTCATGGGTTCTTTGAGGGGTTCCGATTCGTACGTGAGAACATCAGGACGACCCTCCACGAAGCGCTGATCGGTGACAAGCCAGCTGCCCCAGGCAGCGTTGTCATCGGCGGCAACGGGCCGGGGGCGATATGGGACAGGTTTGGCAGGATCCGAAATATATTCGTCAAACTTGTTGGAACTTGCGTTTGGAGCTGCAGAGGCTGGGGCATCGAAGGAGAGTTTCCCCGACGCAGTCAGGTAGAGGCGCTTCGACGCCGTTGGGCAGCCCTTCTCGCAACTAGCAGGCCATGCTTTCGGCGTCTCCCAGTGGTCTTCCCCGGTGTTGTAAATCCAGGCGTGGGGAGTGTCTGCTTTCGGCGAACCGGGTTTCAGGTACTGGTTGAAAAACGGCAATAGGACGTCACGCCGCCATTGCGCGGTGGTATCCGTCGCCCACGTCATGGGACCCAGGGTGCGGCCCTCGCGGTTGACCTGGCTGTGTCGCCATGGTCCCATCACCAGGTGGTTAAGGTGATCCTTGTCTTTTGGCTCCAAAGCCCGAAAGGAGTGAATGGCGCCCCACATATCCTCCTGATCCCAAAGTCCCTGCTCCCACATGGTGGGGACCGTCGTGGGAACCTGGGCGATGAGCTTATCAAGCGCCTGGCTCTGCCAGAAACCATCGTAGGCAGGATGCTGCTCGACGGTGCGCCAATAGGGAAGTTGGTCTTCTCCAAGAGAGCGGGCGAAGTCTCCGGCTGAACCAGCTTCAAGGAAGTTGGTGTAGTCATCCCGGTGTGCGCGGGTCACCTTGACGCCGGCTCCGCGCATGGTGGTCTGCCCAACAAAGTAGTCAAGGTTATTTTCGCGAAAGGCACCGTAGTGGAACCAGTCATCACCCATCCAGCCATCGACCATTGGGCTTTCCGGTGCGGCTACTTTGAGAGCAGGGTGTGGATGCAGAAGGGCCATGACAACGGTGAAGCCTTCGTAAGATGACCCGATCATGCCCACGCGGCCATTCGACTCGGGAACGTTCTTGATGAGCCAATCGATGGTGTCATAGGCGTCGGTAGTGTCGTCCGCGCCGGACGGGTTGAAGCCGGAATTCACGGGTGGCGGCGTCATCAGGTAAACGCCCTCGGAACCATACTTGCCGCGAACATCCTGGTAGACACGGATGTACCCGGATTCGACGAAGCCTTCGTCGCTCAACGGCAGCGCCTCAATCATGCGCGGCGACTCGGAACGTGCGGCCCGCCCTGCGGCGTTGTAGCAGGTCCGGGTGAGGACGATAGGTGCGGACTTCGCGCCCTTTGGGACGACTATCACGGTGTAGAGCTTTGTGCCGTCCCGCATCGGGATCATGACGACACGTTTGTCGTAGTCCCGTTCGACCACAGGAGCCTTGAAGTTGGTAGCGAGATCGTCAGCCGGGAACTTTTCCGCACTTCCCTGCCCATAGGCGGAAACGGCGAGCGTGGCAAGCCCCAATGACATGATGACAGCGGCGTGATGAAGTCTCATATGCCTCTTCTTCGTTAGCAGAAATGTTCCAAATGTCCACCCGTAAGACGCTCAAGCTTGAAACAGGATTCAGCGTCCGCGCCTCTACCGCACCCTGCTACGAGGGTGCGGTCAGAAGCAATGGTTCCCCGGTTACTCTCCGAGGAATCATCTCTTTCTTTGAAACCGCCACATGGATTACTTTACCGGAGCGATCGCGTCCTTGGCAGCCTTGGCAACGCGGAACTTTACTGTTGTCTTTGCCTTGATCTTGATCGATTCCCCGGTCTGCGGATTGCGACCGATGCGGGCGGCACGCTGAGCCTTCACCAGCTTACCCAGGCCAGGAATGGTAAATTCGCCACCCTTCTTGGTCTCCTGAATAGCGGTGGATGCGAGAAGATCGAACAACGCCACTGACTGTTTTGTCGTCAATTCCATCTTCTCAGAAACAACCCGAACTAACTCTGATTTGGTCATCTTCTTAATTGCAGCCGTCTTCTTCGCTGGCACTGCCGTCGCTTTTGCGGTTACTGGTGCGACGGTCTTCTTTGCTGCTGCTTTCTTCGTTGCCATGAACCCTCGATGTCAAGCTGGTTAGTGGTTTAGGAGCGTTTTGCAGGCGTCTCCTTCACGGGAGTTCTCTTCGCTGCACCCGGAGTATCTCTTACAGCAGGTGACGCATAAGCCACGGAATGCCGGACTCACGTTTCTGCTTTGTTAACCTGCTGAGCGATTGCATCGCCCTTTGCGCAAGCTTCTTCACCCTAGAACGCGTGATCGCTGCAACGCTTCGAGCATCGCACAATTGTACGGCTCACCGTTCCCTGCTGAAAAGCTTGAGCACCACGGGCTAAAGCCCTCATAAGGCAGCACCATGCACGCAGAGCCCGCCACGCGAAATTCTGGAAGCCGTACTTCGATCGCACCTGGGAACATTTCTGCTCGCATGCGCAGAACCCCGAGGACGTTTACCAAACTTCCAGCGGAGGTCACACACGATCTTCAACGTTGCCAGGATGCCTGCCTGCTCTTACACCGAACAAACACTGCCCGAGCTCCAGTCAGAACAGTGCCCAAAAGCAAAGCGGAGGAGCTCGTGATTCGCTCCTCCGCTTGTTTATGGAAAGACGTCCTCGACGCTGCTAAAACGCGAAGCGTGCGCTCAACTGCATATTACGGCTTTGATTTGAAGTGCTTGTGATCTGACCGCCGCCGTTCGTTGTGTCGGTATTGGGCAAGCCGAACGTCGGGTGGTTCAGGATGTTGTTCACATCGGCACGGATCGAGAGGCCGATGATCTCGTTGTAGTGGAAAGTCTTGCCAAGAGAAGCGTTGAAGCTCTCGTAGCCCGGACCATAGAGGCTGTTGCGACCCACAGTACCGTAGGTGTTAGCGGCTGGCGTTGCATATGCAGCCGTGTTGAAGTATTCCTGCAGCGTGCGATGCTGCGGCATCGGGTTGCCAACGAGATTAGGCCGTAGACGAAAGTTCGACCCGCTGCTCAGAGAGTTGCTGTTGTCCAGCCCGCTGTTGATCGTCGGCGTAAACGGATTGCCATCCTGAAGCTGGAAGGTAGCCGAAACACGCCATCCGCCGATCGCCGCATCGACATAGCGATTGTTGTTGAGGAACTGCGCTCCCTTTCCGACAGGAAGGTTGTAAATAACGCTGCCCTTCCAAGCGTTCCGGATGTCGAAGTTCGACGGGCCGTAGTTTGCGCCGAAGTTGTACGGATCCTGGTACTGGAGCGTTCCAGCGCGGCTGCCCCAGCCAGATGAGTCAGCTTCATCCAGGAACTTGGACCAGACGTAGTTCGTGTCGAAGCTCAAGCCGTGCGAGAGACGCTTCGTCACCGAGAGTTGGAGCGAGTTGTAGTTTGAGATTGCGCCTGTCTGGTATCCGGTCAGGGCCTGGTACTGCGGGAACGGCCGTGCTGCCTGTCCCTTGCCGAGGTTCGCCGCTGTAAGCTGGTTGATTCCGGACGGGAAGACAAGGTTGTAACCGTGGCTGCCGACATAGGCGAGTTGAACGGCAAGATCAGTGCCGAACTGCTTCTCAACGCCCAAGTTGTATTGAATGATGCGAGCCACGGGAGTGTTGTAGGGAACATAGTTGAAGCTTTGTCCGTTCTTGCTCCCCGGATCCGTGCTCTGCAGAGCGTAGGGCAAATTCGTGCCCGTTCCAGACAGAGTCGTCACATATGCTAGCCCGTTGGTGCTGTCTGAAGCATTTCCGCTCGACAGGATGGCCTGGCCTTCCCCCTGACCATACTGGTCGAGGCTCCAGTTGTACGAGTAGAGTCCAATGCCGCCACGAAACACGACGTCCGAATGCGGGGTGTAGGCGAAGCCGACGCGCGGAAGGACGATGTTGTACTTGTTCTCCTGCAGCGCCGTACGTCCGTTTGTCTTGTTTGCGGCGAACCAGACGGCGCCAAGGGTGTTTGTGACAGGGTTGACAATGTTCGGATCGAACGTAGCCTGATCCTTCTTGGCGTCGTTCCAACCAAGCTGGACCTGATAGCGCAGGCCGAGATTCAGGGTCAGGTTCGGACGAATCTTGAAGTCGTCCTGCACAAAGACCTGAGGCGTCTTCTGACGACCGGCAAACTCAGGCTGGACCTGCGCACTCCAGTCGTGCGCCGTGCCGAGCAGGAAGTCCGCGTAGTCGACTCCCGAATTCTTGTCGGCAAGACTGCCCTTCGTGTAATCGCCCGTAAAGCCGAAGGTTCCCGGGTTCAGATTGCCCCATGCAGTCGAGTTATCTTCGTTGATCAGGAACTCGCCGCCGAAGTGGAGGATGTGACGCCCGCGAATCAGGGTCACGACGTCAGACGGGTCGAAGACGTGCTCCTTGTAGATGGCGTTGATCCCAGGCCCGAGGTCTTGAAATCCGCCGCTGAAGTTGATCTGCGGAAATCCGTCCGCCTTCGCGTACTGGAAGCCGATCTTCGCGGGGAAACCTTGGCCGAAGCTCTGCCCTACATAAAAATTGAGTTGGTTGGTATACCCGAAACGGAGCTCGTTGATGAAGTTGCCGTTGAAGCTGTGGACCTCGGTGACCTGAGCGGTCGTGCTGTCCACGTCGCCGGCGTAGCAGTTGATCGGGCAGAAGTTCTGGCCGATGAAGAACGCCGGGTTATCACGCTTCTGCACGGTAGTGGTGAGGCGATCCTTGCTGCTCAAATTGAAGTCGAGCCGGCCGAAGTACTTCTTGAACGGATTCGACTGCGTCCCCTGGTAGAAATAGTTGTTGCTGGTGAATCCCGGGGTGTACGTACCATTCACAAAGGATGGAGCCTGCACGGTACCGGTACGGTTCGGGGCCGGGAAGTACCCCTGAATTGCCTTCGCCACGGAATCGAACCGCGACTGCGGGATGATGTTTCCGGCGAATGGCGAACGTCCAAAACTCGTTCCGGTCCCATTCACTTGCGTGTTGGGGTCGTAGATGCAACCAGGGCTGCTCGCACCACCGGGGGTCGTTGCGGCGCACGTCACACCGGGAACAAGCTGCGCCGAAAAATCTCCGCTCCGCTCAGCCAGCGTGGGAACGGAAACCAATCCGTTGACAGCCGAGTTGTTGTTGATCTGGTCGTAATTGAAGTAAAAGAAAATCTTGTCCTTGAGAACCGGCCCGCCGATCGACCCACCGAAGTTATTGAAGCGGACGCGATTCTTGTTGATCGGGCTGCTGGAAAAGTTATAAGGCCTCGCGTTATACGCGTCGTTCTGGTTGTATTCGTAAGCCGAACCATGGAACCCGTTAGTCCCGCCCTTGCTGATCTGGTTGAAGAGAATACCGCCAACGCCATACTGCGCCGAGAAGGCAGAGGAGCTTACCTTGACTTCTTGAACCACTTCAAAGACGTAGGTGTCGGCGTTCGCGGAGCTTGGCAGCGTCGATTCCGCGCCGTCGGAGAGGATGGAGCTGTAGGGAAGGTTTCCGTTCACGGAGACCGACTGGCCAGGGGTGTTGCCAAGCGGCGCGGACGGCGTTGCTGCGGCTCCGGCGATCAGCGTCGTAAAGTTCTCCCAGGTAGGGCCGGTTCCGCTGCCGCCGGTGTTCGGAAGCTGTTCCAACGACTTGAAACTTAAGGTTGCGGACTGTTCGCCGCTGTCGGTCTGGATGAGCGGCACGTCTGTGTTCACGGTCACCTGTTCCGTGACGGAGCCGGTCTTCATGGTGCCGTCAATCGTAACCGTCGCCACATCGAGGTTCAGGCCTGAACGAGTGAACGAGGCGAACCCGTTCTTGGTGAACGTAACGCTGTAATTACCGGTAACGATCGGGCCAGTGTCGAACAGGCCGTCGCTGTTGGTAGTGAGTATCTTCGACACCCCCGTGCCCGTATTCAGTACGGTGACGGTTACGTCTGGCACTAAAGCTCCGGTCGGATCTGTCGCGGTGCCCCGGATATCGCCGGAATTCGCTGCCTGCCCGCGTGCGTTCGAAGTCGAAAAAAGGCATGCGGTTGCAAGAAGCAAAGCTGTGATTCTGTGTCCCATGGGACCTCCAAAAAGTTGCATATCGCGCATCGGCTAGGTCTTGACGCCACGTAGCCGCGCAGTTCCGAGACACACGATTGTCTCGCCAAGACACACGATTGTCTTGAAGGGCTGCGAGCCGTATCTAAACTCATCCGATAGATGGATGTCAACCTGGACAAAAAGTGGATCTCGCGTCAGCTTGGTCTGGGGGGCGACACGCCAGATTGCAAGGCATCGCTAGAAGACAATCGATTGTTTCGAAAGAATGCTCAAAGGTCTTAGCACTGTGGCCGAGACCGGGACCGCAACTCTTGAAAGGAAAGCCCTTAGCGAACGAGCCTGCCGGATCCAGCTCGCTCCCGAGCCCCTGCATTCACCATTCTGCTTCGATCTCAAGATCAACGTCTCTCGCGAGCAACGCCATGCCGGCGGCTAACTCGTGCTGGCTTATGAACGGAAACTCATCCGGGATTGTCTTGAGGGGAACGCGGATGTCCATGCGCGGCATTCATGGGTCGCAGGCTCAGCATCAACATCCGTCGATCGACCACGGCACTCTGCGCTTTCGGAGGGCGAGAGTTCGGGCTCTACCAGTACTCGCGCGCCAGAATAACCGGCGGGCCGAAGCGATCATCGATGATCTGGGTCCGGAAGACAATCTCGAGGTTGCGGCCAGCCCATCCTTTCGGTGCATTCGCCATAATCGAACGCGCCAGTGCCGGATCGGTCAGCAGTTGAATGCCCGCCGTCGTGCCATTCTGCCCTAGTCCGGCGACGATCAGCACCGGCTTGGCGGTCATGGTGTCCATCTCACGGGCCACCACGCCGTAGTCCTGCTGCAACGATGCAAATGGCTGTGCCAGGTCAATCGACCAGGCCGGATCGGCCTGCTTGCGATTACTCGTGATGGCGTAGGTCATACTCTCACCCCGGCGGGTGACCGAGTACGGCAGTGGCTCAAGGAAACGCATCGTCCATGGATTGTCGACTGCCCCGAGCAGGATCGCGGGACCGTGCTGCAGGTCCTCGAAGCTTGTCTCGGACGACAGAAGTGTGGTGTACGGCCGATTCCAACTGCCCAGCGTTCCTGCCAGCTTCCCGAGAGCCACGCTGTCGTTGAAGTCCACCAGCCTGTTGTCGCGGATGTGCACAAACACACTGGTATTGGCCGTCTCGCGCGCCGCCGGAAGCAGGGCTGACTTCGAGACATCGGCAAGCACCAGGGCAATCGGATTGGGACTGGTGCGGATTGGTGCCCAGACGTCGGCCGCGTTTGCCGCCCCCAAAGCGGGGCGATGCCACACGAAAACCGCCAGGGTCACCAGGAGCAATACGCCAACCAGCAAGCCCCCGCCCAGGTACCCGGCATTCCTCGTCCGTGGTGCTGGCGAGAGCGCAGGCTCAGCGACGTGATGATCCTCAGCCGCCGCCTTTTGTGCTGCGGCGGAACTGACGGCAGGAGTTTCATTCCCAGGCAGGCCGGACGGCCAGGAAAATGCCGGGACGTAGGATCCCGGATGCAACTCGATGTGCACCTCGTCGGCATGTTCGGGCTGTTTGTAGTACTGCGTCAGCCGCTTGCGCACTTCGGCTGCGGTCAGACGCACGGTCGGATCGAGGCTGGTATCGTAGCTCGGCTGTCGTCCGAATACCTCCATGCCGATCGTCCGTTCCTTCAACTCTCCGTCGGCACCCCGCAAGGTCTCCTCGACCACGTAGCGAAGAAAGGCTGGGTAGCGCCGGCTTTGCCGGAACAGTGGACTCGTCAGCAGCGCGGTCATCTGCTCCATCACCTGTTCCCGCTCTGCTTCATTGAACGGAGAAGACGAATGCTTGGCGGCTTCATCGATCGACGGCACTCGTTTCAACCTCACTGATAAGAGTAACAAATCGCTTGATACATTTGGCTAACTTATTTAGTTTCAATGCGCCGCGCCTTTGATTCCGGAACAGTACCGGTTACGGCCTTCCCAAACGACTCCAACAAAGAAGCAGCATGATCGTGTTCTGCCGAACTCCGCGCCGCACACTCACGGCTGCTCTTCTGGTGGACAGGAATGAGGTTGTACCGATGGTGATGATGTGGAATGTACTTGGCCGCGTGGGAGCGGTCGTTCTGGGACTGTCCCTGCCCTCAATGGTTCTGGCGCAGGCCGCAGTGCCGCGCCCCTGGGACGACAAAACACTCAGTCCCCAGCAGCGCGCCGAACTGGTCGTCAAGGAGATGACGCTGGACGAGAAGATCGCCCTCATTCACGGCTATGGCATGCCGATGGAGGTGACTGGCCCGAGCGAGAGCAGTGGCGGCGCCGGTGGCAATGCAGGAGTGCCTCGCCTCGGCATTCCGCGCATCGAAATGGCGGACGCTGCCTATGGCGTCACCCGCAGCGCATCCAACGGACGCTACTCCACGGCCTTGCCGAGCGTTCTGGGAGCGGCGGCGAGCTGGGACCCACAGTCGGCCTATACCTACGGCAAACTGATCGGCACTGAACTGCGTCTGCAGGGCTACAACATGACCCTCGGTGGTGGCGTCAACCTGACCCGTGAGCCCCGCGACGGACGAACGTTCGAGTACGCTGGCGAGGATCCATTGCTGGCCGGCACCATGGATGGCCACCTGATGCGCGGCGAGCAGGACCAGCACGTGCTCGGCGACATCAAGCACTACGCCATGAACGATCAGGAAGACGGCCGATTCGCCGTCAACTCCATCATCGACAAGCGCTCGATGCGTGAAAGCGATCTGTTGGCCTTCCAGATTGCGCTCGAGATTGCCAAACCAGCCGCCGTGATGTGCTCCTACAACCGCGTCAACGGCGATTACTCCTGCGAAAACGACTACCTGCTGCGCGACGTCTTGAAGCGCGACTTCCAATTCCAGGGCTTCGTCGTCTCGGACTGGGGCGGCACACACAGCACTGTCAAAGCTTCGCATGCCGGTCTCGACATGGAACAGCCAGAGGACTTCTTCTACGGCGCCGCGATGAAGGCGGCAGTCGAATCCGGGAAGGTATCGGCGGCCGAGCTGAATGACCACGTACTTCGCATCCTGCGCGCCGAGTTTGCCTCCGGCGTCGTCGACGATCCCCCACAAAAGGGAGTCGTCGATGTCGATGCGGGGAACCACATCGCGCAGGCGCTCGCCGAAAAGAGCATCGTGCTGCTCAAGAACAAGAGCAACATTCTGCCGCTCGACGCCACTAGGCCCATGACGATCGCAGTGATCGGCGGACATGCCGATCAGGGTCTGATCACCGGCGGCGGATCGGCGCAGGTCGACCCTCCGGGCGGTTCGCCGGTCCCGCCTCCCCCTCCGGGCAACGGCATCTTCGATGCCTTCATTCGCCCGGCGTTCTCGCGTGACGCCCCGTTGGCCGCGATTCGAGCCGAGTTCCCCAACGCCAGGGTGGTCTTCGACTCCGGAAGCGACCCCGCAACAGCCGCGGAGATCGCCCGCAAGGCCGACGTCGCCATCGTCTTCGGCTACCAATGGTCAGCCGAATCGGTGGACCTGAAGACGCTCGACCTCGGCCCGGACCAGGATGCCCTGATCAGCGCGGTAGGTGCGGCGCAGCCGAAGACGATCGCCGTGGTGGAATCGGGCGGACCGATCGTAATGCCCTGGCACGATAAGGTAGCCACGATCGTGGAGGCGTGGTTCCCCGGCATTCGCGGGTCCGAGGCCCTGGCTCGCGTGCTCTCAGGCGCGGTCAACCCGACGGCCAAGCTTCCGGTCACCTTCCCCATGACCGAGGCCGATCTCGCGCACCCTAGCCATAACGATGCGCCGGTCGCCTCCCAGCCGCGCATGGAAAAAGGCATGGATCTGCACGCAATCATGAAGCAGATGGGAGACGGCTATCCTGCCTTCCCGGAGAACTACAGCGAGGGCCTGAAGGTCGGCTACAAGTGGTTCGACGCGGAAGGCAAGACGCCTCTTTTCCCTTTTGGCTTCGGCCTTTCATATACCACGTACGCGTACTCCGATCTGACGGTGGAACCAGCCTCCGAAGGCTTGACCGTGCACTTTACTGTGCGCAATACCGGCTCCCGTCCGGGAGACGAGATTGCCGAAGTCTACGCCGCGCTGCCCTCGGCTGCCGGCGAACCGCCCCATCGCCTGGTGGGTTGGTCGAAGCTGGCTCTTTCCCCCGGCGAGAGCAAAGAGGCCACGATCACTGTCGACCGGCGCATGCTGTCGGTCTTCAGCGAGAAGCGTGACGACTGGGAGGTCGTTCCTGGTGCTTACCGAATCTTGGCTGGCAGCAACTCGCGCGACCTGGGCCTTGAGAAGACTGTCTCGCTGAAGTAATTCCGTGTGTACAGGCGGCGATTCGTCGCCTGTACACGCCTTTGCATGACCGGCTCCGAGCCGGCCTAAGGAACAAGTACGTCATGAAACAACTCATCCCTGCGACGGGCCGTTCTGGCCTGCATGCCACCTTCTTCGCCATCTTCCTTCTCTCCGCATGCGGAGCTTCCGCTCAGCAGAGCGATAACACCACCCCGGCCGCCGTCGCCGCCAGGGGTGAGGCCGATCAGAATCCACCGTCAACCGACTACGAACATCCCGGCGGCCGCGATATCGAGGACCTGAATCTTCGTGGCGGTTACCTGAAGCTGCCACCCTTTTCAGAGACAGTCTTCGGCCTCGAGAACCCCGTGACCCAGAACCTCGCGAAGCACGGTATAGGCCTTTACGACATCGACGACAACGACTTCACCTACAACACACTCTCTGCACCGGCGCCGCTCGCGCAACAAACGTATACCGGGCAGCGGCCAACCTGGAAGAGCTCCCACTACCCGATGCTGACCTGGGATCTGCGACAGCTCGGCGTGAAGGGAGGTCAGTTGGAAGTCATGGGCACCGTCCAGAAGATCAGCTGGAACGCCGGTGGCCCGAACGCGATTGGGTTCGGAGCACTCGCGTACTACCAGAGCCTCTTCAAAGGCCACCTGGAACTCAAGGGTGGTTACATCGATAACGACTTCGAGTACGTCGGCACCGCAATAGGCGGCCAGGCATCATCCGGTTCCCTCGGCGTCTTCGCCTCGCTGCCATTCGAAGTCGGCATGAGCTATCTGCCGATGACGACGCCAGCCTTCAACGTAAACGTTCATTATCCGCACCATGTCTACACCAAGATAGGGCTTCAACGTTCGATGGATCCCAAGGGAGGCGTTACCGAGGCCGCACGCGACACCATCGGCCTGCGCTTCGCTCCCAAGGGAGACGGGCTGCTCACCATCTACGAGGGAGGCTATCAACACGATGCGGATGCGAAGACTCACCAGATGTGGCTGCGCGGTGGCTACATGTATAACACCACGCACTTCACCAATCTGAAGACCGGAGGCCAGACCACCAACAACATGTTGGGCTACCTGCTTGCGGACCGTCAGCTTTGGAAGACAGACCCTGCTCAGCCGTATCGCGGCCTCTATGCCGGCGTGTCGGCGATGGATGCGCCGGCAACGCAAAACTCCTACAGCCAGTACTACGAGGCGCGCCTGTACATGCGCGCACCCTTCCACAGCCGCCCGGCCGATATGGCGAGCATCGTCAGCTCACACACCACCTACAGCCCGTACGCAAAGTACAACGCCGTCGCCTCGGGCTCAACCTATTGGAACGGTGCCACCAGCTTGACGGGCAGCTACACCCTCCGCCTGGCACGGGGCACCTACTTCACGCCCGGCATCAGCTACACCAACGGTCCGGATATCGCGCCCAGAAATAAGAGCTCACTGAACTTGCTGGCAGTCTTTAGTATCTTCTTCTAAGTCCATGAAGGGTTCCGGTCTCGATTCGCAAGAGGCCGGAGCACCCTCGACTCACTTCCCCGTCTTCCAACGGAAGCTCGCTCTAATTCCCCGTTCCACTCACCGTGATCAGCTGCGGAGATGCCACGCCGTTATCTGCGATGCTCAAAGTAGCTTTGAATGCCGCAGCCGATAAAGGAGCGAATGCAACAGCGACCGTGCAGTTTGCGTTCGGAGCCAGGGATGCGCCACATGTGTTCAACATCGCAAAATCGGCCGGGTTCGTTCCGCCCAATGTAATCGACAGCAGACTCAGAGTGGCCGCACCAGTATTGGTCAGAGTCACGGCCTGTGCTGACGATGTCGTACCCGTTTTCGTCGCGGCGAAGGCAACATTCGCCGTGCTGAGCTTCACCGAAGGCATGGCTGTTCCCGTCCCACTGAGTGCGATGCTCTGTGGTGACCCTGCCGCATTATCCGTAATGCTAATCGTTCCCTTAGCTGCGGCAGCCGAGGTTGGTTTGAACGCGGCATAGATGATGCAGCTTCCACCTGCTGCAAGCGTGGAACCGCAACTGTTGAGCTGGGTAAAGGAAGCAGGATTGCTCCCGCCAATCACGATAGAACTGATGGAAGCAATTCCTGTTCCAGTGTTCTTCAAGGCGATCGCTTGCGCCGAACTCGTGACGCCGGTGACCGTATTCGGAAAGACAATGGAGGCGGGCGTAACCGTAACGCTTATGGTGGCAGCAACACCCGTACCAGTCAGAGCAACAAGCTGAGGCGATCCCGTTGCATTATCTGCTACCGACAACGAAGCCGTGAGCGACCCAGCCGCGGCAGGCTTGAATTCCACCGAGATCGTGCAGCTCGCCGCAGCCGCCAGGGATGTCCCGCAGGTCGTGGCGGACTTGAGGAACGACGTCGCATTGGTTCCGGTGAAGCCGACGGTGCCGAGCGTAACCGCCGCAGTCCCAGTGTTCTTCACGGTCACGACCTGGGCCGCGCTCGTCACTCCGACCGTCGTCGAAGCAAAGGTGAGCGACGTCGGGGATACAGCAACCGTCAGGGTCGCGGCGCCCGTGCCGGCCAGGGAAACAAGCTGGGGCGATCCCGTTGCATTATCTGCAACCGATAGCGAAGCCGCAAGAGACCCGGCCGTAGCAGGCTTGAACTCCACCGAGATCGTGCAGCTCGCCGCAGCCGCTAGAGACGTCCCGCATGTCGTCGCCGACTTGAGGAACGAAGACGCATTGGTGCCGGTGAAGCTGACGGTGCCGAGCGTAACCGATGCGGTCCCGCTATTTTTTACTGTGACCACCTGGGCTGCGCTCGTCACCCCGACTGTCGTCGAAGCAAAGGTGAGTGAGGTTGGCGATACAGCAACCGTTAGAGCCGCAGCACCCGTCCCAGCCAGGGAAACCAATTGAGGCGATCCCGTTGCGTTATCTGCGACCGATAGAGAGGCTTTAAGCGCGCCTGTCGTGACAGGTTTGAACTCCACGGAGATCGTGCAGCTCGCCGCAGCAGCCAGGGACGTCCCGCCTGTCGTGGCGGACTTGAGGAACGATGTCGCATTGGTTCCGGTAAAGCTCACGGTGCCGAGCGTAACCGCCGCGGCCCCCGTGTTCTTCACTGTCACCACCTGCGCCGCGCTCGTCGCTCCAACTGTCGTCGAAGCAAAGGTGAGCGACGTCGGCGATACAGCAACCGTCAGGGCCGCGGCACCCGTTCCGGCAAGGGCTACAAGTTGAGGCGATCCCGTTGCGTTATCCGCGACCGACAACGAAGCCGTAAGCGACCCCGCCGAAGCAGGTTTGAACTCCACGGAGATCGTGCAGCTCGCCGCAGCCGCCAGGGACGTCCCGCAGGTCGTGGCGGACTTGAGGAACGACGTCGCATTGGTCCCGGTAAAGCTCACGGTGCCGAGCGTAACCGTCGCGGTCCCTGTGTTCTTCACGGTCACTGACTGGGCTGCGCTCGTCGCACCGGCCGCCGTAGAGGCAAAGGTGAGCGACGTTGGCGATACAGCAACCGTCAGGGCCGGCGCCACGCCTGTTCCACTTACAGCAACTGTCTGCGTGCCGGAGCCCGCGGTGTCGGTAATGGTCAAAGTCGCAGGAAGCGCTCCGGCGGCCTTCGGGGTAAAGGTCAAGGTGAAGGTGCAGGAGGCGCTTGCGGCTAAGCTTGTGCCGCACGTCGTGGCTACGCTATACGAAGTAGAGCCAGTTCCTGAGAGAACATAGCTCTTGATCGTGACGGCGGTGGTCCCGGTGTTCTTCAGCGTCGCAACCTCTTTGGTTGTGCTGGAAACGCCCTCGGCCGTCGACGGGAAGGTCACACTCGTTGGTGTCACCGTTACAGTTCCGGCCTGCGTAGCCGACGGCCATGCATTCACAAGGTTGGCAACGTTGAAGGAGCCGAGGCCGGTCGTGAGGTCATATCCAGTGGTGGCGTTGTATCCACTAAGAATGCCCGCCTGATCGCCTGTCGTGTTCGTCACGCAATCCGTATCTCCTGTAAAGCAGACAGCCGCGTTCGAGCCGGAAGTCGTGTCATAAAAAATGCAGGTATTGCCTGCTGCCACGGTGTTGGAGTTACAGGCGGAGTAGTTCTCCTTAGCGGCCAACTGATAGAAGACGGGATTCGCAAGTCCTTGAGCGCTACCCGTCTTCTGGATAACCAGGGCCATGATACCCGCGGTCAAAGGCGATGCCGCTGAAGTACCGCCATTTTCCTGATACACGATATAGTTCGGATTGGTGTAATCGCAGGATGTCTCGGGAGACGCTGTCGCTTGACATATCAGGAGCGCACTTCCCGGAATCCCTGTACTACTCTGGAATCCGTAGGCTGCAAACATCGAAACGTCTGGAAGGTCACGCTTCCCGTCCGCGGGAATGCCCGCGACCCCGGTCTGCCAACTCGGCTTGGCATACCCTCCCGAGCATGTTGAAGGAGCCGTCCCGGATGGAGTCGTACAGCGGCTTACACCTCCGCTTCCGGAAGCCATCTCAACCAGGCCCGGAGAACCGCTGACCGCGTCGTTGCACAGTGCTTCGTTATTGCTATAGGAGGTATAAACGTTGCGGAGCAACGGGTTGGTGCATGTATCGTTCCACGACATCTCGGGCATGTAGCCCTTCGCGCTTGCGCCGTGAGAATCATTCGTCGCATTCCAATAGGTTGAGACCGGATTGGTAGCCTCAGTGAGGGGCCACTGGACATCGGTTCCACCGACGGCCGTCACATAGGGGGTTGAAGCCATCCCACTTACCTGGAGGCCATATTGGTCAGCGTAGGGAGGAGTGCCATTCTGGCTTGTGCATACCGCCGAGCCCGAATCTCCCGCTGCTACAAAGGAGCTGATCCCGGACGTCGCGGCCTGTTGAAAAATGCTGTTATATAAGCTGTTGTTCGCGGACCCATTGTTCAGCTCGCACTCGCCATAGCTCATCGTTAGAATAGGGGCGACCTTATTCTCGACGATGTAGTTAATCGCGGTGACTAGTCCGTTCGTGGTCGCGTTATCCACATCGGAAACTAGAACAACCTCGGCGCCCGGCGCAGTCGCGGAAACCATTTCTACGTCTTCGGTGTTCTCTCCCTGGCTGTCAGTGACTCCGGGGTCGGTGCCGCTATGCAGCGTCGTCAGGGTCCCCGCAGGCAACCCAAACGAGCTGCGAAACGTGTTGAAGTCGGTCGTCTGAACATCGCTGAGTCCCACGATGGCCACTTTCACGCCCTTGCCATTGATGGGTGTGCTTTCATTCCACAATGGCAGGATGTTGTAGATAGTCGCGACGTCGTAAGGACTTAGTTCCTCCCGCTGATAGCCCGTATTCGGGTCGACGTAGCCAAACTCAGGCTGCACCTTGCCCGAGGAGTTCGTACTCGACAAAGAAGCTGTGTCGGAGTGCTGTTGGCTAACTCCACCTGAAACCGCCTGTTTGCCATCGAAAGGCACCGAGGTGAGCAGCGAATACTTTCCTGTCTGCAGGTCGCGCTTTACGTAATTTCCGGGATGCGAGTAGTGTTTCGGAAAGAAGTCATTCAGTGACGCGATACCCACCACGACAGGCGACAACGCATCGGGAATCTGAGGATCGCGGTCGTTGGCAAGGTGTTGTTTTCCATTGGCAAGATACCTGTGCATTTCAACATGAAACGCCTCCTGCACCTGGCCGATCGTTCCGGAGAACTGAATCGACACTCGACCCTTACTCACTTCTTGAATGCTCAGCCCGCGACTCACGAGCCAACCCGTGATCGCCGTCATGTCGGAATCCGACGGACCGTAGAGCCTCCCAAACTCCTCAGCGGAGAGCCAATGATGAAAGTCAGGCGACGCAGGATCGTATTGGCGTTCATTAAACTCGGCGAGTGCTTTCTCTTGCTCCGGGCTGCGCTTGAGCACCAGGACCATACGTTCAAGCACCTTATCCGCATCTGCTCTCCCTAGATCGTTGGTCTGCTTGGCTAGCGGGTGAGTGTTCCCGGAGAGCTTCACCAACTTGGTGTCATCGACTCGCTCACTGACCAAAGAACGCACGAAGTTTGAACTTGGAGATCCAACTCCGGAGTTTTGTTGTGCCTGAGCAGTGCAGAGAAGACCGAAAGCCACGACTACAGCGGGGATGACTTGACCAAAGTCCTTGAATCGCATGAAGGAGTACCCTTTATTCCCGGGATAATGAATCACTTTCGGCTTACGTTGGAACGGGATCGTTAGATTGACGGCAGCGCCGCAATTAAATCATGACTCTCGAAACACATGATTTGAGGTCGGCCAGCGCGGAGAAGACCTGCTCCCTTCACTTTCCAATGAGGTCAGGACTTGCTGAGCAAGAAACTCGCATCATCTAAAAACGTTCTATGCGTCGATCTCGGCAGTCTAACCCGCGGACGGGTGGAAGCCAGCTATCTTTGGTAATTCACAACGGAATACGGAAGGGTGCTGGTCGCACCAGGGTAATCGGCGCGTAACCGGCATCATCGCCGGAAGGTAGTCTGAAGCCGAGTTGAACGATTCACCGAACTTCAGTGCCAGGTGGTATACGTATTCCGGCGGAAAGTTCGAAGAAATTGGGATCCGGAAAAAGTAATTCCCATTAACCCAGCCCACATTACTTCCCGGAAGATCAGGATAAGAATGAAGAAGAGAGTCGCTTTCGTCTTGATGCTCGCACTCGTTTATGCAGCCGTTGGTCCTGCCCTGACGTTTGCGCAACAGCCCTCCCCGAGTGGCGTCGGATCTCCACACAGGCCTCAAGGCTCATGCGACATCTACGCGGCTGCCGGAGACCCTTGTGTTGCCGCACATAGCACCACCCGTGCGCTCTACGCCGCCTACAACGGCCCCCTCTATCAGGTCTTGCGCCAATCGGACGGGAAGACGCTGGACATTGGCCTCGTCCAGCCTGCTGCCACGCCTGTCCCGGATCCCGGCGGATACGCGGACGCAGCCGCGCAGGATAGGTTCTGCGCCGGCACCTATTGCTGGATCAGCAAGATCTACGACCAGTCGCCCAAACACAACGACCTCATCCAGGCACCTCGTGGCGGCTTCAGTGGCCCCGCGTTGGGTGGCTTCAATACTCTTCCGCTTGCCGATATGGCCCCGATTACCGTCATGCGGCACAAGGTCTACGGCGTATTCATCGAGCCCGGCATGGGCCTTCGCCAGAACGATGTCAAAGGCACCGCGGTCGACGACCAGGCCGAAGGCCAGTACTGGGTCGTCAGCGGAAAGCACTTCAATGCCGGTTGCTGTTTCGACTACGGCAATGCCGAGATCGACAGTCGCGACGATGACAACGGCACCATGGAGACCCTCTACTTCGGCAACGCCACCCCGTGGTACAGCGGGGCCGGAAACGGGCCATGGATCATGACCGATCAGGAGAATAATCTCGTCGGTTGCGTCAACGACGACGGAACCAAAGGCTGTCCCAATCTACCCAGCATCCCCTGGCGTTTCGTCACCGCCATCGGCAAGGGAGAACCGCACCATTGGACTTCCATGGGCGGGGACGCGCAAAAGGGCGCTCTATCCGTCATGTTCGATGGGCACCGTGTGAATCCAACCTACGACCCGATGCGCAAGCAGGGGGCGATCCTCCTGGGCAATGGTGGCGACAATAGCGTCGGTTCCCAGGGAACCTTCTATGAAGGAGCGATGACCGCCGCCGGCACGTTCCCGTCGAATGCGACCGACCAGCTCGTCCAGGCCAATATCGTGGCCGCGGGATACGACGTAACCCCACTCAGCTTAACACCGGCTGAGCCCGCGAGAACGCACGCCGCACCGCAGACCTTTACTCCCGGATCGTCGCGAAACTTCACCGTAACCTTCACGAATACAACTGGCTCTCCTGCCGCGGACGTCTCGTTATCGATCGCCGTGCCCGGCCCACAGTGGACTGCGGTTATTTCAGGCGCCGCCCAGGCATCGAAGAAGTTCGCTCAGGTCGATCCAGGTGCGAGCGTCAGTGCGACATTCAAAGTCACCTCCGCGCCGGTGGCCTTCAACGGTGATCTCGTCGGCCATGCGTCCTGGGCAAATCAGACGAGCGGCAGAAGCCATGTTGAAACGGCTGTAGAAAAGATCCGCAACACCAGCCCAGTCAAGATCAACGAGTTTCGAGTCAACGCAAGCGCTCCCGGCAACCCGACCGATTCCTTCATCGAGCTCTACAACGCAGGCACTCAAAGCGCTGACCTCTCTAACTGGACACTGACCGCACACCCTGCTCACCAGGCCATCTTCTCAACGGTAAAGATACCAACTGGAACGAAGCTCGCATCTGGCGGCTTCTATCTGCTCGGCCTCTCCAACTCCGGCCTTGTGGTTCCCGCACTTAAAGGGGAAAGCACCGTCCATGTCAGGAATATCGATGGGATGTCAGTCGGGGACACACTCAACATCGGCTCTGGTTCCAGTATGGAAACACGCAAAATCGCAAGCCTCGGAACGGCCGCAAGCAGTCATACAACGCTGTGGCAGTCCATTCCCGAGGAGATAGTGATTACCATTCCTCCCGGCTCAACCAACGTGCCGGTTGAGGACACAACCGGATTCGTAGTTGGCCAGAAGATAGCTCTTGGCTATGGCTCTACCTACCCCATCGTTGCGAACACAGAGGAGAAGTATGAGGTTGCGACCGTAACCGCCGTCGGCAAGCCCGGAACGCAAGCCTATCTGGCGATGGAAGCTCCCGCGGGCGTGAAGAACATTCAAGTCACATCGCTCGCGAATATCTCGGCTGGTGACAAGATAAGGCTGGATATCGACAGCGTGGGCCATGGGATCGAAACCGTAACAGTGGCGCATGTCGGCACCGCGGCGAGTCAGACCAACCTCTCAGCTCCCGTAAGCGCCGGAGCTACCCGGATCAACGTGCGCAAAGCAGAGGGCTTCGCGGCGGGCAACAAGATCACCATCGGCACACCAGCGAGTCAGCAAGCCGTCACCATCACGGCCGTGGGCACCACGCCTGGACCGGATGGTATCTCCATCGACTTCACGCCTGCCCTTGCCAAACCTCACGTAGCCAGTGAATGGGTGGTATCTCCCGGAACAGGTCTGGACCTTGCAGCTCCCTTACAATTCCCTCATGCGGCCAACCTCCCGTTCAGCGATCGTGGAACGGGAATCAGCTTCCAGCCAGCGACTGCCTTTGCCCATTCGAGCAACGAGCCAGTCCAGGCACTCGGCACTGGCATAACTCTGGATACACCACTAACCAACAACCAGGCGATCCACGCGCCCGTCCGCGATGCCGCGGTCAGGACTGCCGGATACCAGGGTATGCCCGCGCCTAACCAGTGGTTTGGCGGACCGGAACTCACCACGAAGTCCCCACAGTTCGGAGTTACCCTCAACGTCGAAGAAGGCAGCATCGTCCTCCGCGAACCATCGGGAGTCGTCGCCGACAGCCTTAACTACGGAGGCCTTGTCGACCCATGGGCTGCCGAAGGCGATCAAACGGTCTCAGGAGCTCCGATCAGCGGCTGCTACGCACCGGCGCCCGGTTCAGTCTTCAACCCCTGGTCGACGGTCGTGGCCCCTGTCGCCATCAATACCAGTGCAGGCCGCTTCCCGGACGGTGCCGATACGGACAGCAACTGCAACGACTTTTCAATGCAGGCCGCTGCCTCCTTGTCGGCTAAGTCGGAGGCCGGAGCAACGAACATAAAGGTCGCCAGCACGGAAGGCTTCCACCCTGGTCAGACAGTCCATGTTGATTCCGGCGTGAATGCTGAGACAGCAGTGATCGCTGCCGTGGGAACAGCAGGTGCCACGACGGCACGCACGTCTACGGATCCTGGAGCGACTCTGCTCACCGTCGACAGGGCCACTGGCTTTGCTAGAGGAGAAACAATCACGATTGATGAAGGCGCGAACGCTGAGACGGCGGTGATTGCCTCAACCAGGGCCCGAGGAGTAGCCACCATCACAGTCGTCAAACCTCTCGCCCATACCCACGCAACTGGCGCGCAGATATCGGGGAGTGGCATCAGCCTCACCACTCCCCTGGCCCGAACTCATCTAAGTGGAGCTCAGGTATCCGATAACATTCCGACTCCCGGCGCGCCCAATCGATATGAAGAGAGAAATCATTGAGGTGGCCGGGAACTTGGGCCTTCCAAATCGGCCAATAAAGGCCGCCTCATCATTGCTAACTTCAATCTGGTCGTTTCAGTTGAACCGGGGAGTACGCATAAGACGTGGATGAGCTTGCCGTAAGCGGCGTCCCGCAGTATCGGCACTGAGACGCACCTCGCGCCGCGGAGCCCATGGAACGCTTCGACATTCCGCTACATCATCACGCAGCCGCCATGGACTTATAGACCCACTGCCATGAACCCCGCCATCAATAGCGGCGATCGGATCAGGAACGCTTCGCCGGCGCTTTCTTGCCAGGCACTTTCTTGCCAGGTGTCTTCTTGCTCGGTGTCTTCTTCGCTGCAGTCGCAGGAATCTCTTTCGGCGGAGACACGTGAGCCACAACAGAAGCGCCAAGCTCGCGCGTTTCCGCGGTAGTCAACATGCTGGGCGACTTGAGCGCCTTCTGCGCGAGCTTCTTGATCTTCGGAGATGTGATTGCTGCGGGTGCTTTAGGCATTGCACAATTGTACGGTCCTTCTCGCCCTTGCTGAAGAATTTTAGAAACACAGTCTCAAAACAAACATCGGAGTATCGGCAGCGGTTATCAGGCGAATGGGAAGGCGATCTTTGAAGAAGAGCCGATGCATCACGTGTCCTCTCTCATATCGATTGGGCATTCGAGCACGACGCGCAGACGCTTGTAGGATAAGTCTGAGGTGAGTTCTTGGTGACGAGGAAGCTAGTTACAGCGGCGACGCTGCTCGGGTTAGGAGCCATCACGGCTTGGGCTCAACAAATGGTGCCGGGGCAGCATCCAGTCGGATCTCGAAGTCAGCAGGTGACGGTACAGGTGCTGGCAATCAATGATTTGCATGGCAATCTCGAACCTCCCGTGGGACGTGACGGCATGGTGGGTAAGACCCCGGCCGGCGGGGCCGAGTATCTTGCCACACACCTGAAAATGGCTGAGGCTGAAGAACCCAACTCGATCGTGGTAGGTGCAGGAGACCTGATGGGCGCCTCGCCACTGATCTCGGCCTTATTTGATGAGGAGCCGGCCATCGAAGCCATAAATGCGATGGGGCTTAAAGTGACGTCAATCGGAAACCATGAGATGGACCACGGAATCACCGAGTTGAAGCGTCGGCTGAAGACCGCGCACTATCAATACCTCGCGGCCAACGTGCTGGAAAATGGGACGCCTGTCTTCCCCGCAACCTCGATTCAAACGGTGGGCGGAGTGAAGATCGGATTTATCGGGGAGACGCTCGAGGGGTCGGCGGCAGTCATCTCTGCAAGTGCCATCCGTGGAGACCAATTCCTGGAGGAGAGTCAGGTTGCTAACGAAGCCGCGTTACAGCTTGAAAAAGCGGGGGTGCATGCGATCGTGCTTCTGATTCATCAGGGCGGCGCGCAGCACGGACAAGCCGATGCGATGGATAGAGACAGCTGTGCGAACTTCAGCGGGGAGATCCAGGGCATCGTCGAAAGGCTCTCACCGGCAATCCAGCTAGTGATCAGCGGGCACACCCATGAGTATTACAACTGCAGGATCGCGGGACATACGGTGACGAGCGCGGGCGCGTATGGACGACTCTTTACGCGCGTCAAGCTGACAGTGGACCGTCGAACGGATCGTATCTTGACAGTTGCGGCGGCCAACGAGATCGTCACGCGCGACGTGCCTCGAGATCCCGCCCAGACAGCGATCCTCGAGAAATACAAACCGCGCGCGGAGGAGGTGGCAAACCGCACGGTGGGGTCGATCGCCGGGGAGATCAGTCGAAAGCAGAATGCAGCTGGAGAGAGTGCGATGGGAGACGTAATCGCCGATGCCCAGTTGACGAGTGTCGCGGCCAAAGAGAACGGCGGGGCCGAGCTGGCCTTCATGAACACAGGCGGCATCCGGGCCGAACTGCCGGCAACGGGGCCAGGAGAAGTCTCATTCGGGGAGCTCTATGCCGTGCAACCGTTCGGCAATCAGATCACGGTCCTTACGATGACAGGAGAAGATATACGGCAATTGCTTGAGGAGCAGTTTCGAAGCGACGGGTCGTCGATCATGCTGCAGGTGTCGGAGGGATTCAACTATCAATACAGGCTGCATGCCGCGCCCGGAGAGCACGTGGTGCCGGGTTCGATAAAGCTGCGGGGAAAGGTGCTTGGAGCGAAGGACCGCGTTCGTGTCGAGGCAAACGGCTTCATGGTGGCGGGGGCCGAAGGAATGACCGCCTTCAAGAGCGGCACGGACAAAGTAATAGGGACTCGGGATGTGGACGCTCTGGTGGCATACTTCAAGACGCACTCACCGGTGGAAGCCCCGAAACTGAACCGCATCGTGCGGCTGGATTGAGTCGTTGGAAGAAGCGCCACGCAAGAACATACCACTTGCGAATGACCGCAACATGACCGCACTTGCCATGCAATGGCCCACGTTCTGCACAC